>JBOGIR010000070.1:0-6560 GCA_050742335.1 Vicinamibacterales bacterium | reverse complement strand
CACAAATAGGCCGTTATGGAGCAGCGCTCTGCGACGAGCACCGGCCACGACTTGAGGCCGGCGGATCTGGAAATGTTCGAGCGACTCGGCATTCCGCCCGAGCTGCTCGATGCGGCGCAGGTCCGTCGCGTAGCGCACGACGAGGCGCGCGAGGACATCGGGATCCGTTACCGGAGTGATCATCTCGAAGGCGTCTACTATCCCAATCTTGATCCAGAACGCGGCAGCGTTCGGGGAGGACGCGTGCGACGCGACCATCCGGAGCTGGATTCGAGCGGGACACCGATTGCTAAGTACATCGGTCCGCCGGATCGGCGTCACCTCTATTTCGCGCCGGGCGCCGGACCATTGCTCCCCGACACTTCCGCGTCGGTTGTCTTCGTAGAGGCCGAAAAGTCCGCGCTCGTCGTCACTGCCGCCGCGACGCGCGCTGGCCGCCGCGTCCTTGCGATCGCAACAGGAGGTTGTTGGAGCTGGCGCGGCGTGGTGGGCAAGACGACGGACCCTGCTGGCGCGCGCGTGAACGAAAAGGGACCGCTTCCAGACCTCGCGCGCATAACGTGGACCGCGCGGGACGTCGTGATTGTGTTCGATGCAAACGCGGCCACAAACCCAAAAGTGCGCGCGGCGCGCAGAGCACTCGCACAGGATCTCGCTCGCCGGGGCGCCGGCGTGCGGATTGCGGAGCTGCGAATCGAGCCCGATGTCAACGGACCGGATGATTACCGCGCCAAGCATGGTGACGCGGCGTTGCTCGCCCTGCTCGATGGCGCAAGCCCGATCAACGACGCGACCGCTGAATCGTCGCCTCGTATGTCGTTGGCGACTCGGCTCGTCGATCTCGCGCAGAACAGTGGCATCGAGCTGTGGCACACACCCGCGGGCGAGCCGTATGCGACGATTCGCGTGGCGGCACATCGCGAGCGCCACGCGCTGAACAGCCGCGCGCTCCGTGACTGGCTCAGTCGGTTGCACCACATCAAGACAGGACGCACTGTCGGCAGCCAACCGATCGCGGACGCCGTCACTACTCTGTCGGGAATGGCTCGTTATGATGGCACTGAGTACGCCGTATCCGTGCGCGTCGCCGGCCAGGGTGAGGCGATCTATTTCGACCTCGGTCAGTCGGACTGGCAATTCATCGAAATCACTGCGACCGGTTGGCGGCTTATCACTGATCCGCCCGTGCGGCTGCGCCGGCCGCGCGGCTTGTTGCCTCTCCCGGTACCAGAAGCCGGCGGCTCGATTGACGCGCTGCGCGAGCTGCTGCATATCGCCGACGAGGACGACTATCGTCTGGTCGTCGCGTGGCTGATCGGCACGCTACTTCCGACTGGCCCCTATCCCGTACTCGACCTCTGCGGCGAGCAGGGCTCCGCCAAGAGTACGGCCGCGCGGATGCTTCGCCGCCTCATCGATCCCTCAGTCGCCGAGTTGCGCGCGGAGCCGCGCGAAGTGCGCGATCTCATGATTGCTGCGTCGAACGGCTGGATTGTCTCGCTTGATAACGTGTCCCATTTGCCACCGTGGCTCTCCGACGCGCTCTGTCGCCTCTCGACGGGCGGCGCCCTCGCCACGCGGCAGCTCTACACCGATGGCGATGAGCACATCATCGAGGCGATCCGGCCGGTCTTGCTCAACGGTATTACCGACATCGTGCAACGCGGTGATTTGCAGGATCGGGCTATCAGTATCACGTTGCCGCCGATCGCCGATCCAGATCGAAGGCCCGAGACCGAAGTGTGGCGTGCATTCAACGCCGCGGCACCTCGCATATTGGGGGGCTTGCTCGACGCAGTCGCGATGGCGGTTCGTCGGTTCCCGACTGTCCAACCTGCGGCGCTGCCACGCATGGCGGATTGGGCGCGTTGGTCAACCGCCGCTGAACCCGCGTGCGGATGGGCGGATGGGGACGTGCTACGGGCCTACCGCGAGAGTCGGCAGACCGCGATTGAGGCGACGCTCGACGGCGACCTGTTAGCAACGGCGATCCGGGCGTTGCCCCTTCCGTGGGATGGGACCGCAAGCGACCTGCTCGCGCGGCTCAGTCCAGGAGAGCGTCGCCGGGGCTGGCCGGAATCACCCCGTGGACTTTCGGCGGCGCTAAGGCGCTTGGCGCCCCAGCTACGCCGCATTGGAATCGTCATTGAGACGACGCGAGAAGCGCATACGGGGCGCCGGCTCATCACCATCGATTGCGGTGGTGTGAATCGACCGTCACCACCGTCACCATCGTCACCGAGTCCACTTCCACGGGCTGAACAGGGTGACGCTGCTCAGTTTCACGGTCGCCCAATCGTCACCCAACCGTCACCCGATTCCGCCAATGGAGCCAGGCCCGGTGACGGTGGTGACGGTGGTGACGGTGTCCTTCTGCCTCCATCTCCGGTGGCACGCAATGAAACGGACAGCAACCTTGGCGGCGACATCATCTGAGGCGCCGACGCTCATCACGTTCCGCGATGGCTTCACGGCGAATTGCGCCGTCTTGGCGAAGCTGCTCGACATCGAGGCGCGAGGTTGCACCTGCGAGTTGCTTGCCGATGGGCGGATCTGCATCAGACCACCAGGTCAGATTACCGCTGATGAAATCACCTTCTTACGCGAGCATCGCGACGAGGCGCGGCGAGTGCTCCAGTATCAGGCAGACGACTCGCACCTGTTCAAGACTTGAGAGGGCAAACGCCATGAACCAGCGAACACGAGACAACGACATCGCCCTGCCGACGTGGGATCCGCTGTTGACGTTTGCGGTCATCGCGGGCCTCAGTCTGGTCTTCTGGCTCTTGGTGCGGAAACGAGGGGCGCCGACGGCGCTTCTGTCACCAATCGCAGTACCAACACCGCTCGTTTCACCCTGGAGTCCGCTGCCATGAGCGACTTTCAAAATCAGATTGTCGGAATCGTGGGACGCAAAGGGTCCGGCAAGAGCACGCGTGCCGCGCTTCTCCTGAAATACGCGCCGCGAATCCTCGCGTGGGACCCGATGGCCGACTTTATCGACCTTCTACCCGACCACTTCGAGGGCGTCGGCGACGATCTGTACGACTACTTCAATGAGGTGTCTGAGCGTCGGCTGAAGACCTTTGCCTGCGCTATCGTCCCCGACGATCTAGAGCATGAGTTCGAGCCCGTGTGCGAACTTGTGCTCGACTACGGGCCGATCTTGCTCGTCATCGAGGAGGCGCCGCTCGTCTGCCGGGCCAATTATCTGTCGCCTATTTTCGGCAAGATCGTTCGCACGGGCCGACATCGCGGCATCGACCTGTTATGGACCGCTCAGCGAGCCGGGGAAGTCTCTCGCTCGCTCACCAGCGCGACAGACATCTTCGTCTTCTTCTCTCAGACCGAGCCGAGGGATCTGGATGCGATCGCCGAGCGCTGCGGGCGTGACGTTGCCGAACAAGTTGCTGGATTGGGGTTGCACGATAGCTTCACGTGGAGCGTCATCGAACGCACGATCGTCCCACCGTCACCGCGCTTGCTAAAACGCGAAGCTACTCGTTCGCGCGAACGCACAGACGATTCAACAAATGAACAAAGCGATCCCGGAAGTCTGTGGAACAGCAAACGCTAGCACTTTGCGATTCCTGATTTCACGCGAGATTGTCGGGCGCACATTTCGTTCGCTTTTGTGCGCAGAGATTTCAATCAATGCCCGGCAAATACAATTTGCTGAAACTTCGTGCGCTCACCGTGTTTGAAAATCGCGGCTGGCTGTCGCCGCCAGCGTGGGCGGTGCTCGCGAGCTTTTATCCTGTGCGCGCCGCGTATTCGTACTTGTTGCGTTTGCATCGTTGGAAACTCCTCGACCGCACACTCGATCGCCGTGGTCTACTGCTCTATCGACTGAGTCAACGAGGTGTGGACCGTCTCGATTGGCTGCGTCGCCGGACGCACGAGGAAGGCGGCGTCAGATGAGAGCGGCGCTCTACGCCCGCGTCAGCACCCACGCCGGCCAGGACCCGACCGTGCAGCTTCGCGAGCTGCGAGAGTATTGCCAGCGGCGCGGTTGGGACATCTCGGCAGAGTTCACGGACGTCGGCATCAGCGGAGCGAAAGTGCGGCGGCCGCAACTCGATCAACTCCTCGCCGGCTGCCGTAAAAGACGCTTCGATGCGGTCATTGTCTACCGCTTTGACCGCTTCGCGCGAAGTCTTTCCCTGCTTGTAAATGCGCTCGGTGAATTCGACGCGCTCGGGATTCAGTTCGTCTCGTTGCATGAAGGCGTGGACACGTCCACGCCAAACGGCCGGCTCGTGTTCGGGATTTTCGCCAGCATCGCGGAATTTGAACGAGAACTGATTCGCGACCGCGTTCGCTCCGGCATCGCGGCGGCGCGTGCGCGCGGACAACGACTCGGCCGACCGCGTCGAGACGTCGATGGTGCTCAAGTCGCCGCACTCCGGGCCGAAGGCCGATCCTGGCGCGACGTCGGCCGAGTGGTTGGCGTCGGGGTCGCGACAGCGAGAGCGGCTTTCCAAGCGCGTGCGAAAAACCCGTCGGAATCGACGGATGTATCTGACTGACTTCACACGATCGAGCGCCGCCGATTCGGGCGTGCGGAAATCAAGTGTTTCTCGTACGCCCGCCATTTCGTTTGGACGGGGTACAGCTTGAGCCGCGCGCCGCGAACGACGCCTGGTCCTCTCCAAACCCTGTCCGCCCTGGCCGCGATATGCGGCGGGCTGGAGACGTGTTATGCAGACCGGTCTAATGCCGTATGTTCGGACTTGCGGGCTACCGAAGGAGCCGGCCAGAGATCGGCGCTACGTGCGGCTCATCTCGCTGCTGTGATTGAATCTACCTGGATCGTCTTGGTTTTTCCGTCCAGCGTGCCTGTGACCGTAACTCTCTTTCCTGCGAACTCTTTCGGCTTCTCCTGATCGCTCAGCTCATAGACGTCTTTGCCGTCATACAGAACGTAGGAGGCGCCATGGGCGCGGATGCAGGCCAGCACGCACTCGGCGTCCGTCGGCCCCATCCGCATTCCGGAATGATCGGCTCCGGGGCACTGGTCATCGGTGATCGTGCCTGAGAAAGTCTGTCTGCTCTGGGCTGCAAACATCGTGGCGGAGACAAGAAGAGCGGAGGCAAGAAGACATGTCAGTAGATATTTCATAAAGCTCACGCAAAGCGAAGACATTTCGCAACCTGTGGGAAATCGGGGGAAGGTGTCACACCACACCTCCCCCTGATTCGTGGTCGAAAACCCCGAGGCCGAGAAACTCTCTGCCGGTTATCGGCCCGGCAACATGATGTGGGCTTCCGGCGTGCCCGCAAACATCAGCCAGGCGCCGCCTGCGTCGCCAACCTCCGGCAGTCCGACTTGCGCCCCCTTGAGGTTCGGCATGCCGATAAACGTGTGCCAGATGGCGGTGTCCTGGCTGGAGCCCCGGAGGTTATACCACATGGTCCCGACTTCGGACAGCACACGCGTTTTGTCTTTCCCGGCGGCCACAACCAGCTCCCTAATCCCTCCGGTGCCGCTGCTCGACAAGACAGGCCTGCCACCTGCCAGCGTTGGCGTGGCCTTGCTCCCCCTCTCCGCGAACGCTCGATTCTGCGCGATGCGCGGCAGGTTGGCCTCGCTGCTGGTGCACTCCACCGACCACGGCTCCTCTCCGGGCCAGCCGGACAGGTCGTAGCAGACCATACGGCTGGGGCCGCTCCTCAAAACTTCAAACGTAAAGTCGGCAGCCGTGACCCCTTCGCCCGCATTCGGATTCCGAATCCACTTAATGACCGTGGCGTCCCTGGCCATAGCCTCGTTCGGAGCGGCGAGCAACGGCTTTTGGATGGGGTCTGTCGTCTCGGTCCGGCGACGCGCCTCGTAGACCTGCGCCTGCGCCGGCGCGCTCATCGCAACCGCCATTACGCCGAGTACAAACAGAGAAATCGGTTTCATGTGAGTCCTCCAATCGCTATGCCGCAAATTTGGGTGTCGAAAAGCCAGTAGCAGATACCCATGACGGCGCGTACTCTGCTCTATCGAATTCTTCCGCCGACGGGCAGGCCGCTCGGTACGCGCTCGGGAATCGTCCGGTCGAACGAGCCATCGCTCAGAGCATGTAAAAACTCGATCAGATCCACGTCTTCTTCGTCCACGTTCTGCAACTCGCGAAGCCGCGGATCGAGCTGCTCGTAGCTGACGTTCGGGTTCCGGGAGCTCCCGGCGCTGGTGGATTCATAGAACCCCACGACGGCGCGCAGCGTCCGGAACGTGCCATTGTGCCCGTATGGGAAGGTAAATTCGACGTTTCGCAGCGACGGCGTGCGAAACGCATAGCTGTCGCACCCTGCTCGGGACGCTGCAGTACGCGGCTCCTGAGGAGCTGCCGGGCAAGGAGGGTTCTGCGCGCCTCCGTCGGAGGCGGGCAGAGCGGGGTTGTTGGGCACGCCCATGACATGCAGTTTGTAATCGGAGAACATGGGCCCGTTGTGGCACCTGATGCACCCGATCTCCTCGAAGCGCTGCATTCCCCTGACCTGTTGCTCCGTCATGGCGCTGCGGTCGCCGCGCATGTAGCGGTCGAACGGCGAGTTGTTGGCCAGCAGCG
>JBOGIR010000069.1:0-5098 GCA_050742335.1 Vicinamibacterales bacterium | reverse complement strand
GCTTTACGCCGCGCCGGCGGGCCGGAAAGGCCCGCCCTACGGCAGACCAGATTGCCGGCTACGACCCTTTGTTGTAAACCAGATTGCGCGTGGCGGACTCGGCGCCGCCCGGCGTCTGCGCCGCGCGCTGCACCCGCAGGGTGTTCCCGTCGAGCACCCACACCTCGCGGATGTTGATGAGGCCGTGGATGGTGCGCAGCACCAGCCGCGCGCCGTCCCAGTTCGCGATCCGCTTGTAGCTGTAGGCCGGCCTCGGATCGGCCGCATCCGGCGTCTGCGTCATCTTGGCTCGATCTCATTGCGACCTCCTCTCGGTTACGAGTGCGGTCGACGATCGGCTCCGCCAGAACACCCAGCGCGACTGCAGCGCTAGGGACGCCGCCAACGTCGTAGCGGCTAGCAAGGGTCGGTCAGGACAACGGGCGAGAATGAAGTGGCGTGATCCTAGGGGCGACAGGAACCCCTGTCAATTTCAAAAAAAGGAGTAGCCGAATTTCTCTGTGTCTCAGTGTCTCTGTGGCCCGTGATCGGACCCTATTGCGTTGCCACCGCCTCCATCTTCCCCTGCAGCGAGAACAGCCACACGCTGTCGCCGCGGGGCGCGTTGGCGAAGAGACTCCCTCCAGAGTAGACGACGACGTACTGCTGGCCGCGGTGCTCGAAGACGCTGGCGGGCGAGTTCACGCCGGCGCCTGTCTGGAACTGCCAGAGCCGCATGCCCGTCCTCGAGTCGAGCGCGGTGAACCGCCCGTCGCCCCGGCCGATGAACAGCAGTCCTCCCGCCGTCACAACCGATCCGCTGTAGCAGCGCTCCGGCCACTGCTGCTGCCAGACCAGCGTGTTGGTGCGCATGTCGAGCGCCGAGAGGACGCCGGTGATGCCCCACGCGACGGAGCCGAACACGCCACCGATGTAGCGCGCGCCGTCCATCGGAATCTCGAAGTCGCTGTCGCCGCCCTTGAAGACGCCGGTGCGGTCAGACGCGCACACGTACAAATAGCCGCTGCGCGGGTCGTAGGAGCTGGGCGGCCAGTTGGCGCCGCCGCCTTGTCCCGGCTTGGCGACGATCGGATCGGTCCAGAAGGGCGTAAAGATGCGTCCCTGATTCACGAGTTGGAACCCTTCGGGCGGGATGGTCAGCGACTGCGGCACGAACGCGTCGCCCACGGGAAACGGCTGCGTGCGCGCGGTGGCCTGTCGCGGCTCCTGCGGCACGGGCCGCTCTTCGATGCCGATGAGCGGCCGTCCGTTCGTACGGTCCAGGATATAGACCCATCCGGTCTTGCTCGGCTGCGCGAGCGCCTTGCGCATCCGCCCGCCGACCTCGATGTCGAAAAGCACCACGGGGCTTGGCGCGTCGTAGTCCCAGATGTCGTGATGCACCTGCTGGAAGTGCCAGCGGTACCTGCCCGTCTTTGCGTCGACCGCGACGATGGAGGCGGAGAAGAGATTGTCACCCGCGCGGACGGCGCCGTTGAAGTCGGGACCGGGATTACCGGTGGAGAAGTACAGGAGGCCGAGTTCCGGATCGAGGGCCGGCGTTTGCCACACGGATGCGCCGCCGTGCTGCCACACGTCGTTGTCTTTCGGCCAGGTCTCGTGGCCCACCTCGCCGGGACCGGGAATCGTGTAGAACGTCCACGCGAGCAAACCGTTCCTCGCGTTGTACGCCTTTACGCGGCCGCGGATGCCGTACTCGGCGCCGGCGAAACCGGTGATGACGAGCCCGTCGTAATAGAGCGGCGCGCTCGTGATGCTGAACCCTTCCTGCCACCGTTCCGCCTGCACCGACCAGGCCACAGTGCCGGCGCGCTGATCGAGCGCCACGAGTTTCCCGTCCAACTGTCCCACGTACACCTTGCCGTCGCCCAGACTGACGCCGCGGCTCGTCCATCCACAGCAGACGACGGTGATCTTCTCGTCGAGGTTCGCCTTGTACGTCCAAAGGATCTCACCCGACTCGACGCTGATGGCAAACACATCGTCGGCGCCGGTGATCACGTAGACGACGCCTTCGTGGACGAGGGGCGAGGCCTCGCCCGAATACTTCGTGCCCAGACCGGAGCCGCCGAGCCGTGTGCGCCACACCGCCTTGAGCTGCGCCACGTTGTCGCGAGTGATCTGCGTGAGCGGCGAGTAGCGGCGGTTATAGATGTCGCCGCCGTTCGTCGGCCACCCGCTGGTGGGGAAAGTTGTCAAGTCTCGGCCCGCGAACGCGGGCGCCGGTGTGATACTGGCGTACGTAGTGTCCGGCTTAAGCCGGACCTCCGTCGTGTCCGGCCTTGAGACCTCAGGTGCCTGCTGCGCCTGTGCCAGGACGACCACGCACGCCAGACCAACCGCGAGTGCACTCGTCAGACGCCACATGCGTCAGATCCTACAGCGAACGGGTGGCAGCGCGGGACGGTATGTCCTCCGCAAAACCGGCTCAATTGCCGCATCCTCAGCCTTCGCCGCCGACCGATCGGGGCATGCCAGCTTCGCGATGACTACGGTTTTGCTGCGGACATACCGTCCCGCACTGCCCGATAGGGATGAGCCAACGTTCTCATCGGTCCTATCGGGTATCCCAGCGGAACAGGAGGAACTGCACCTCGCCGTTGACGGCCGTGATTTGATGTGGCACGCCCGGGGGAATGAAGATCACGTCGCCGGTTCTCACCGTGCGCGACTTCCCGTTGCGAATGCCGGTGCCGTCCACGTCGCCTTCGGCTCCGCCGGGTGGTTTGGGATCGATCAGCTGGCCGTCGGTGGTGAGCGTCGCCTCGCCCGACTTGATGAGATAGAGGTCTGCCTTCTTGCCGTGGGTCCCGGCGCCTTCCTCCGCGGCCGTCTCGCGGCGCATGTTGAAGTTGAAGACGCCGCCCTCGAGGATGCGATACGTCTCCAGCTTCTTTTGCTGCATCTCCTTGAAGCCGGCATTGACCGTGGCGGCCGTGTAGTCAACCGTCTTGTCGGTGGGCGCCGGCAGGCGGAGCGGCAAGCCGGTGAGCGACGGGGCGGGAGCGCCGCGCCCTCCCTGCTGCCCGACCGCGACAACGACGCCGAGCACGAACATCACAACCCCGTAGAGTCCGATCCGAATGGCGCGCATCTGGCACCTCCTGTGAGTGTTTCCGCGATCGTTTAGTGCGGCGTTTCGTAATTGCGCTGACATATTTCACGGGCCACGGAGACACAGAGGCACGGAGAAGTTAAGGCTGTGGCGCGCTCAGCGTCTTGTACACGTTGGTAATGTTGATGTCGTTGTCTTCGTCGTACTCGATCCAGTCTCGGTACTCGTCCATGATCCTGGCGGCCTGCAACTGCTCGACCGTTCGTCCAGCGGCGATCCCCGCCGCCACGCGGGCGGCAATGCGCTCGAAATACTGCCGATGCGCGACGATGTCGCCCTTCTTGCCCATCGGACCGTGTCCGGGCGCGGCGATATCGAAGTCGAGCGCCTCCACTCCCCTGACGGCGGCGACATATTCCGCGGCGGGCGCGCCGTTGGCCAACGTATTCGAGCCAGGCACCATGCCGACAGCCATGAAGTCTACGCCGAACACGACGCGCTCTGACGGAAAGTGCAGCACCGTCAGGTCCGGGGCGTGGCCCGTGCGTCCCGGGTGCATCATCTGGACGGTCTTGCCGCCGAGCGTAATCGTGCGGCGCCCGCTGTAGGTGGATTCAGGCGGGACGACCGGGGCGTATCGCTTGGCCGTCGCGGCGCTCACACCGGCCGCCGTCTTCAGCGCTGCGACGAAATTCTCGTGGGCCACGATCTCTGCGGTGTCGTTGAAGACCGCGGCGCCGGAGGCGTGATCCTGATGATGGTGGCTGTAGAGCACGTATCGAACCGGCGCCTGCGGAAAGCGTTCGGTCAACTGCGCCTTGATCCAGGCCGCCGCCTCGACGTTGATCGGATCGGCCAGGATGATTCCGGCCGGCGTGACGAGGAATACCGTGTAGTGGTCGTTGTTCTGGACACGGTAGAGGTCGCCGGTGATGCGGGTGATGCTGCGCATCGGCGGGCCTTGCTGTTGTTGGGCAAGCGGTACGACCACCATCCCTGCGATGAACAAGGCGGTCAGAAGCGGCACCTTCACGGAGATCTCCTGGATGAGGCCGGAGGGAACTCAGCGTCCGGAAAGAATGTGCCAAACCGGCTGCGAGGCAAACGAGGACATACCCACACCTCGCAAGTGACTCCGTGGCCTGTCGAAGTGACAAACGGACTAGGAAATCATCACCTTCCGCGGATACTGCGAATTGTCCTCGAGGAACGTCTTCTTGTTGGCCAGATCCTCTGTCGTGGGCTGGACCTTCCCGGTGACGTCGGTCACCCGCGAGACGAGCGTGTGTTCACCCGGCGTCGCGCCGCTCCACGCGTAGTTGAACAGCTTCCAGGAATATTTTTCCTTCGTCGACCCGTCCAGCGTCGCCGGCTGCCACGGGCCCTCGTCCACGCGAACTTCAACCGATCGGATCGGCGTCCCGTCGTTCAGCACGACACCGAATACGTTGTGGCGGCTGCCGTCGCGCGTGACACGCGCGATGAACGACTTCAACTGCATGTGGGTGACCGCGGTCTCCTTCCACTTGACCTCGCCGTTCACCAGCTCGCCCCGCAACGTGCGATACCAGCGAGCCTGGTACTTGCCGAGATATTGATCTTCCTGCACGTGGATCTCGGAGAGGAATTTCACGTTGGCCACGCCGTACCAACCCGGGACGAGCAGCCGCAGCGGGAAGCCCTGGTGTTTCGTCAATGGCTCGCCGTTCAGCGCGTACGCCAGCACCGGCTCGGGCGACAACGCCTTCTCGCGCGACAGGCTGCGGCCGAACTGCTGATCGACCTTCGTGACCGTTCCGCGGAAATCTACTTCCTCGTCGCCGTGATCGGCGCCAAAGAAGACGAACTCTCGTGCCTCGGCCTTGACGCCGGCCTGATCCAGCACGGCGCGCAGCGGGACGCCGGTCCAGCGTCCGTTGCTCGACAGCCCCTGGAGGGGGCGCCGATTGCCCGAGCACTCGAAGCCGAAGACGAGCTCCGTGCTGCGTATCTTCCGCAGCTCATCCAGCGACAGCGACAACGGCCGGTCCACGAGCCCGGAGA
>JBOGIR010000068.1:0-6543 GCA_050742335.1 Vicinamibacterales bacterium | reverse complement strand
GACCGCTTCGTGCCGCCGACGTCGGTGACCACGGCGGCCGCCGACACGTGCGCGGCAACCTGCCGCAGCAGCGAGAGATTCTGCCGCACCGGCGCCGCCAGTACCACCAGATCCGCATTGGCCACGGCCGACAGGTCGGACGCCGTGGCGTCAATCGCGCGCCGGGCCAGCGCCTCGCGCAGTACGGCCTCGCGGTCGATCGCCAGCACATGGGTCGCCGGCCAGCTGCGCCGGGCCGCAAACGCGATCGACCCGCCGATCAGCCCGAGGCCGACGACCGCGATCTTCGGAAAGATGGGGGAATCGGATGACACGTGGAGAACTCTGTCAGTAGGCGGTAAGCAGTAGGCGGTAAGCAGTAGGCAGTAGGCAGTAGGCAGTTGACCGGACGGTCATAGTCCGTACGTAAGTAGCAAGACGCCACGAACCGCGAAGCACCACGCACCAACTCCAACCAGCCAAGGGCGCTGCCCTTGATATCCCGATGAGGAATGCCCTTGGCTGGTTGGCAGTATCTTCCTGGCGCGCTCCGCGCGCCTGGGACCGCTATACGGATTCACAACGAGTACAAGATTCGCGTTCGAGGCCGTATAGCGGTCCAAGAACCAGGAACCAGGCATTCATTGCCTACCGCCTACTGCCTACTGTCTATCGCCTACTGCCTACTATCTGGCCCATCCGCGGCGCGCCATCGCCTCGAGGCAGATGCTGCGGCCGATCGCCGGCGCGATGATCCGCAGTTCGGCCATGAGCCGGTCGAACTGCGCGGGGAACATCGACTGTGCGCCGTCGCTCAGGGCACGGTCGGGATCGTTGTGGACTTCGATGATCAGCCCGTCGGCGCCCACCGCCACGGCGGCGCGCGCCAGCTGCGCCACCATGTCGCGGCGGCCTGCACCGTGGCTCGGGTCCGCGATGATCGGCAGATGGCTCAACTTCTTGACGACCGGCATGGCGGAAATATCGAACGTGTTGCGCGTGGCGGTCTCGAACGTGCGAATGCCGCGCTCGCACAGGATCACGTCGTTGTTGCCGCCCGACAGGATGTACTCGGCCGACAGCAGCCATTCCTCGATGGTCGCTGAAATGCCCCGCTTGAGCAGCACGGGCTTGCGCGCGTGGCCCAGCTCGCGCAGCAGCGTGTAATTCTGCATGTTGCGCGCGCCGACCTGGAACATGTCGCAGTACTTGGCCACCAGGTCGATCTGACTGACGTCCATCACCTCGGACACCAGCTTCAGGTTGTGGGCGTCGGCCGCGCGCCTCAGCATCTGCAGCCCGGCCTCACCGTGACCCTGGAAGCTGTACGGGGAGCTTCGCGGCTTGAACGCGCCGCCACGCAGAACCTTGGCGCCGGCCCGCTTCACGGCGACCGCCGTCGCCATGCACTGCTCGTCGGTTTCCGCGGAGCACGGCCCGGCCATCACGATCACTTCGTCGCCACCTATGCGCACATCGTCGATGGTGACGACCGTGTCTTCGGGCTTGTAGCTGCGGCTCGCGCGCTTGTACGGCTCGGAAATGCGCAGCACCTCGTGGACGCCGTCGAGAATCTCGATCATTTCCTTCTCGACCTTGCCGGCACCCACGACCCCGAGGACCGTGCGTGTGGCGCCCGACGATCGGTGCACGTCCATGCCCAGTTCGATGAGACGCGCAATCACCGCATCGATCTGCGTCTCGCTCGCCCGTTCTTCCATGACTACGACCATGACGTTCTCCAACTCCCTGCTGTTTGCCGCTTCCAAGCCGTCACAGGTCCGGCTAAAGCCGGACACTACGTACCCTCAGGTGTCACTCGTCCAGCGACGGCTGAGGTTCTTCACCGCTCCGGCTGGCCGCCCGTTCCGCTCGGCGTGCCTCGTCGATGATCCGCTCGAAAATTCGCACCACCGCTTCCGCCGTCAGTGGTCCCGCCAGCTCGGTGGCCGCCGTCCTGACGCTGTTCAACACCTGCGCTTCGCGTTCGGGCTGGTAGATGGGCAAGCCGGCCTCGTGCTTCAGCTTGCCGACCTCCACGGCGCAGGCCACGCGTACGTTGAGCAGCCGTACGAGCTGATCGTCAATCACGTCGATCCGGCCGCGCAGCTCTTCGATACTCGTCAGGACTTCAGCCACCGCACATACTCCTCTACGCGCGTATTGAGATCACGTGACGCGCCGGCTTCGGCAATCACACTCACCAGGGCACTTCCGACAACGGCGGCGTCGGCCCACTTCCCCACTTCCCGCACGTGCTCCGGTTTGGAGATGCCGAACCCGAGGGCGATGGGGAGAGGACTGTGGGCCCGGATCCTGCGGACCATCTCCTCGGCGCCTTCGGCGATCGCGTCGCGCGCGCCGGTCACGCCGAGCCGCGAGATCGCATACAGAAACCCGCTGCCGAGCGAGGCGGCCCTTCGCAGGCGGTCGTCGGTCGTCGTCGGACTGAGCAGGAGGATTGTATCAATCCCCCGCGACGCCATCAGAACCCGGAACTCGCCGGCCTCCTCAATCGGCAGGTCGAGCACCAGCACGCCGTCGACGCCCGCGTCCCGGGCCCGGTCGGCAAAGCGTTCGGCGCCAAGCCGCAGAATCGGGTTCACGTAGCTGAACAACACGACCGGCGCTCGCAGATCCCCTCGCAGGCGGCCGATCAGGTCGAGGACGCCCGCGAGTGTGGCGCCGGCGGCCAGGGCGCGCTCGGTGGCGCGCTGGATGACAGGGCCGTCGGCCAGCGGGTCGGAAAACGGCACGCCCACCTCGATCACGTCCGCGCCGCCGCGCTCCAGCGCGCGAAGGATCCCCTCCGTCCTGGGCAGATCGGGGTCGCCCGCCGTGATGAACGTCACGAGGCCAGGGCCGTCGGCGCTGTGGCGCATACGGGCGAACGTCTCCGCGAGGCGGCCGTGCGCGGGACCCACCAGGCTCATCGGAGGGCCTCCATCACCGTTTGCACGTCCTTGTCGCCGCGCCCCGACAGATTGACGAGAATGCACGTGCCGTCGGCGACCTCGCGCAGGAGCTGCGTGGTATAGGCGACGGCATGCGCCGATTCGAGCGCAGGAAGGATCCCCTCGTACCGCGCCAGCGCCTGAAAGCCCTCCAGCGCCTCCGCATCCGAGACATGCACGTACTCGGTGCGGCCCCGCTCGCGCAGCCACACGTGCTCGGGGCCGATCGCGGCGTAGTCGAGGCCGGCCGAGATTGAATGGGTGAGCTCGATGTTGCCAGCGGCGTCCTGCAGCACGTAGGTGCGTGTGCCGTGCAGCACACCGGTCGCACCACCAGCGAACCGCGCGGCATGACGCCCCGGCGCAATCCGTTCGCCACCCGCCTCCACGCCGATCAATCGCACATCGCGATCGTCGATGAAGCCGTCGAAAATCCCGATGGCATTGCTTCCCCCGCCAACACACGCCACAACGACGTCGGGCAGGCGTCCGACCTGAGCGAGCATCTGTGCGCGCGCTTCACGACCGATCACCGACTGGAATTCACGCACCATCAGCGGATACGGATGGGGCCCGAGCGCCGAGCCCAGCAGGTAATACGTGTGCGCAACGTTGGTCACCCAGTCGCGCATCGCCTCGTTGATGGCGTCCTTGAGCGTGCGACTCCCCGAATCGACGCGGCGCACCGTGGCGCCGAGCAGCTCCATGCGGACGACGTTGATCGCCTGACGCCGCATGTCCTCCGAACCCATGTAGACGTCGCACTCCAGACCGAGCAGCGCGCATGCGGTGGCCGTCGCCACGCCGTGCTGGCCGGCGCCGGTCTCCGCGACCACACGCGTCTTCCCCATGCGCCGGGCGAGGAGCGCCTGCCCCAGCGCGTTGTTGATCTTGTGGGCGCCCGTGTGGGTGAGGTCTTCACGCTTGAGAAAGATCCGCACGTGGGGCGGGTTCCGCGGCGAGTGTCTTTCGTATCGAGCCGCGGCCCCGCCGACTTCGGCCAGTCGCCGTGTTTCATACAGCGGCGTGGGACGCCCTGCGTAATGCGTCAAAAGCCCATCGAGCTCGTCGCAGAAGGCCGCATCGGCACGCGCGGCAAAATAGCCGGCCGTCAGCTCCTCGATGGGTGCGACGAGCGTCTCAGGCACGAAGCGCCCGCCGTAGGCGCCGAAATAGCCGCGCGCGTCGGGATCGCGTCTTCCAAAGACCGGACGTTCAGTGATGACCGATTTCGCGTTGCTCAAAGGCACTCCGAGCGCTTTCCAGGAAGCGCGCCACTTTCTCCGCGTTCTTCACACCGGGCGTGTCTTCGACGCCCGATGATACGTCCACGCCGAACGGTCCGACCTTGACGATGGCGTCCGCGACATTGGCGTCTGTCAGACCACCCGCCAGCACGATGCGTTGCGTCCGCGCGAGCGCCGCGGCGCGATCCCAGTTGACCAGGCGGCCGGTCCCACCGCGCCGCAACCGATCGGCCGTGTCTACGAGGAACGTCGTATTCACCGGCCACGCCGGGCACGTCTGCTCGGCTTCGTCGAGGTTGACCGCCCGCAACACCGGCCAGCCGAGCGCCGCCGCATACTCCGCCGGCTCGTCACCGTGGAGCTGCACGGCTGACACGCCCGTCTGCGCGACGACCTCTCGAATCGCGTCAACCGGCTCGTTCACGAACACGCCCACGGTCATGACACCCTGCGGCAGCGCCGCGACGATCCCGGCGGCTCGTGCCGGCTCGATGTATCGCGGACTCTCGCGCCAGAAGACGAACCCAAGCGCGTCCGCCCCGTGCCTGGCGGCATGGAGGGCGTCGGCAAGCCGCGTGATGCCGCAGATCTTGACGAACATCACGAAAACCGGGATCCAATCAACGTCTGGATCGCAGCGACCGGATCCGCGTCCGTCATGAATCGTTCGCCAATCAGAAAAGCGCTGTACCCGGCGGCCGCGAGCCGCTCGAGATCCGTGTGCGACTGGAGACCACTCTCGCTCACAGCGACGACCCCGCGCGGCATCCTCGCCGCGACTCGAGACGACGCATCCACGTCCACCTGCAGCGTGCGCAGGTTGCGGTTGTTGACCCCGATGATCCGGGCGCCCGCATCGACGGCTCGCGCCAGCTCCGTCTCGTCGTGCACTTCAACCAGCGCCGCGAGCCCGAGCTCCGAGGCGCGCGCCTGGAGCACCACCAGATCCGGCTGGTCGAGCGCCGCCACAATGAGCAGCACCGCGTCGGCGCCGGCGGCCCGCGCCTCCAGCAGCTGATACTCGTCGACCACGAAGTCCTTGCGCAGGAGCGGCAGCGATACCGCGCCCCTGACGGCCTGCAGGTGTGCCAGTGAGCCGTCGAAAAACGCCGGCTCGGTCAGCACGGAAATCGCCACGGCGCCACCGCGTTCGTAGAGCCGCGCCATCGCCGCCGGATCGTACTCCCCCTTCAACACCCCTCTCGACGGCGACCGCCGCTTGCATTCCGCGATGACGTTCACACGTCCGGCGGCGGCAAGGGCCTGCTCGAACCGGGCACCGTCTGGTGACGCCAGGGCGGCCCGTGCCTCCAGCGCGGCCCGCGGTTCACGCTCGCGCCTGACCGTCGTCACTCTCTGCGTGGCCGCGACGATCGTCCGCAGGAGATCGGGAGCCGCCGTCACGCGACCGCCTCCGCGCGCGAACTGCGCACCATCGTCTCGAGCGTGGCCGCCGCCGCGCCCTGGTCGAGCGTCGATGCCGCACGTGCGATCCCCTCGCGCACGCTGGCGGCGGCCCCTGCGACAAACAGGGCGGCGCCGGCATTCAGCAGCACCACATCCCGAGCGGCACTTTGCTTGCCGTCGAGGATGTGTCGCACAATCGACGCGTTGTGCGTGGCGTCGCCACCCTGCAGGTCGGCCGGCGACGCCTTCGGAATCCCGAACTCGGCCGGATGAACGTAGAACGTGTTCACGGCGCCGTCGCGGCACTCCAGAACCTTGGTGTACCCGGTGGTGGAGATCTCATCGATGCCGTCAACGCCGTGGACCACCCAGGCACGTTCCGACCCGAGCATCAGCAGCGCACGCGCCACCAGGTCGGCGAGCTCCGGGCGCGGCACTCCCACAATCTGCCGCCGTGCCCCGGCCGGGTTCGTCAACGGGCCGAGCAGATTGAAGGCCGTCCGAATGCCCAGCTCGCGCCTCGTCTGCGCTGCGTGCTTCATCGAGGGATGAAACGTCGGCGCGAAGAAGAACGCGATGTTCGCTTCGTGCAGCGTCCGCTCCACCACAGGCGCGGGAGCCGCGATGTTCACGCCGAGCTGCTCGAACAGGTCGGCGCTGCCGCAGCGGCTCGACACCGATCGATTGCCGTGCTTGGCCACCTTGACGCCGCACGCCGCCACCACGAGCGCGGCCGCCGACGAAATATTGAACGTGCCGGACCGATCGCCGCCCGTGCCGCACGTGTCGAACACATCACCGGCAGGCACCGACAGCTTGACCGCGTGTTCGCGCATCGTGCGCGCAAACCCGACGATCTCCGCCGGCCGCTCCCCTTTCATCACGAGGGCCGACAGCAGCGCCGCCAGCGACACAGACGGAGCGCGCCCGTCCATCACCTCGCGCATCGCGCCGGC
>JBOGIR010000067.1:0-16578 GCA_050742335.1 Vicinamibacterales bacterium | reverse complement strand
CGGTGAGCGACGTCCCTTGTCCCGTCCATTCCCATGCGTCCACCCGGGCAAAGCCATCGCGCGCAACGATGCGCGTGGGCACACGCTGGGTCACCGGCACGTCGGCCACACGGAGGTCGAAGCGGTCGATGCGCAGCTCGCCGGTGAGATCGGCAAGTTCCAACGTGGAAGTTGCGGCATCGAGGCTGAGGTCGACCGAGCCTGTGAGATCGCCGACCGCACCCGGCTCGACGAACGGCGTCAGCACGGCCGGCGTCAGATTCGTCGCGCGCGCGTGGATCACGGCCTGGCCTGTGCCTGGTCCGGAAGCACCAGGGCCGGCGACCGCGGCCAGCCGGTCGCTGAACAGCGACAGCGGCGCTTTGCCGGTTGCGGACAACTGCGCACCTTCGTACTCCGCGGCTGCCTCTCGCAGCTCGACCACACCATCCTCCGCGTGCGCCCGGACCACAAGTCCGGTCACCGTTGGCAGTTCCTTCACTGCGACAGAGGCCGGGCCAACTTCCAGATCGGCGGCAACGACCGGCTGCTGAATCGTGCCCGTCACGCGCGAGAGGAGCGCCACCGGGCCGTCGCCGCCGGTCAGCGGTAGTTGCGTCAATCCCAGCGCCGTGGCTGTACGCACCACCTCGCCGACATCGCCGGTCACTGTGAGGAGGACGCCAGGCGTGTCCGGCGCAGGATCGAAGACGGGCAGTGATCCGGACGCGGACACCGCCATCTCACCGGCAGCAAGGTCCAGCCGATCGATATGAACGCGCTCGGCGTCGTACCGGACACGCGCTGGACCTGTCACCCGCACTGGCAGATCGCCTGCTCTGGCCTCGAGTGAGTTGACATCGAGCGTGGCCGAACCGGTGCGCCAAGCCTGGAGCGGCAATTCGCCCTGCAGCCTCAGCGTCGTCTCGCCAGTGATGGTCGCCGGCGTCTCGAGGCCCTTCAGCAGGCGCGTCAGATCCAACATCTGCGCGCGGGCGTCCAGGCTGGTCTGATATGGCGACCGGAGCTCGATCCGGCTGCTGGCGCTCGTGGCAAACTCCGGCGCCTGGGCCTCGATACGGGCCACCCCACCGTCGAGCTCGACTGAGGCGTCGAGCGGGCCGAGCGCGATGTCGCGCCACATCGCGTCGCGCACCGTCACCTCGCCGGTCCCACGCGGCTGCTCGACAGTGCCTTCGCCCATGAAGCGCACATCGAGCGACGCTGCCACCGGCTGATCGGTTGTTGCGTTCAGCACCCACTGCGTCCCCTCAAGCGTTGCCGTGTAGCGGCGAGTTCCGACGTCGTACGTGCCACTGACAACCAGCCGCCCCGAGGTGGAGGGCTGACTCGCCGACAACCCGTCAATGACAAGCAGGCTGTCGGTGAAACGGCCGGTCGTCTGTATGTCGCGCAACGGTTGGTCCGCAGCGACGGCCTCGGGGACTTCGACACGGAATTCGAGCTGCGGTTGCAACGGCCGCCCCGACACATCCACTTGCAGCAACGGCGCCTCGACCTGCGATCCCGTCGCGTTGCGGACGACGGCGCGCCCCTCGACCGCGGGATCCTCGAGGTTGCCGGAAACACGAACCTCGCCTTCGAGCGTTCCGGCCGCGATGGCGTCGCTCTGGATGTCGGCAACGCCTGTTGTACGCAGCACGCCGAGGAGCCCGGGCAGGTCGGTTTCCCCGACATGCATCGAACCCTCGACGGCGTTGTCCACATTGCCGCGCAGCGTGAGCGTCAACGGCGCGATGCCGCCGACAACGTGACGGCCGTCGAGCTGCCAGCTCCCGTCGCGAAGCGCCAGAGAGGCGTTCCCGTTCACCGCCACGCGCCCCGGCGCGTTGCGCCCAGGCGCGACGGCCACGCGGGCGGTGCCCGACCAGCGGGCGGCGCCGGCACCCATTCCGTCGGCGTTGAGCTCGCCGGAGAGTGATCCCGACGGCACGACTGGGGCTCCGGGTGCCAGCGTCATGACAGCCGCGGCCGCGTCGATGCCCGTCCACGACGCCTTCACCCGTCGATTCGCGGCCGGATCGAACGGCAGCGTCGCGGCGGCCGTCACGCGGCCGCCCCAGAATCCGAACCGCAGCGCTTCGATGTCGGCGGCGTCCGCGGTGATGTGCGCGCGAGCGGTCAGATCGGTGGCCTCGAGGTCTTGCCACGCGAGGCGTGTCGACGTCGCGCTCAACCGCGTATCCAGACGGTCGAACACGCCTGTCGTGTCCGCTTCGAACGTCACATCACCCCGCGGCAGATCGCCGCTTGTCACGACCCATCGCGTCACGCGCGTCGCGTCGATCGTGCCACGTGCGCGGACATCAATGGCCTGCTCGCGCGCAATCAGGGTCACCGATCCGTCCAGGACGAGGGACCCTTCGTCCGACTGCACCTGCAGATTCTCGACATGCAGCGCACGCCCGTCGAATGACGCGTCGCCGTTCAACCGCGTGATGGTCGTGATTTGCGTCTCGGTGTTCAGCTCCGCATCTCTTCCGAGCCTCACGTAACCCTCGTCCGGCGTGAGCAGCAGCGCGATTGACGGCACCCACAGAAACCTCGCCGCCTGTTCGTCGCGAAGATCGACAACCAGTTGGGGCACGCTCACGCGTCGAATGCGCAGCGGTGAGGGCTCGCCCGCCGAGGTGTCCGACGCGGGGGGGAGGTTCGACGTACCGTTCTCTCTGCGTCTCACGTGCACGCGGGCGTTCGTGACGTTGATGTCGTCGATGGCGACATCACCGAACAGTGTGCGCCACGGCAGGACGACCGAGAGGTAGTCGGCGGTGACGAACGGTTCGCCCGGCGAGTGCAGTGCCGACACCCGAAGGTTCGCCAGCCCGACGCGTAACATCCCCAGGTTGTAGTCGAGTCGAGCTGCCTCGAGGCGCAGGCTATAGCGGTCCTCGACCGTCGCTACGGCGTAGCGCAACGCGGCGGCGCGGACAAACGGTGCATGCACGACAGCCACGAGCAGCCCCGCGGCCGCCGCGAGGACCCCGAGAACGACGACGAAACGACGCCAGAAGAATCGGCCTGAACGCATCAGAACACGTGCACCACCTGTGTTACCCTACTGTAAACTTTCGCGTGCCTGAGAGAATCAAGGCCTCGCAGCCGCTCGATCTGACGCTCGAAGTTGTCCCGAAGGCGCGATTCGACGTCGTCGAGCTTCGTTCCCATTTTGCGGCCGAACACGAGGCGTTCGCCCCCTATTCACACTGCCTCTATTGGTCGTCGCATACAACGGCCGGTTTTCTCGACCGCAGCCTGGCGGCACGCCTGACCCCGGAATCGGTCCCGAGCTACCTCGAGGCGTTTCGCGCCCTGTTTCCCGAGGGGGCCGGCTACGAGCACGACCGGCTGGACCGCCGCCGCGACCTCGACCCCGAGCAGCGGGCGGTGGAGCCGCGCAATGCCGATTCGCATCTGGCGTTCATCACGGGCGGCTTGCGCCCGTGCGTCACCCATCCGAACCGGCCCCGGGAGTCCGTGTTCTTCGTCGATCTCGACGGGATGATTGAGGGGAAGCCGCGGAGGCGGCTGACGCGCCTCATCGGCTTCCACAACGAACGGGTGGTCACTGCGACGCGCATCGAGGTACCGGTGTCCGCGCACCCGATCGACTCGGTGAACTTGAAGGATCCGCGCCTCGGGATTTACCAGCAGCTCTCCGATTTCGTGGCGCGCGCCGGCGTTGGCAAGGGACGTCTGCGTATCGTACTCGATCCCTGTGAGCGCCACTCGGCGTTGACGGTCAACGAGTACGAAACGCTCCTGATGAAGCACGACCTGGCGGACGTGCTGCGGAACCCGCTTCGGTTCTTCGCGGAGAAGAGCCGGCACGCGCTGGCCAATCCGCGCGCGGTTCCCGCAAAGACGCTCGGCTACGCCAAGTACGATTTCGTGCGGGTGCTCAACAAGAGTCTCGATACGTTGGGACTCCGCGGTTCAATCGTGGAGCGACTGCTGGCACGGACACTGGCTGTGCCGGCCGCGCGCTTCTTCCGGATGCGGCGCTCCGTGAGCCTGCTCGTCTCGGAGCGGCCCGACGGCACGAACGGACTGATTGAAGGCACGTATCAGAGCCCGATTCTCGTGCAGTGGGCGCGCGCCCCGCGCCAGTCGCGCCTGCTCGACGTCACGCTGTCGGAGCTTCGCTAGTTGGTAGTTGGTCGCTGGTAGCTGGTAGCTGGTAGCTGGTAGCTGGTAGCCGTAGACGTTGCCGACGTACGTGGGCCGGGTGCCGCGGCGAGCCAGGATTCATCGAGCCGTGGACCCGGCGAATCGACCGCAGCAACTGATCCAGCGCTTGCCCAGCCACCGAGGTGATAGGCATGGCCGTGCTCATCGATCGACGAGACCTCCTGCGCGTCCTTGGCGCCGGCGGCATGGCTCTGGCGGGCGGCACCGTGGCGACGCTCACGCCGCCGCCGGCTGAGGCCTCGGCCCAGAGCGGTGCTGTCAGAGGCGCGAACGGCCGAGTGATGTTCGTCCGCGTGCCGCTGGTCAACGGCATCATCCCCCATGCCGGCGGCACCGCCATGGAGCTCTATCACAAGCACCCACACGACCCGCGCGAGGAGGTCGTGCAGCCCGACGACATCCGACTGCAGACCCGCCTCACGATCCGCAATCACAAGGAGATCCTCGACTGGGTGGGCCTCGGCTGGCGCAACGTCGTCAAGCTGACGCGGTACCAGACGCGCATGGAGGAGTCGAAACAGATCGAGGAGGTGCTGCGCAGCTATTTCAAGGACTGGTGGCCGGCCATGACGATCTATGAGGTCAGCGGTCTCTCGTCGCCACAGGCCCGGCTGGAAATTGACATGTGGGTCGCCCCCGCCGGCACCCGCATCGTCGTCGGGTGACTACTGATGATTTCAGATTGGGCCAGTTCAACCAGTCGCCATTCTGCAATCGCCAACACTCGTCAATCGAGGAATCAGAAATCTGCAATGAAGGCGCGAGGCACCACCATGGCACAGGCATCACTGCACCAGTCGAAACTCAAGGGCCTGCACGCGATCTTCCCTCGGCCTGAAGTCACCGATCGGTCCGCCTTCGCGCCCGGCATCGAGATCGGCCCCGCGCTCGACCTGCTGATCGTTTCGGGCGTCAGCGCCTATCCCCCTGACGTCGACCCGTGGAATCCCGGATCGTTCCGGATACCTCAGGACCCGGCCGAACGCGGCAAGATGGCCACCGAGAACCTGGATCGCCTGCTCAAGGCGGCCGGCGCCACGTGGGAGCACATCGTGTTCAACGTGAACTACACGGCTCCCGGCGGTGTGGGCATCAACTTCGGCGCGCAGTACGGAGACTGGAGACCGTGCAGCACGACCCTGCGGGTGAAGGATACCGGTGTGCCAGGCGCGGACGTGCTCTACCAGATCACGGCAACTGCGCCGCACAAGCAGGTCGCCACGCGTGGCCCCGTCGCCGGCATCGAGCCGGTCTTTCACCGCCCCGGTGTCACGTTGAAGGAGTTGCCGCAGGCGCCGGCCATCAGGGTCACAAGTGCCGTCGACCTGGTCTACTTCCCCGCCGTCACCGCCTACCCGCTCGACGTCGATCCCTGGGCGCCCGGCAGTTACACGCTGCCGGATGATCTCGCAACACAGGAAACGATGATGGCCGCCAATATCGAGCGGATGTTGAAGGCGGCCGGGATCACATGGCAGCACATCATCCTGATGGCGCGCACCGGCGAAGTCAAGGGTGTCGCGGCCATGCAGGAACGCATGGGCGACTGGCGCCCGTGCCGGACCACGCGCGCGGTGAGCACTGGAATCCCCGGCGCGAAGGTGATGTGCGAAATCACCGCGGTGGCACCGCGCAGCGCATGAGTCTACGTACGATCCGGTGAGCGTAGCGGCGGGTCTGCTCGCGCACCTTCCCATCGCTCGCAGGACCCGCCCCACGTACGATTCGTGCCCTTCGAGACCTTCGTGTCCTGCGTGGTTATCTCGGCAATCGCTCCGGCATCTCCGCGATCACATACGCCATCACGGCAATGGCGGCCGCCGCCTTCGAGACTTCCTGCGGCGTGATGCGCTCCACGGTGTCGGCGGGCGTATGGTGAATCGCAAAATACCGCCCCGGGTTCCCGAGGTAGGCCATCATCGGGGCGTTGCCGGCCTGCGCGATGGGGCCGATGTCGGCGCCACCGCCGCCAGCCACGATGTCGGACAGGCCCAGCGGCGAGAGCAGCACCCCGATGTCCCGCACGAGGTTCCGTGCGGCCGCGCTTCCCGAAAAGCCCAGACTCGCCGGCTCGAACACTCCCGAGTCGGATTCGAGGGCGAACACGTGGTTACCGGCATGCGCGGCGTGCCGGGCGGCGTATGATGTGGCGCCGCGAAGCCCGTTCTCTTCGTTGGTCCAGAGCACGATCCGGACGGTGCGTCGCGGACGGATGCCCAGCTTTACCAGCAGGCGCGCCGCTTCCCACGTGACGATGCAGCCGACGGCATCGTCGGACGCGCCGGTCCCGACGTCCCATGAATCGAGATGCCCGCCAAGGAGCACGATCTCCTCCGGGCGTTCGCGTCCGCGGACTTCGCCGACCACGTTGGCCGACTCCACGTCGGCCTCGGTGCGGGCCTCCATCATGAGCCTGACGCGCACGCGGCCGCCCTGGGCAGTGAGCCGCACGATGCGATCGGCGTCTTCGGCGGGAATCGACGCGGCCGGAATCGGCGTGACACCCATGCCGTACTGCACGCTCCCGGTGTGCGGCGTCCGAAGGCCGGTCGGTCCGACACCTCGCACGAGCGTCGCGATGGCGCCGAGCTGCGATGCCACGCGTGCGCCGTTCGTGCGGTACGTGACGGTGTCGCTGTAGGTTGTGAACGGGGCGTTCAGCAGGACGATGCGCCCCCGGACGTCGGCCGCCCGCGACCGGAGCTCGTCGAACGACCCGACAGCGATGACGTCGGCCTCGACGCCGCCCGCCGGCGTGCCCACCGAACCGCCAAGGCCGAGCACGCCAAGCGAGTGCAAGGGCGGGTGGATGATCTCGGCGCTCTCGCGGCCGCGCACCCAGCGCGGCACCATCACGGGTTCGGTGCGTACGTTGTCCAGACCGTCGCGCCGCATCGTCTCGACCGACCACGCAATGGCGCGCTGCAGATTGTCGGAGCCGCTCAGACGATGACCGTATGTGTCGGTGAGCTCGGCCAGGCGTCGCCACGCAAAGTCGTCAGTGGTGGCCGCCTGAATCAGGCGCGTCGCCGTGTCGCTGTACGGCTCGAGCCACGCCGGACGCGGCGAGGACTGCGTCTGGACCGAGGGTCCCAGCAAGACGCAGACGCACACGAGGACAAGACCGGGTCTGATCAACCGAACGAACGACATCAGCCGTTACTCTAATGTAGATTTTCGATCGATCGCGATTGCAGAGTGGTGAAGATTGTCGATGGACGACTTACAGAATTGATCGTGAGATTCAGCCGATCGGCACTCAATGGCCACTCGATTCAACGAAATCGACAATCGACATTCGACAACAGTCACCAATCGAACAATCGCAGATCTTCACTGAATGAAAGACCCGGGGCCGGCAAAGCCGGACCCAGGTCTGTCGGCAGGTTAGTTGCTCGACGAAGTCGTGACCGTCCGCACGTTGCGCGTCGGTGCACCGATCAGGCGCACACGCTCGGCGGCGGACAGATTGGCCTTCGGGCGGAACTTCAGCGGCCGCCCGACGTGCACGTCTGCCGTATACAGGCTGCCCTCGCTGTCCACGTGGAACTGGTGCACGCCCCAGAAGCCGCCGGGGATGATCCCGAACGTCCCCCACGCGGCGAGCAGGCGTCCGTTCAGGTCGTACTTCGTGAATTTCGAGGTCTGTCCCGACGCCGACCAGAGGTGCTGATCGTCGGTCATGAGGAACGAGTACGGCAGCGGCACGCCGGTCCACGCCTCGAGGAACTTGCCGTTCTCGTCGAAGATCTGCACGCGGTGGTTCGCGCGGTCGCTGACATAGAGGCGGTTCTTCTTGTCAATCACGATCGCGTGCACCGTGTTCATGTAGTACGGGCGCGTCTCGTTGGGCGGGGTGCCCCGCATGCCCCATGACGTGAGGTACTTGCCGGTGCGGTCGAACTTCACGACGCGGGTGTTGACGTACCCGTCGCTCACGAAGAATGTGCCGTCGGGCAGCCAGGCGATGTCGGTCGGACGCGCGAAATGCGTCTCGTCATTGCCGGGAACGCCGCGCGTCCCGATCGTCTGTACAAGCTTGCCGTCGCGCGTGAACTTGAAGATGGCGTGCGCGCCGTCGTCCACCAGCCAGACATGCCGCTCGGGATCGTGCGGGCTCACGAGGATGCGGTGCGGCCGGACGAACAGATTGTTGTGTTGCTCCCACGACTCCACCAGTCGGCCGTTCCGATCGACGATGTTGAAGATGTGATCCTTCCGTGGATGCCGCGCGGGATCCTTCTGGGACCAGTCATAGCCCGACGCGTTGCGCTCCGGAACCAGAGCACCGGGTTCCTCGAGCACCGGGAGGCACCCCCGGGCAAAGATGTACACGCGATCCGGCGTTTCGGCCCAGATGCCGGCCGTGGACCCGATCTGGAACCCCTGACCGCACCAGTTCTGCGGCCAGCCGGCCACGAGATCGTATGGGCCGGTGATGTCGCCGCCCCCTTTCTGCTGTGGCGCCTGCGCGAAGCCGCCGATGACGAGCACGACTGTCAATGCCGCTACTGCGGCAGCCATCTTCTTCATAGCGAATACCCCCTTGTCGGCACGTCTGCGACGTGCCTGCCTGGTGTGCTGTGGACCGGAGGATGAACAAACCGTAACGATGAGACCACCCGGGTCATGCCGCCGAATCTTACCACTGGGAGCGGCAGATCGGGCAAGTAGACAGAGGGCCCGCACAACCAGTCACGGGCTCTGCCCTTGTCCTTCGACGACCGCTCAGGACACCCCGAGCGAAGTCGAGGGGTGATATCCCGCAGGGCCATGACCTGACATGGCCGCTTCAAGAGCCACTCTGGGGGCCCCAGGTCAACGGCTGGACGTCGTGGTGCGCTGGCTCGTCACCAGCTTGACGATGCGCCAGTTGTTCATGTCGGCCACGTACAGCTCGTTCTCGGACGGGCAGGCGAGGCCGTGCGGCCAGTTGAATTGCCCGGTCTGACGCCCCGATTCGCCGTAGACGCCGACGATCTTGCCGTCGAGCGTCATCTTGTAGAGCCGGCCTGGCTCCGAGTCCATGACGAACAGATACTGTGTCGGCCCATTGGTCATGCACATCGTCCACGGCGCAGTCTCGTCCGGGCGGTTGGTGGGCAGGTTTCCCAGCACGGGATGACGTGCCTTGTCATACGGCACGTTCATATGGAGGAACCGCAGAAATCGCCCGTCGCTGTCGAACACGTGGATGCGCCGGTTGCCGCGGTCGCCCGCGTAGATGTTGCCCTGCCGGTCAATCTGCATGGTGTGCACGTTCCGGAAATGTCCGGGATTCAGGTTGGCATGCTCGCCTCCCTCTCCGTACTGACCCCACGTCTTGACCCAGTTGCCGTTCTTGTCGAACTTGGCGATGCGGTTGTTGACGTAGCCCTCGCTCACATAGATGTTGTCCTGGGCATCCCAGCCGATGTCCGTCGGGCCGTTGAAGAGCCCGTCCACGGGGACCGCCTTGGGCGGCTCCGGCCGGTGGTACTCACCCTCGTATCCCTCTGGCCGACGCCCAAGGTTCATCGTGACGTAGCCGGCGGGATTGAACTTCATGACGGAGTTCGTGCCCTTGTCGACCACCCACAGGTTGTCGTACCGGTCGAAACGGACCGCGTGCGCGTACCCGAGTCCGTAGACGCCCTGCCCGATCTCCCGGACGAACTTGCCGCTTCGATCGAACACGAGGAGCTGCGTGGTGGCGTTGCCGTACAGCGGTCCCGAGGTGGGCGACCCGGGATGGTTGAGCACGACGATCTCCCCTTTCGAGTTGACCGCCACCCCCAGCGTCTCACCGAGATTCATGGTGGGCGCGTACTTCAGGAAGTCCGGCACCACCTCGAGCGGAAGCCGAGGAACGTTCGAATTGTTGATGGGTATCGGCGCCTGCGCCTGCGCGGATCTCGAGAGCCAGGTCTCCTGTGTCAGGAGATACAGCAGGAGCAGCGGTCCACCGGCGAGCACGGTCAGTAGCATGTTCAGACGTCGCACAGAAGCCTCCTTGTGGAAAATCCTGCGAACTACTTCATCCCCTTCGTGGCGTGGCACTCCTCGCTATCCCTCGGCGTCGACCTCAGGCGCAAGTGAACGGCCGCCTCGCTGGTGCCGCGTGACCGTCACTGACGAGTCGCGGTCTGGACCGTCTGCGGCGGGGGCGGTTCGAGACCGAGCAGTTTTGCCGGGTTCTCTTTGAACATGAGGTTGAGCTCACGCTCGGTGATACCCTGCGCGCGCAGTGCTTTGGCCATGAGACCCATACAGTCGGCCGGATGAGGGTTGTTCATCTGACCGCAGTCAGTGCCGATCACGATCGATTGGGCACCAACCCTGCGGATCGCCGGAACCATCGCCTTGGCATTGTTGAAGTCTCGCACAACTGCCGCGCTGTTGAACTCGAGGAAGGCGCCGAGCTTTGCCGCCTCCTGGAATTCCGAGGCTGTTCCGCCGCCGTGCGTCACCACCACCTGTAGTCGCTGCCTGCGTCCCTCCCGGGCCAGCAACAGCGCTTCTTCCGGCGTGGCGTGTCCGGTCGCCAACACCAGCGGACCGTTGCTGTCGACCGACGCCATCTTGCTCATCACGCCGATGAAGTGCACCACCTCAGGCAGGAGTTGCCCGTTGCGGACGGTGTCGACGATTGTCGGCGCACCCGGCGGCAGGAACTGGATCCAGGGTCGTGCGTTGGCGAGGTATTCGGGGGTCTGGTTGGCGCGCTCCCGGCTTGCGTCGCGGGTCGGCATCATGATGATGCGTCCCCATCCGCCTTTGATGTGCGTGAATTCGTACATCGCCGCCACGTTGATGCCGCCCGAGGCGAGATTCATGGCCATGAGGCCGAAGATGTCCAGGCCGGGCGTCGCGTATTCGCGCGCCAGGTACGCGGCCGCCGCCGACTGCGGGCCGTTGTGTGTCTTCACGACGAAGCCGCGCATGCCGCGTGATTGCGCAATCTTCGCAAACTTCATCACGTCGTACCCGCGCACCACCTCGCCCGTGCCTGGGCTGTCGGGATCGAGATGCGCGTGCACGTCGATGGCACCGATGAGCGCGGGATCGGTCACGCCCAGATCGACCGGTCCCCGCCGCGCATCGACCCGTATTCCCTGACCAGGGGCCGGTGGCGGCGCGGGTCCGCCGCCCTGTCCTGCATCGATCGACGTGACTGCGAGTGCGATCCCCAGAACCGAGACGACGATGCCAAGCCGTCGTGGTTTCGAGCTGCCGATCATCGGGACACCCTCCTCACTTTTCGCCCGCTCGTCTGCGTTCCTCCGTCAAAGATCACCGACACCACCCGGCAGAAACGTGTCAGTCAAAGAGTCACAGTCACTGCGCCGAGCCCGGGCCTCCAGCGACGAACAGCGGCTTGTCGGGCGCATCGACCTTCGCGATTCTGTCGAGGGCCCCGCAACCTCCCGGGACTTGATGTCCATGCTGAGGCCGGCCCAAGCCGGAAAGATCGACAACGCGGCGCAATCCATCCGACACATCGCCGTGCGGTAGAGCTGACCTACGAAAACGCGGCTGGTTCGTCATTGACGAGCGCGGCGCCCGTGGCGCGACGCACGGCGTCAACGGTCGTGTCGGCCGCGATTTCCCGCAGCACCAGGCCCTGCGGCGTCACATCGATGACGGCCAGCTCGGTCACGATCCGGTGCACCACCTTGACGCCGGTCAGCGGCAGCGTGCACCGCTCGAGGATCTTGTGCCCACCGCTCTTCGTCGTGTGCTCCATCGCCACGATCACGCGGCGTGCACCAGTCACCAGATCCATGGCGCCGCCCATCCCCTTGACCATCGTACCCGGAATCATCCAGTTGGCCAGGTTCCCCTCCTCGTCCACCTCGAAGGCGCCAAGCACGGTGACGTCGATGTGTCCGCCCCGCACCATCGCAAAGGACTCGGCCCCGTTGAAGTACGCCGCGCCGGGCAGCTCGAGAACCGGTTCCTTCCCGGCGTTGATCAGGTCCGGGTCGACGTCCAGTTCCGGCGCATGCGGCCCGACGCCCAGCATGCCGTTCTCCGAGTGGAGCGTGATGTCGATGTCGGCGGGAATGTAATTGGCCACGAGCGTCGGCATGCCGATACCGAGATTCACATAGTCGCCGTCGCGCAGCTCCCGGGCGACGCGCCGCACGATGCGTTCGCGCTTGTCCATAGTTCAGGCCCCGGAATCCATCGATGATTTTCTCTCGAAAATGTGTGTGACGAAAATTCCTGGCGTAATCACGGCGTCGGGATCGATCTCGCCCGGTTCGACCAGCTGCTCGACTTCCGCAATGGTCACGTCGGCGGCCGTGGCCATCAGCGGATTGAAATTGCGCGCCGTCTTGCGATACACGAGGTTGCCGCGACGGTCGCCTCGGTACGCCTTGACGAACGCGAAGTCGGCGCGCAGCGGCTTCTCGAGCAGGTACACCCGGCCGTCGATGAGGCGCGTGTCCTTGCCCTCGGCCACAGCCGTGCCGACGCCCGTGGGTGTGAAGAACCCGCCGATGCCGGCGCCGCCGGCGCGAATGCGTTCTGCAAACGTCCCCTGCGGTATCAGCTCGGCCTCGATCTGGCCGCGCATCACCTGACGCTCGAATTCCTTGTTCTCCCCCACATACGTGGCGATCACTCTGGCGATCTGTCCCGCCATGAGCAGGACGCCTACCCCCGAACCGTCCACACCGGCGTTGTTGCTGATGATGGTGAGGTTCCTGGTGCCGCGGGCGTGCAGGGCGTTGAGCAGGTTCTGGGGCACGCCGCACAGCCCGAAACCACCGACCATGATGCTGGCGCCATCGGGAATGGCCGCCACGGCTTCCTCGGCACTGTGCAGAACCTTGTTCATCGAGCCGCTAATGATACGCCGTCGAAAGCCCGAGCCCAGAGCCCGGAGCCCAGAGCCGAAAGCCCAAGGCCGTGCGTGCATCCGTGTGATAATCGCGCCCGTGCGAATACTCCTCCTGCTGTCCACGGTCGTCCTGCTCTTCCTTCCGGCGCGAACGGGAAGCGGGCAGGCTCCGCCCCTCCGGGTTTTCTGCTCGAACGCCATCAGGGTGGCCATGGAACAGCTCCTTCCCAACGCCGAGCGCGCCATCGGACGCCGCATCGACGTGCGGTACTCCTCCTCGACGGCGTTGAGGCAATCGATCGACAAGGGCGAGCCGTTCGACCTGGCCATTCTCACGCCCAACCTGATCGACGAACTCGTCAAGACAGGTCGGGTTCGGAACGGCACGCGCACCGACATCGCCAGCGTCGATCTCGCGGTTGGCATCCGCGCCGGCGCTCCCAAAGCCGACGTCGGCACCCCGGACGCCATGAAGCGGCGCCTGCTCGCTGCCAGGTCGTTGACGTGGACGGAAGGCGGCGCATCGAGCGAGCCCGTCGCCGCGATGCTGCGGGCGCTCGGCATCGAGGAACAGGTCAGGTCCAGGATCGTGCTGCAGCACGTGCCTGGGACTGCCGCCGAGACAGTCGCCCGCGGCGAGAACGAATTGGTCTTCGCCCCGCGCAGCGAGATCCAGACCGTTGCCGGCGTCGAGGTGCTCGGACTGTTTCCGAAGGAGTTCCAACGCCCGATCGTCATGACGGCCGGGATCGCCGCGAGTGCGCGGGATGCGAACGCCGCGGAAGCCCTGATCCGTTTTCTCATGAGTCCGGGCGCCGCACCCGCGCTCCAGGCCACCGGCATGAAACCGGCCACCCGCTAGAAAACTTGACCTCGAAAATTCCAACCAAATGAGTCAAGTTTTCTCGCCCCGCGAAAGCGGGGCAAAAAGACACTGCCCTAGCGAGGCGAAGCCGCCTGGGCTTCTTTCTCACTGGTCTGACGCGAAGCCTCGCTAGCCACGCGTCACACGATCCCTTGAATCATCTCGACGAGCAGTCGCACCGCCGCCATTTGAGACGTGCGGTCGTGGCATCCACCGTCGGGACGACGGTGGAATGGTACGACTTCTATCTGTACGGCGCCGCGGCTGCGCTGATTTTCCCGAAGCTCTTTTTCTCGAACCTCGATCCGTTCGTCGGGAGCATCCTCTCGTACGTCACCTTCTATGCAGGTTTCGTCGCCCGTCCACTGGGCGCCGCATTCTTCGGCCACTGGGGCGACCGCATCGGCCGCAAGGCACTGCTCGTCGTGACGATGCTCATCATGGGGCTCTCGACGACGGCCATCGGATTGTTGCCTACCTACGACAGCATCGGCTTCTGGGGCGCCGTGCTCCTGACGCTGCTCCGCGCGATGCAGGGCATCGCCGTCGGTGGCGAGTGGAGCGGCTCGGTGCTGATGGCCGGCGAGTGGGCCTCGCCGGGCCGCCGCGGGTTCGCCATGAGCTTCCCTCAGATGGGTTCGCCGCTCGGGGCCATCATGGCGAACAGCGCGCTGTCGGTGATGAGCGCCTCGCTGGACGAGGCCGCCTTTCTCGAATGGGGATGGCGCGTGCCGTTCCTGGCGAGCATCGTGCTCGTCGCGATCGGGCTGTGGATCCGCCTCGGCATTCTCGAATCGCCCGTGTTCGCTAATCTCAAGGCGGAGCAGAAGATCGTCCAGGCCCCCGTCATCGAGGTGCTGCGGACCAACTGGCGTGAAGTGCTCCTGACGATGCTCCTGCGCACGGGGCAGCTGGCGCCGTTCTACATCACCACGACGTACGTGCTCACCTACGGCACGCAAGTGCTCGGGATGGACCGCTCCGACTTACTCAACGCTGTGTCGATCCGCGCCGTAGGAGCGCTCGCGATGCTCCCGCTCGCGGGCCATCTGTCGGACGTGTACGGGCGCGCGCGGGTGATCGGGGCTGGCTGCATCGGCACTGGCCTGTGGGCGTTCGTGCTCTTCGCGCTCATGAACACGAAGGCCGTGCCGCTCGTGACGCTCGGTCTGCTCGTTGACGGCCTGTTCCAGGATCTGCAGTATGGACCGCAGGCAGCTGTCATCGCCGAGAATTTCCCCGCGTCACGCCGGTACACCGGGTCCGGCCTCGGCTACCACCTGGCGGCCATCACCGCCGGCGGCCCGGCCCCGGCCGTGGCCGCCTATCTGTTTCTGATCTATCAGTCATCGACGGCCATCGCCGCGTTTGCGTTCGCGACGACGCTGGTCAGCCTCGCGACGCTGCCGGCCCTCAAGCATCGCGCCGGGGCGCTCGATCGGGTGTGAGTCAGGGACTCATCGAAGATTGCAGATCGATCGATTGGTGATTGTTGACGATTTTTGAATGACGATTGTCGAGTGGATTGGCGATTGAGAGAAGCAGCGACCAATCGACAATCAATCCGTCAATCGAAAATCATCATTCGACAACACTCTCCAATCGACAATCTGGAAATCTACAATACCGTCACACCCGCTCGACGATGGTGGCGATCCCCTGCCCGACGCCGATGCACATCGTCGCCAGACCGTACCGCGCCTGCCGGCGGTGGAGCGCGTGCACGAGCGTGGTGAGAATGCGAGAGCCCGATGAGCCGAGGGCGTGTCCAAGGGCGATCGCGCCCCCGTGCACGTTGACACGCTCCGGATCGAACTCGAGCTCGCGGATGCAGGCGATGGCCTGCGCGGCGAACGCCTCGTTCAGCTCGATGAGGTCCATCTGCGCCGCCGTGAGCCCTGCTCGGGCGAGCGCCTTTCTCACGGCCGGTATCGGACCAAGCCCCATCGACGCCGGATCGACGCCGGCCACGGCCGTCGTGACGATGCGCGCCAGCGGCCGGGCGGCCGCTGCACCGTCGGCCACAACCAGAAGCGCCGAGGCGCCGTCATTGATGCCGCTCGAGTTCCCGGCGGTCACGCTCCCCTGCGGATCGAAGGCCGGTGGCAGCGCAGACAACTGCGCTGGCGTGACGTCGGGCCGCGGGTGTTCGTCAACGCTGACTGAGCGCGCGGCGCCACCAGGAACAGGTACCTCCACCGGGATGATCTCATCGGTGAACACACCGTCACGCAGCGCACGGGCCGCGCGCCGCTGGCTCTCGAGCGCGAACGCGTCCTGATCGCCTCGCGTGATTCCATACCGCTTCGCCACGACCTCCGCCGTCATGCCAAGCGAGATCGACCAGGCCTCAGGCATGCGCGGATTGACGAACCGCCACCCGACGGTGGAGTCCGCCACGGGGGGAGTTGCACGACTCCATGCGGTCGCGGGCTTCAGCATCACGTACGGCGCCCGCGTCATGTTCTCGACGCCACCAGCGACGAACGCCTCCCCTTCGCCGGCCTTGACCGCCTGCGCGGCGCTCGCCACGGCCTGCAGGCCGGAGCCGCACAGCCGATTGACGGTCTGCCCCGGAACGTCGATGGGCAACCCGGCCAGCAGGACCGCCATGCGGGCGATGTTGCGGTTGTCCTCCCCCGCTTGATTCGTACACCCCAGGATCACGTCGTCGATGCGGGCAGGATCGACT
>JBOGIR010000066.1:0-4572 GCA_050742335.1 Vicinamibacterales bacterium | reverse complement strand
GAGGTCCTCAAGGTACTGGAACAACGCCGCGTCGTCCACGGCGACGAGATCCAAAGCAGCGTGCTGTTCGATCTCGCGCCGTAGACGAGGCCGGTGATTGGAGAACCATTCGGCCGGCACCGACTCGAGCTTTCCCGCACCAACCGCCAGGGCGGCCGCCCGCAGCTTGCGGCGCATCGACGGGACGATGCGAACCAGGAGACCGAGGAGCCACCAGGGCGGCGGGTTCTTTCCCCCGTCATCAGGTTCGACGTGGATGTAGGGTTCGTGGCCAATGACCCTGATTTGCATGCTGTCGAGCAGCAGCCCCCACGTCGCGATGGCATCGTCGAAGAACTGGTCCGCACTGTGCAGCAGGAGACTGACTGCGAATGGGGACAGCGGTTCGGCGAAGTGGGCGGCATCCTTCTGCCACGAGCCCCTCGGGACTTCGATGTCAGGGGCGATCGGCAGCGCCGTAATGGGCCGCGACTGCAGCAGCCACAGGCGATCGCCCGCGACCGCCCACTCGATGTCCTGTGGCGCGAGGCGAGCAGCCTCGGCCTTCCGCGCGAGCGCCGCCACGCGTCGTGCGAGCTCTGGCCCAATGGCCTTTTGTGGCTGCGCGATGACGGTCGCGTGCTCGTGGGTGACGAGCCATTCGTCAGCATCGATGGCGCCGCTCACGAGCTTGTCTCAGAGACCCCGCGTGGCACTCACGCGCACCTCGTCGCGGTTGCCGGTGAGCGGATCGGCAGAGAACGCGACGCCGGCTACCTCCGCCTCGACCATCTGCTGCACCAGAACCGCCATCGGACGAACAGCGTGGCCGTAGCTTTCGATGCGCCCGTCATGTGCCGACTTCACGCACGCCGCTGCGGCGTCCAGCACGGCCTCGGCACCCAGCACGTTGAGTAGCGTGTCGTACTGGCCGGCGAATGACGCGTCGGGCAGATCCTCCGCCACGCCGGATGATCGGACGGCGACCGGCCCATCACCGAGTCGAGCGAGCGCAGCAGCGATATCGTCGCGGGACGCCTGGACGCCGGCCGGAATCACGAAGCCGTCGGGCACATCGAACCCCAGATTGCGCAACCGAGCGAGCGTCGCCGCCTTGTGCCCGCAAGTGCCGGCGTCGGTGGCGGCATCGAGTGCGAGAAGACTGGACATTGTCGGGACCCTAGTTTCGGCGACGGCGTGTCGCATTGGCGCCTCCCTGTAAAGGAGAAGACGACGGCTTGGTGGTGCGCTTGGTGGTCCGCTTGGCGATGGCGGCATCGAGCAGCGTACGGGTGGCCCAGGCGCTGGCTGCGGCCGCCTCGTCGGTAGATAGTCCGCACTGCTCGGTCAGCAGATGCCAGCCCATCGTCGAGACGAACATCCGTATGACCGCGGTCACCTGACGCGGCGTGAGCGGTATTCGTCCCGACTGCTCGCGGGCAATGAGCTTCTCGGCCATCAGCGAGCGCTTGCGCCAGGCGCTCATCGGCCGGCGGTTCCCGATCATCAGCATCACGTAGGCGCGGGCGTGGCGGTTGCGCAGCGCCAGCGTCCGATAGAGGTCCTCCACGAGCAGCGGGATCGAGGCCAGCGACCAGGTGGGCTCTGGCGCTCCGCTGCTCGCCACCAACAACTCGTCGACGTAGTCCGAGAACGCGTCGCAGAGAGCCTCGCGCGTCGGAAAGTGATTGTAGATGGTGCGGTGAGTCACCCCTGCCCGGTCAGCCACCGCCTGCACCGAAAAGCCGATCCCATCTGTCTCCATGATCACGTCGACCATGGCCTCGAAGATTGCGCGCCGGGTCCGTTGACGAGTGCCGCCGGAGGCTTTCGATTTCATACCTTATGAACTAAGTGCATAGACTATGCACGAGACCCTGCGCCTGTCAACCCGCCGGCGCCATCGGCCGAAGGATGAGCGCTACTACATCTCGGCGGAGCGCGTGGCCGCGCCCGAGAGCGTGCGGGTCGAAGGGCAGGATTTCATCGCCTACCTGGAACCATCGCTGCTCGGCGTCAGACTCGCCCGACTGGACTGGACGGAGTAGGCGTGAGTCCCTCGGCTACGCCGAGGCTTAGTCACCCGAGGCGCCCAAGGTCAGGACACCGGAGCCTGATTGACGCCTCCCATTCCGTGACGTCCTGAGCTACAGTTCGTCGGTAAGGCGCCAGTCAGACGGTCGTCGTAGGCCGAGTCCAGCTTCGCCTGAATGCGAGGGTCTAGTGAGTGACACGAGGACCGTGCAAGCCATCTACGAGGCCTTCGGCCGTGGCGACGTTGCCACGATTCTCGACAAGCTAGACGACGCTGTTGAGTGGGAAAACGCCGTCCCGGTAGCGGACGTGCCGTGGCTCCAAGCTCGCCGAGGCAAAGCGAACATCGTGGGGTTTTTCCAGTCAATGGCGCCGATCCAGATCACCCGCTTTGAGCCATATACGATCTTCGACGGCGGTGACAAGGTCTTCGTGCTCATCGCATTCGAGGCAACCGCCGGAGGCAAGCACTATTCGTTTCCGAACAACGGTCATCTCTGGCAGTTCAACGCCGCCGGCAAGGTCGTCAAGTACGACCACGTTACAGACACCGCTCAGATGATCAGGATGGCCAAGGGAGAATGATCGCGCTCGTCGACAAGCACCCGTGGCGCCGCGTGGCAAGGTCAAGCCCGACCGGGAGATTCGCGGCTACAATCGTCTTTTCGCGGAGGTCACCATGAGATCCGTCGCAACGACCAGACAATTGATCTTCGGCGCCGCGTTCCTGTCAGCAGTGGCCTGGACCACTCAGGCGCACGCACAATTCGGCGTCGGCAGCACGTGGGTGAGGACCGACGCACAAGGCAAAGGCATCACGATGTCGGTCGAGGCGTGTTGCAACGGCGGACTTCGCCTGATCTACCAAATACCGCCCGTAGGCACGCAGCCGGCGATGACGCTGACAGTCGACTCGCCGATGAATGGCACAGAGGTGCCGGCACTGGTTGGCGGCAAGCCGTCTGGCGAGACGATGGCGGTCACGCGCGTGGACGATCATCATTACAGCGCGGTTGTGAAGATGAATGGCAAGCTGTTTGGAACGTCCAACGGCACGGTGTCGGCGGACGGCAAGACGATGACGGTCGAGAGCGTCATGCAGGCCGGAGGCAAGGTCGAAAAGATTATCGAGACGTGGGTGCGGAAATAGGCGCGCGGAAGCTTGGGCTCATGGCTGCTCGGTCCGGCTTCCGGCGCGCCGGAACCCTACGGTTGTTGGGGTTTTTCGGGAGGGTCGGGCACCCTTTCGTAGATATCGCGTACACGCGGTCTTACCCCGTCCATGGGAAGGCCTGCAGCCACCATGAGGCGTTGTATCGCATCAATGGTCGGGCGGGAAGGTTGGGGTCGCCCCGCCTTGTAGCCCTCGGCAATGAACAGCGGCGTCCTTCCCTCGGTGTCGGGCCGTTTCCAGATGTTGACGTCGGCGCCGCGGTCCGCCAGCAACTGCACAATCGCCGGAAAGTTGCCGTACGCCGCGCCGTGCATGGCGGTGTCGCCCTTGTTGTCCACCGCGTTGATGTCCGCGCCAAGGTCAAGCAGCAACTTCACGGATTCCAGGGCCTCGGCCTCCGTGCCGGCTTCTTCCAGGGGGTTCGCCGTGCCAAAGCCGGCCGCGGCCATGAGGGGCGTGCTGTTGTCGCTATTCGGCAGTAACGGGTCCGCGCCCAGCTTGAGCAGCTCACGCATCAAGAGGACGTCCGCCCGGTCGGCAGCCATCAGGAACGGCGTCGCGCCTTCCATCCCGAGCAACGTCGCGGATTCCGGCGGCCGCGGCGCGCCCTTGTTCAGACGCGCATTCACGTTCGCTCGCCGCTCCACAAGCGCGCGCACGAATTGAAGGCTCGTCAGTCGTCCCGAGCCTATCGGCGGCGGATCGCCGCCGTCACTGGCATCCGGCTTCCGCACCCAGCTGATGGCATGCAGCGGAGTGAATCCTGTCCGCTGGTCGTTCGGATCGGCCCCAGCGTCGACCAGAGCGACCGCCAGCTCGAAATGGCCGTTCTCCACCGCCGTCAGCAACGGACTGGTGCCCTTTCCGATCGGGTCGTATCTCCCTACGACGGGCTCTGTGGGCCGTAAGATCTCGTTCACATTCACGCCGGCCTCGAGGAGCGCACGCGCCACATCGATGTGACCCTCGCGCACCGCGAAGAACAGCGGCGTGAACCCGGACGTGAGCGTGGCGTCGATCGCGGCCCCAGCCCCGATGAGGGCTCGTACGACCGCCGCGTGCCCCTCGGCCGCGGCCCACATGAGGGCCGTCTGGTCACGCCGCTCCTTCGCGTTGGGGTTGGCACCGCGGGCAAGCAGCGCTTTTACGGCTTCGAGATTTCCCACGCGCGCCGCCGTCATGAGGACGGTCTCCCCGCCCGGGAGGGATGCGTTCGCATTGGCGCCACCGTCGAGCAGCAGCTTCACCAGGTTCGCGTTGCCGTTCGTGCAGGCGAGGAACAGCGGAGGCACGCCGTAGCGATTCGTGGCGTTCACGTTGGCGCGCGATTTCACCAGCAGTCCTGCCGTCTCCGCGTCGTCGTTGTAGACCGCCCAGTGCAGGGC
>JBOGIR010000065.1:0-10820 GCA_050742335.1 Vicinamibacterales bacterium | reverse complement strand
CCCTCGAAGTTCCCTTCAACTTCCTCTTGGTCTTGGCCATGATGTCCTCCAGTGCAGGAATACTACCGTGGCCTCGCGGGTTCAGTGAGCTGATTGACGGCGGGAGCAGCGACCGCAGAAAAGCGCGGAAGGGCCAAGCCGCCCTTTGGCAGCCCCGCCCACGCCATAACCGAAACGGTGATTGTGACATCTCCGATCGTGAACCGGCCGGAAGCGCTGGCGTCGTCCGAGCCCATTGCAGTTCTTCTTCTTGTTGCGATGTCGGCACGGCGCTCGCACTCAGAAGGCGGCCGACTCGGAGGCGGACGACAGGAACGCCGCCGCTTGTCTCGTGAAAGATTCCGGATACTGGAAGAGAGAGCCGTGCCCCGCGTCCGGGTACGTGAGTAGGACGGCGTTTGCCAGGTTCTCGCTCAATCGGTAGGAGTTGGAGACGGGAATCATCTCGTCGTGAATACCGTTCACGACGAGCGTGGGATGACGGATGGCCTTGAGTTCAGCGAATCGCTGGCCTTTGAACTGTTCCCACTCACGGAAAGCCGCCGTCTGAGCACTCGCGACCTTCGGACCCGAGACTGGATCGAGATCGTCTTTGCGCTGTGAGAGCCTCCGGATGAACGCCTCACCCGCGGCCTGGCTCGCCGGCGACGAAGTGAAGAAGATCTTTCTCAAGACATCGTAGCCTCGGTTCGTCGGATCCTGGATGCGTTTCGCCAGGCTCGGTTTCTCGAGATGCATGATGTCCTCGCCACCTCGCGGCGCGGTCCCGATGAGGATCATCCGGCGAAAGATCGACGGCCGATCCTGCACCATTTGAAGCGCGACCATCCCGCCGAGCGAGTACCCGATAACGTCGCACGTCTTTATTCCAAGTTCGTCAAGAAAGGCCATCGGGTGTTCCGCCATTCCGGCGATCGTCTCCGGGACGTCGCCGGTGGAACGGCCCACGCCAGCATTGTCGAATAGGATGACCTCTCTTCCAGCAGCGAGCGGGTCAGTCACCGCTGGATCCCAGTTGTCGAGCGTCCCGGTGAAGTGCTGCAGGAAGAGCAACGGTAGCCCAGAGCTGTTGCCGAACCGCCGGTACGCGTACGAATAGCCATTCACCTGGAGGACCTCCGTCGGAGCGGTCGTATTACTCGCGGCTTTGGTTGATGACATCGAATTCTCCATCTACTTCGCGGGTGTGCGAAGCACCCATTGCGTGACGATCGACTCGAACTCGGGTGCTCGCTCCTCCCAAACGCAGTGGCCGGCCTCGAGAACATCCAGGCGCGCATGCGGCAGTCGTTCGCGGAGAAGCGCCGCGTCTCGAGCAAGCCCGTAAGGGTCGTTGCGACCGACCACGATCGCGACAGGTACCTTGATCGACGCAAGACGCGGCGCGAGTGCAGCCAGGTCTTTCGGGTAGGCGCGAACGAGCGCCGCAGACCGCGTCAACCGATCGCCCTCGTAGGATGCGAGATAGTCGTCGCGGACGAAGTCTGGCACGGCGTACCCACGAATAGACGCTAGGAACCTGCCGACGACTTCCACCGCATTCAGCGGCGGTAACACCGCCGCTTCGATCATCGACTTGAGGGCGCCCTCTACAGCGAGAGGGTACGTAGACGCGCCGGCACCCACGATGAGGCTGCGGAAGAGTTCTGGGCGCTCGAGCGCTGTAAAGAGGACCGACGGTGAGCCGACGTCAAGTCCAACGGCATGGACCGACGTGAGCCCGAATGCCTCGAGCGCCTTCGCGATGAATTCGCCCATCTTCTGCGGCGCGAAAAGATCATCGCGCGCCTCCGACCGCCCGAAGCCAGGAAGGTCGATCGCCAGCACCTCGAACTGCTTCGTCAGCCCGCCCCAAACAGGGGCGAACGCAAAGATGCTCTCCGGCCATGGACTAAGGAGCACAACCTTCTCGTCGCCCCTTCCGCTCGTCGCGTAGCGGATCTTGAGTCCGTCGATGGTCCGCCATGCGACTTCGAACGGCTGCTGCTCTCGAAGGATTCCCTTGGTCACCCCATCCACTCTTCTACAGGCCTCAGCCGGTCAATATGTACGAACGTATTGAGCCAAAAGGTAGCCTCCGTCCGGCAGCTGACCGCTGCTGGACGGGGCGAGCGAAAATCGACACAATCGGTTGTCGTCTACCGGGTCGTCAATGCCACGCCGGTTGCGGCCTTCACGATAAGCGCCGCAACGGCCTGCGGTTGCGACACGTAGACGGCGTGACTGCCTGTGGCCTCGGCAACCGTCGCACCGGCGCGCTTCGACATCGCGCGCTGCGCGTCCGGCGGAATCATCCTGTCGTCCGTCGCGACGAGATACCAACTTGGCTTCGACTTCCACGCCGGCTCGCTGACGGCACCGTTGAGCGCCTCGACGCCCCAAGGCACCTGCGAGTCCGCCATGAAAGCGGCCGCGTCCGCGCTCACATCTGCGGCGAACGACGCTCGAAACTGCGTCCGATCGAGAAACAGGAAACCGTCTTGAGGCGGCAGAATCGGAGGCACAGGCGCACTTGGCGGCGGGTTCTTGATCAGCGCGGACACGGATTCGCCCTTGTCCGGAGCGAACGCCGCGATATAGACGAGGCCGGCGACTTTCGGATCGTTGCCGGCTTCCGTGATCACGACGCCACCGTACGAATGGCCAACAAGAATCGCTGGGCCGTTCTGCATGGCCAGCAGGCGTTTCGTGACAATGACGTCGTCCGCCAGCGAAATGGTCGGATTCTGGACGATCGAGACGTTGTAACCGTCCTTCTTGAGAAGATCGTAGACTCCTTGCCAACCGGACCCGTCCACGAACCCCCCGTGTACCAGAACGACGTTCTTGACGACCTCAACTGCTCTTGCTTGTGACATGAAGACCTCCACATAGCCGATGCGGCTGCAGGGCGCCTAGATTACTCCTGAGTGGTCGCCAAGGGACGAGTGATCGCAGGTGCGGCCGATCGGTCGCCAGATCGGCGTTACTCAGTAGTGTGCGATGCGGCGAACCCGGCCTGCGTCAGCGACCGGCTGGCCGGTCGGCAAGCATGGCGCATCAAGATGAGGATCGACCGCGCCGCCGCATGGACGTGTCGACTGAAGACTATTTCACGCGGTCGAAGACGAGGTGCGACGCGATTGAGCCCATCATGCCATCGACCGTCATGGTCTTCCCGTCTGCGCTGAGAGTCGTCTTGGATGTGCCGGTCCCGCCAGGGCCGGCCACCGAGCCCTCGTAGGTATTGGGTCCAGTCTTCTTCCCACGCAACGTCATCACAACTTTACCGGCCGAATAGACGGGCACTTCCGCGCCATCCAGCTTGGTGACGTACGTCGTGGTCATTCCTGCCCCGCTCCCGAAATCGATGACTGTGGTGAACTTGATTCCATCGGCCACCGGCTCAATCGTCACCGTCTGCTTCGACGTGTCGCCGGGCTTTCCGGAGGGCCGCGTCTTCCAGACTCCATAGAGCGGATCCGCCGCTGACAGCGGCAGGGTGAGCAGCAGTACCAACAACAGGACGCGGTTCAGCAGTTTCACAATGCCTCCCTTGCGGATCACCGACGACAGATCATTCTAACCCCAGAGATCACTTGAGTTGCGATCAGTAACCGGCATGTGCGTACCAGCCCTGACAGTGTCGAGGACGAATGGCGCGTCGCGCTTTGTGCGCGGCGCGTCGCAGCGCTCGACTGGCGCGCGGGGCGGCGGCGCGAAGGCGCTTCTTCACCAGTCCCCAGGCCGCTTCGATCGGATTCAGCTCGTGCGAGTACGGCGGCAGGAACTGGACGGTCGCGCCCCGTGCTTCGATGAGGTCCCGCACGGCCCTCGCTTTGTGTGCGGGGAGATTGTCGAGAACGACGACATCGCGGCGGCGCAGCTGCGGCGCCAGCCGCCGCCGTACCCAGTCGGTGAACTTCTCGGTATTGACGGCGCCCCAACACGTGCCCAAGGTGACCCACCCGTCCAGGCGGATCGCCCCAATCATCGTCAAGTTGTCACCCCAATTCATGGGGCGTGGCTCGACCAGGATGGTCCCGCGCGGGAGCCACGCGTGCGACCGGCCCATCGCCAGATGCGCCCCAGATTCGTCGATGAACACCAATCGGCGCGGCGCTATCGTTTTCGACCACCGCCGGAAGCGTCGACGTTTACCTTGGACATCCGGGCGATCCTGTTCCGCTGGCCGCGAGCGTTTTTTTTGCACACGTATCCCTCGCGTTGGAGGGCCCGCAAGACACTGGACCGATGGACGCGCCGCTCCGGGCCCGTTTCGCGGTTGTACGCCCGGGTCAATTCCTCGGTGGTCATGTCGGGCCGCTCGCGGTTCAACCGTCGGAGCAACAGCACATCGACGGGGGAGACCCAGCCGCCGCCTTTGTCGCGCGGAGCGACCGATCCCGTTTCCCGCGCGCGCTGCACCCAGCGGATCAGCGTGGCACGATGGAGGCTGAACTGCTCGGCGACGTCGGTGTACGTCCCGTCGCCGTCCTCGGACGCACCCACCGCCCGTTCGCGGAGTTCGAGAGCATACGGATTGGGCATGTACGTAGGAGATCACAGAATCAGTCGCAACTCAAGTGAGTACTGGGGTTAAGTCTTTGCATCACGTGGATGAAGCACGAAGCTGAGCGTCGTTCGCAGAATACCCCCGTGTAGTCGCCAAGTGGCGATCGATCGGTCCCTCACGAGCAGTCGGTCGCCAGTGCGGCGTTACTCGTGACCGACGCGGACGCGTCACCCGCGGCGCTCAGGGCCATGCAGCGCCGATGGCGTATGATCCGTCTCACTCGACAGGAGAGCGGGAATGACGCACATCCGAATGGCGACGCTGGGCCTGGCACTCCTCATCTCCGCCTGCGCGGCGCCCGGCGGGCCAGCCGAGACCTACGACCTTCTCATTCGCGGCGGGCGCGTGGTGGATGGCAGCGGCAGCCCCGCGGTCGACGGGGACGTGGCCGTCACAGATGGCCGAATCGTGCGCATCGGGCGCCTCGAAGGGGCGGACGCGACGCGCGTCATCGAGGCCGCCGGCCAGGTGGTGGCGCCGGGGTTCATCGACCTGCACACCCACTCCGACCTGGATCTGCTGGCCGACGGGACCGCGCAGAGCAAGATTCGGCAGGGCGTCACGCTCGACGTGCTGGCGGAGGGCTCGTCGGTCGCGCCCAGAGACGGACTGCCCGTGGAGGATGGCGGCGCCGTCACGCAGGACTGGACGACCTTCACGGAGTACTTCGATCGGCTGGAGCGCCAGGGCGTGTCGATGAATGTGATCTCACACGTGGCCACCGGCCAGGTGCGGCGCGTCGTCCTCGGCTACGAGTCGCGGCCGGCCACGTCCGCCGAGCTCGAGCGCATGAAGCAGCTCGTGGCGCGGTCGATGGAGGAGGGCGCCTGGGGGTTGATCGGCCGCTTCGAAAGCGGCGGGCCGGAGTACCCCGACGAGATCGTCGAGCTGGCGCGCGTCGCGCAGAAGTACGGCGGCAACTACGCCACGCACATCGGCAGCGAAGGGTACGAGCAGCAGAAGGAGCTGGACTTCGCGCTCCGCGTGGCCCGGGAGGTGGGCATTTCCGTCCACATCTTCCACCTGAAGATCCGCGGGCAGAAGCTCTGGCCCGAGATGCCGAAGTTCGTGCGGCAGATTCAGACGGCTCGCGATCAGGGGTTGGACGTGACCGCCAACGTGTACCCCTATACCGCGATGAGCCACGGGTGGAACGCGTGCTTCCCGCTGTGGCTGCGTGAGGGCGGGCCTGCGAAGTTCGCCGAGCGCCTCCGGAACCCCTCCCTGCGCACCAGAATCAAGCGGGACCCCACGTTCATCGCATGGTCCGAAGAACACGGCTGGTGGGAGGGCATCGCGATGGCGCGGGCGCGCCAGCCGCAGAACAAGCAGTACGAGGGCAAGCGACTCGCCGAGATCGCGAAGATGCGGGGCGATGCCGACCCGGCCGACACGTTCATCACGCTGATGGCCGAGGAGGGCGGCAGCATCGGCGGCGTGTTCCACAATCAGTCCGAGGAGAACGTGCAACTGGTCCTGCGACAGCCGTGGGTAGCCCCGGCGAGCGACGGATCGGCGATCAACCTCGACGCACCCGGCGTGCCCCACCCGCGCAACTTCGGCACCCACGTCCGCGTGCTGGGCCGGTACGTCCGTGAGACACGACTGTTGACGCTCGAGGAGGCCGTGCGCAAGATGACGTCCCTGCCCGCCCGCATTCTCGGCCTGCCCGACCGCGGCGAGCTCAAGGAAGGCCACGCCGCCGACCTCGTCGTCTTCGACCCACACACGGTGGGCGACACCAACTCGTACGAGCAGCCGAAGTCCTACGCGAAGGGCGTGTCCTACGTCGTGGTCAACGGGACGATCGTCATCGACAAAGGCGAGCACACCGGTGCGCGACCGGGGAAGGTGATCCTGGGCCACGGGTACACGGCAGCCGCCAGGACGCACTCGGGGCAATAGACGGGGTCTCACGTTCTCGGATTCTCGAAGCAGCCGGCCGCGGCTGCTGGCCGTTCACATCGCGTGCCCGCGTCGAACGGAGGATTACCGGAGCCCTTCCTGGACGTGACGCGCGATCTGCTCGTGCGTAGCGAACCACACGCCCGGCCTCGACTTCATGTACGTCACGAGCCTGTCGAGCATGGCCATCCGCGCTCGATGGCCGATGATGTGCGGGTGCATCGTCAGGATGAACAATCCGCGCTCCTCGTACGCGCCGTCGAATTCCGCCTTCCAGATTGAAAACACGTCGTCCGGCGTCATGGTCGGCCGCACCGACGAAGCGCGATCCATCCAGAAGTAGGGGAAGTCGTCGAGGATCCATTCGACCGGCAGCTCCACGATGCCGGTGGGCTGTCCGGCGGCGACGATCTCGTACGGCCGATCGTCCGCCATCAGGCTGCTGTCGTAGAGGAGCCCGAGCCCCATCGCGATTGCCAGCGTCGATGGACTGTAATCCCATGACGGCGTCCGCATGCCGACAGGCCGCTTGCCAGTGGCCATCTCGAGCGCCTGCACGGCGCGCGTCAGCAACTCGCGCTCGGTCGGGCCATCGAGCTGAGAGTTGCGCTCGTGAATCCATCCGTGCAGTCCGACTTCGTGATGGCCAGGCTGCAGGATGGCCTTCATCGAGGCCGGGTGGAGCATCGCACTCACGGCCGGCACGAAAAACGAGGCCGCAATCTCGTGCGTCCGGAGCAATCCGAGCACACGCGGCAGGCCCGCGCGCGATCCGTACTCTCCCTGCGAAAAGAGCGCGGGACTCGTGCCGCCATCACGCAGGGTGCTGGTCTCATTGTCGAGATCGAACGAGAGCCCAACCGCCACCCGTGCCCCGTTCGGCCAGGACGGCGGCGTGAGATCGCGGCCGGCCCTGACCCGGCCGACGATCTCGCGGACCTGTGCGTCGGTCAGCGACCAGGGGGGCGCCGTCGCCGGTGTCTGCGGCCCGAGAGAACACGCGGCAGCCACCAGACCAGAGAGCGCGACGGCGAACACGATGGCGCGTTTCATGGCGGCCTCCTGTCGAAAGCACTCCCAGCGGTTGACGAGAGTGTACTCAACACCACGGTTGAGGCGGCCTGCCGGATCTCTTGACGGTTCACAACACCAGGTGCGGAAGCTTGGCGCGCGATAGGGCTCAGTGCGGCCTGCGCCTACATGCTCGTCCGATTGCGACGGCCCTGCTGCGCGCCGCCCCCCACCTTCGGCCGCGGACGTACGTAGCGTCCGGCTTCAGACGGCCCACGGGAATCCGGACCGTGCACCCTCGGTCCGTCCAATCCAAGCCGCGGCACTCGGTCACAGCATCGCGCGCCCGACCGAGGCGAGGTCACGTGGGTTTGAGTCTGGGAGGAGCGAGGAGCGAGATTCGGGTGCGACCGGTTGCTGTGCGACATTCTCTTGTGTTGTGGTGAACCGCCACGCAAAACCCTGCCACCTCGTCAACAGTGCGGCGTCACACGAGACTAATCCCGCCGGGCTGCCGCCCGGCCCGTATAATCACGGAAACGTTGGCCCTCAGCCTCGGCGCCCGGCTTGGCCCGTACGAGAGGTCTTACTGCCATCGGCGCGGGCGGGATGGGGCCGGTCGATCGAGAGGCACGATGCAACGTCGCTTCGTCAACGCTCTCGGCTGGGTGCTCGTGTCGGTGATGCCCCTCTCGGCCCAGGCGCCGCAGGCCGACGCGCATCGCCGCTACTACTCGCTGGGCAACTTCACACTCGAGACCGGCGTCGTCCTGCCCAGCGCGACGATCGCCTATGCCACCTTCGGCATACTCAACCGCGACAAGAGCAACGTCATCCTTGCCCCGTCATGGTACGGCTCGGATCATCACGGCTACGATTTTCTGATCGGCGACGGCCGCGCCCTCGATCCAGCGAAGGACTTTATCGTCGCCACCGAGATGTTCTCGAACGGCTTCAGTTCCTCGCCGAGCAACACACCTGAGCCGTTTCATGGCCCGCGCTTTCCCACGATATCGATCCGCGATAACGTGGAGGCGGCGCGCCGCGTTCTCGAGTCGCTCGGCGTGACACACGTCCGTGCCGTCGTCGGCTTCTCGATGGGCGCCGAGCAGGCGTTCCAGTGGGCCGTGAGCCATCCGGCATTCGCCGACCGCATCGTGGCCTACTGCGGAACCGCGAAGACCTATCCGCACGGCGTCCTCCGGCTCGAAAGCGCGATTGGTGCACTCACTGCAGACGCAGCGTTCAAGGAGGGGAATTACACGGAGCCACCGAAGAAGGGGTTCGCCGCGTGGGGCCTGCATTGGGCCGCGTGGGTTCTCTCGCAGGAGTGGTGGCGCCGGGAACTGTACAAACCGATGACGGCGGAGCAGATGGTGAACCAAATCACCGCAGGGCTGTCCGCGCGCGACGCAAACGACTACATCGCACAGGCGCGGACGTGGCAGCGCCACAACGTGGGCGACACGCCTGGGTTCGGCGGCGTCGAGGCCGCGCTGCGGTCCATTCGCGTACCGGTCCTGTACATGCCGTCAGAGACTGACTTGTACTTCCCGATCGCGGACGCCCAGTACGAGCGCCAGTTTCTCGAGAAAGTCGAGTTCCTGCCGATCCCGTCCCTCTGGGGGCATCGGGCGGGTTCCGGTAGAAACCCGGTCGACAACGCGTTCCTGAACGCCTCGATTGAGCGCTTCCTGAAGTGATAGCGGTCATCGTTCGCTGAGAGATTCGTATTCCAGTGCGTGGCGTGTCGCGGGATAGGTCTTCCCTAGTCGCCAACTGGCGATCGATCCCGAATCTCTCGAATCGGTCGCCAGATCGGCGTTACCGAGGACCTATACGCTATGCGGTGTCCTGAGGCCACTGGGGACCCAAGCTGCAGCAGTTCAGAACCTGGAGCTGCGATCGCGATGCGCGGCAGCTTACCGTGCCCCCTCAGCCCAGCTTGGATCTGGCGTCCTTCACCATAGAGATCAGAGCGGCGCGCACTTCCTCCGGCGTGCTCACCGGCTTGCCGAACGCCAGACGGACGGGTTGTGGTCCCTTTGGGGTCATCGCCGACATGTCGAAGCCGTACCTGTCGACGCCCGTCATGCTCGCGGACGTGATCTCGGTCGCTTTTGAAAAGGCCTTGCAGTAAAGCACCATGGCGTCGGCGTGGTCGGCGTTCATATGAGCAATCATGCCGGCGGCCGACGGACCGAGGGGATCCGGTTCGGCGGCCCGCCAGTCAGCCTTGCTGATCCACGACATCCGGCCATAGCCTCCAATGTAGCGGACATAATCTACATGCAGCCTCCAGAACGCGAAATCGCGGAAGTCAGCGTAGTAGCGTGAGTTCGGATGAGCAGCGAAGAATGCGGCACGCGCACTGCCGCAATCCCCTTCGACGCGCGTGGACGGTCCGAGGATGGTGACGCGGCCGTTGGCGAGCGGATCTGCAGAGCCTCCCTCGGCCACAGGAGCGACGCGCGAGGATCCCGCTCCAAGTTCTTGGTGTGTTCGGCGAGTCCGCTGATAAGGAAGATTGGGTTTCCGTTGTCAAAGGCGACGGTCACGAACGAGCCGTAGGGATAGCCCTCCGGCTCGAGGGCCAGGGTGCACAGGGTCCCGGTCGAGATCTGAGCGACCAGTGTTCGCGCGCGCTCCGCGTGCGTGGGTGTCGGGATATTTACGTCGTACAGCGGCTCCGGCGCGTCGCGTGTCGGTCGGGCGTGTGCATCTTCGCTCATGATTCTCCCTACGGGCGATCGGCTGCCCCGCGGCGTGTGTCTGGAATCCCTTCGACTGGCTGGTTCAGCGTGCTCGTCGATCACGCCCGGCGCTCGTCACGCCCAGGATTATCTCCCAGCGGAATTCGTGATCACGAGTGAACGGAGAAGGCCTGACAGCTGGCTTTGCCGACGACCGCCTGCGGTCGCTTGGCTTCCTGCTACGGAGTCTTTGGCCGGGCCTTGTCCTGCTTCTTTTGCTCTTCCTGTTTCTGTTTCGTCAGCTGCTGTTGTTTGTTCTTTTCCTTGTCCTTCTTGCCACCCTTGTCTCCCATACCTCCTCCTTTTCAGCCATCATGACTCATCACGGCGAGTGAATGTGAATCTTACCCGGAGGGCTGATTGGTTGAGTTCTGGTCCAGCTCGTGCCCGAGCGATGCTGGATAGATGATAGGTAGCGATCCGTCGCCTAGTGACAACTCACTTCGCCTTCGCCTGTGCCTTCCGCCGCTCCGCCCAGTACCGCTTCATCCGCGCTGATACTGCCTTGCGCGCTGCAGCCGACATCTTGCGTGTGCGAGTCGTGGCTGCCTTGATCGATTGGCGGACCGCTCGCCGACGCTGTGGCAAGCGCAGTT
>JBOGIR010000064.1:0-28930 GCA_050742335.1 Vicinamibacterales bacterium | reverse complement strand
GCTCTGGGGCTAGAGCCCGTCTTTCAGACTTCGACAAGCCACGGAGTCACAGAGACACGGAGGTAACGCAAGGAATTTCCGCTGTGTCTCTGCGTCTCTGTGGCACGTGGAGGTGGAAAGTGCACCAAAAGCCAGTCACTACGCCACGATGGCAATGTGAAGAGCTACCCGCCAACCGAGAAGGTCAGCATCCAGGGGCGCACCGGGGCACCGTCGAAGGTCCTGACCCCCTCGAGCACGTCAACCCTGATCGTCCTGAACCGCTCCGGCGGCTGGCTGAAGCGGATTTCGACGGCGCGTGTCGCCGCGTCGTACGAATAGGTGAACTGGAGCGGCTGTTCGGATGCGGCGGGCGGCTGAACCACGCCCACGTAGCCAACGCGAATGCGGTCGGTCAGCGACGCGGCGTCCAATCCGCGCGAAAACTGGACGCGCACCGTTCGGGTCAGCGCAACGTCCGTTTCACTCTCCGTCGGCGTGCTGAACACCACTTCGCCGGGCTCCGGCGGCGGCGCGGGTGTCGAGGTCTCTTCTGCAGCTGGTTCCTGGGGTGGGGTCGTCGTGTTCACCGTGGTGCCGGAGATCGTTACGAGGCCACGCTCCTGCGTCACGGTCCCGCTCACCTCCAGCCACCGGCCCGTGTCCACGCGCGCTTCAACCGACAGGTCGAAACCGCGCCCGCGCGGACGCAGATCGGTCACCCAGACGGCGGCATCGACCGATCGCAACACGAAGTCGTAGCGGCTCTTGCCGGGAGCGCTCGGCTGATCGCCGAACAGATTGCGCCCGCGGAATTCTCCCACCACGGTTACTTTCTGGCCCTCGAACCGCCACGGTTGCAGCGTGAGAGCGCGCACCGAGGGTGTCGTTGCCAGCTGCGCCTCGGTGACGCTCGTGACGCTCAGCACGAGCTCCTCGCCCGGGCGCGGCCAGCGCTCCGCCTCGGACGAGCCCATGTAGGCGCGCACGCGTGGATCCCCTGGCTCGAGCCGCCCGATGTCGAGCAGCTGTCCGCGCACTTCGACGAGCCCGCCGGCGCTCTTCGCGTCGGTGAGCATGACAGGCACGTCGCGTTCGCCCCCTCGCAACACGACCTGTGAGCCGTTCTCCACGAACTCGCCGTGAAGCATGACGTTCTGCAGATGAAAGTAACTGGGGAACTGATACAGGGCTGCCACCGTGGTCAGGCGGCGGGCGGGCGTCTGCGTGCCTGCGCCGCCGGCCGCCGCGAGAATCAGGGCGAGGGTCGCGAGCGAGCGCCGTGCCACCCCCTCATTGTACTTTGCGCGTCCCCACCCGGGCCACGATCAACGCCAGGGCGACAAACAGCGCCGTGCTGGCCGCCTGTGCCAGTAGTGTCTCCTCGTGGAAGTAGGGGAACGCGGCCCCAATCGCGGCAAACGGATCGATCGTTCCGGTGCCGACCAGGATGGCGAACAGGATCCCCGCAATCGACCCGCCCGCGATGAGCCCCGAGCTGAACAGGGTGCCTGCGCCCAACTCCGATTCCTCGACTCGCGTGGCGCGATCGACCCATGCCCGCACGAGCCCGCCGGCAAATATCGGAGCGGTCGTCGCGATCGGGAGATACAGCCCCACGGCAAACGACAGCGAGTGAACGCCGCACAGCTCAACCGTGATGGCGATGAAGATGCCGACCAGCACCAGCCCCCAGGGAAGGTTCTGGTTCAACAGGCCGGTGATGATGGTGGACATCAGCGTCGCCTGCGGCGCCGGCACTGCCGCTGATCCGATGCCAAACACCTGATGCATGTACAAAGTGGTCAGCCCGATGATGAGGCCCGACGCCAGCACGCCGATGATCAGTCCGATCTGCTGGTAGACAGGTGTCGCGCCAACGATGTAGCCGGTCTTGAGATCCTGTGAGGTCGTTCCGGCGTTGGCGGCGGCAATGCACACGATGGCGCCCACACACAAGGCAATCGGCGCGTACATATCACCCGTCCAGCCGAGCGCGACGAACAACAGGCAGGTGAGAATGAGCGTGGCGATCGTCATGCCGGAGATCGGATTCGACGAGGACCCGATGAGGCCGGTGATGCGCGACGACACGGTCGCGAAGAAGAAGCCGAATATCAACATCAGAACCGCCGCGAGGACGTTGCCCTGCGTCGGGAGGCCTGGCGTCACCACCAGGAAGACCGCCAGCAGCACGGATCCGCCCAGCACGATCGTCATCGGGATGTCGCGCTCCGTACGGCTGCGGGTGCCCGCGCCGCCGGCCGCCGAGAAATCACGGAAGCCGCTCCGTGCCGACGCGACAATCGACGGGATCGTCCGCGCCAGCGTGATGAGACCCGCCGCGAGCACACCGCCCGCTCCGATGTAGCGGATGTAGGCGCTCCACAACTGGCCCGGGTCCATCTCCGACAACAGGAACGGGCGCCCGGTGGCTGGATTGACGGCGAAATTCGGATGGATCGGCGGGAAGGGCTCCGTGATGAACTGACCGAGGATCGACAGCAGGGGCAGCAGGCCCAGCCATGCCAGCACACCGCCGGCCACCATCGTGCCGGCGATGCGCGGTCCTATCACGTAGCCGACTCCCAGGTACTCAGGAGAGATGTCCACGGCGAGCGTCGCGTTCGGAAACTGACTGGTCCGCGGCATCACGTAGCCGATTTCGGTCCGAAAGAGGTTGAACACCCACGAGAGCGCTTTCCAGAGCATGCCGATGCCGAGTCCGCCGAACACCAGGGCCGCCAGCTTTCCGCCTCGTTCGCCGGCCACGAGGACTTCAGCGCACGCCGTTCCCTCCGGATAGGGGAGCACACCGTGTTCCTTCACGATGAGCGCGCGCCGGAGCGGCACCATCATCAGCACGCCGAGCACGCCTCCAGCGAGCGTCAGCAGCGTGATCTGCAGATAGTTGAAATACGACGGTCCGAACGGCATCAGGAAGATGAGCGCCGGAATCGTGAACACAACGCCGCCTGCCACCGATTCGCCCGCCGATCCAATCGTCTGGACGATGTTGTTCTCGAGAATCGTGGAGCCGCCAAGCTTCTTCAACACTGAGATGGCGAGGACGGCGATCGGAATCGACGCGCTCACCGTCAGACCCGCGCGCAGCCCGAGGTACACAGTCGAGGCGCCGAACAGCAAGCCGAAGGCGACGCCGAGGAGGATTGCCTTGAGCGTGAACTCCGCGGGCGACTGGCTCGAGGGCACGTAGGGCGAGAATTCCGACATGGCGCGAGATGGTAGCATTGAAGCTTGTGAATCGGCCGAACAAGCGCAGGCAAACGCCCGAACAGGTGTCGGAGCTCACGACGAACCGGCTGTCTGTGTACCTGCGCTGCCTCAACGAGCTCGACGCGGCCGGCATTCAGGCGATTTCATCGCAGGCGCTCGCCGAGCAGTTCCGCCTGAACGCCGCGCAGATTCGCAAGGACCTCGCCTATTTCGGCGAGTTCGGCGTCCGCGGTGTCGGCTACTACGTCAAGGAGCTGCGACGGCATCTGCGCCAGATTCTGGGTCTCGATCGGCGCCTGCGTGTGGTCATCATGGGCGCCGGGAACCTTGGCCTGGCGCTGGCCGATTATCCCGGCTTCCGCCAGGAAGGATTCGAGATTGCGTCGCTCTTCGATATCGCCAATGAGAAGATCGGGCACGAATCACGCGGGGGCGTCGCCATTCACGACATCCGCGATCTGAAACGCCTGGCGCGGCGCGAGCGATTCGACATCGCCGTGATTGCCGTGCCGGCGCCCCACGCGCAGCCGGTGGTCGATCAGGTCGTCGGCGCGGGGATCAAGGCCATCTTGAACTTTTCGCCCGGCGCACTGAAGGTGCCGGCCGAGGTGAAGCTCAAGAGCGTGGACCTGACCGTGTCGCTGGAAAGTCTCTCGTTCTATCTCGCGCAAGGAGACGAGCCGAGTGGCAAGGGCCCTGTCGCACGTTGACCGCCGCGGTCGCGTGAAGATGGTGGACGTCGGCGACAAGCCGGTGACCGACCGCGAGGCGGTGGCGCGCGGCGAGATCACCATGAGCCGCGCCGCACTGAAGGCGATCCGCGAAGGGGCGGTCGCCAAGGGCGATCCACTTCAGGCCGCGCGGCTCGCAGGCATCATGGCCGCGAAGCAGACACCGGCCATCATCCCGCTCTGCCATCCGCTGCCGCTGACACACGTCAGCGTCGACCTGACGCCAACCGCGCGCGGGTACCGGATTGAGGCCCGCGTGCGCACGAGCGCACGAACCGGCGTCGAGATGGAGGCGCTCGTGGCCGTGGCCGTCGCGGCGCTCACCATCTACGACATGGTGAAGGCGATCGACAAGGGCATGGTGATCGGAGAGATCTACCTTGTCGAAAAGCGGGGAGGAAGGACGGGGACGTACAGACGTTCGGGTCGTTCGCAGTTCTAACCCGTCACTTCGACAAGCCACAGAGTCACAGAGACACGGAGTGCGTTATCTCAGGATCTGAAGATTCGCAATTTGAAAATTGCCAATACTCAGATTCCAAGATGTCCAAGGCCTCCGTGTCTCCGTGTCTCCGTGCCCCGTGAAGACAAGAGGCATTAGGTTCGCCGATACGTCCGCCACGCCATCAGCGCGCCGGCAAGCACCAGCGTGCCGCCGACGACCTGTTCGAACTCGCGTTTGTGCACGAGCCGGCGCGTCAACCGGCGCGGCGTCATCTCGCGTGCGCGCGCTTCGAGCAGCGACAGCTTCTGCTCGAGATTGGCCCGCGTCTCGTCTATCTCCGACCGGATGAGATCCACTTCGCGATCCATGCCGCGTTCTCCTTCAACGAAGACACCGTTTCCGGCGGCACCGCATGCACGCGGCGAAACTGCCTCCGTCCTGATGCGAGCGCCACCAGTCCGGCCGCGCCGAGCAGGAGCGCAACGGTCAGGAACCCGGCCCACACCGGCCACTCGAGCAAATCGGTGATGGCCACCGCCGCGGCTATCAGCAGGAAGAGCGCGCCCGATGCAAGCGCCGCGGCCATGATCCCGTAGCTCACGGCCGCCGCTCGTGCGCGGCTGGCCTGTTCACGGAGTCCCACGCGGGCGAGCGCCAGCTCCTCACGGATGAGGATGCGCAGATCGCTCAGGATGCCGCGCACGAGGCTCCGAATCGACCCACCGTGGACGAGATCGGGCGTGTCCATGATGCAGGTTCGTCAGAGCAAGCCGGGTGCCGGGCGGACGGGGCGGGATCCCGGATTCCGGGATGGGGCGGATCACCACGGGTCCGGCTGAAGCCGGACACTACGTACGACGGCATCGTGGCCAGTACGTCAGCGCGGGGGGGGTGGCTCGATATGGATGACGACGTCTCGCAGGGAGGGGAACCTCGTCATCAGCCGGTCCTTGACGACGTGGGAAGTGCGGTGCGCCGACTCGAGCGTCGTGCCGCCGTCGAGCCAGACATGAAGGTCCATGAACACGTGATCGGCTGGGCCGCGCGTCCTGATCTGGTGGCATCCGAGCACATCGGGCACCGACCTGACCACCGCCCGGACGTCGTCTTCGGCAATCACGATCTCGTCGGCGAGAATGCGCGAGGCCTCTTGTGCGATTTGCCAGCCGGCCCGCACGATGAACGCCGCCACCAGGATGGCCGCAAGCGGATCGAGCAGCGGATACCCCCACCAGACGCCCAGCAGCGCGCCGAGCACGGCGCCCGACGTCAGCACGTCGCTGCGCGTATGCTTCGCATCGGCGTGCAGGACCTCACTGCTCAGCCGGCGGGCCTCGCGCTGCTCGTACGACACGACGAAGAGATTGACGACAAGCGTCGCGGTCATCACCCCGATCCCCTCGGGAAAGACGCGCGGGGTCCCGCCGTTGACGAGCCGGTCGTACGCGGCGGCGAGCACCTGCACGAGCACGACGACCAGGAAGACGAGGATGCCGAGCGAGGCCATCGTCTCGTACTTGCGATGCCCGTACGGATGGTTTTCATCCGGCGGCCGGCGCGCGATCGAGACGCCGACGAGCGCCACCACGTTGGACGCCGAGTCGGTCAGTGAATGAAAGCCGTCCGACACGATCGAGATGGCGCCCGTCATGTATCCGAGGACGATCTTGACGAGGGCGACGACGAGGTTGAGGACGAGGACGCGATAGAGGACGCGGACGACGTCGGAGTAACGGTCAGTGCCCAAGGCCCAAAGCCCAAAGCCTAAAGCCCAAAGCCTTCCGTGCGAAGCTCAGAAAATGTGCGCCGTCGGAATCGGCCACCACCGCAGCTGCACCTTCCCGATGATGTACTTCTTGGGCACGAAGCCCCAGTGCCGGCTGTCGGAGCTGTTGTTCCGGTGATCGCCCATCACGAAGTAGTAGCCTTCGGGCACGACTGACGGCCCGAAGTCGTCGTGGCTGCGATACTCAGGCGGCACGAAGTCGTCCTGCATCGGTACGTCGTTCACGAAGACCCGGCCATCAACGATGCGCACCTGGTCGCCTTCCTCGGCGATGACGCGCTTGACGAACGACTTGTCGGGATTGAGCGGGTAATAGAGCATGACGATGTCACCCCGCCGCGGCACGCTCCAGCGGTACGTCAGCTTGTTGACGATGAGCCGGTCCTGATCGGCGAGCGTCGGCGCCATGCTCTGCCCTTCCACGCGGGCTACCTGGAAACCGAACGTCACGATCAGCGTGGCGTAGACGGCAGCCGATGCCAAGGTCTTCACCCACGCGACGGCTTCGTCCTTCCAGACGCCCAGCCGATGGAGGATGGCGGTGGAGCGGTCGTCGACGACGAGCTGCACGTCGGGTCCGGCCGCCGTTTCGACAGCCGCGACCTGCAGCGGCTCCAGGGCTGAGAGCGCGGAGGTGTCGGCGGCTGCGACCTGCAGCGGTTCCGGGGCCGGGAGCGCCGACGCGTCGAGGTCCGCGTACGGGGCGTCCGACGGCTCAGGCTCGCTTAGAGTTTCAGATACTCCCGAAGCCGCTTGGTCTGCGCGCGGCTGACCGGGATCTCCGTCCCCTTCGCGTCCTTCATCCGAAGGATGTAATTCCTGCTGAACCAAGGGACTATCTCCTTGATCTTGTTGATATTGACGAGGTGCGAGCGATGCACGCGCCAGAACACCTCTGGGTCCAGGCGCGCCTGTAACTCATCCAGTGTCCTGTAGTTGGACGTCCCCGCCACCTGGCCTGTCACTATGTTAATCGACTCGTCGGCCAGCGACGCATAGATGATCTCTTCGGCCTGGACGAGCAAGAATCGTTCGCCCACCCTGACGGCAACCTGATCGCGGCGGACCTGCCGGCTCGCCATCATCTTTACGAGGCGTTCGAGCTGATCGTTGACCGGGCCGGGTCGTTCAAGGCTCAGCCGCCGGCGCGCGCGGGCCAGCGCCTGCTCCAGCCGTCCGGCGTCGACCGGCTTCAGGAGGTAGTCGACGGCGTTGACTTCGAACGCCTCCACCGCATGCTGATCGAAGGCGGTGACGAACACCAGGGCAGGAGGCCGATCGTCGCGCTCGAGCAGCTGCCGCGCCACCTCGAACCCGTTCAATCCGGGCATCTGGATGTCGAGAAAGATCAGATGGGGTTCGCATCGTCCGACGGCAGACAGGGCCTCGACCCCATTGCCGGCCTGTGCCACGACTTCGACATCGCCCAGTTGTTCCAGTTGGTAACACAGCTCGTCCCGGGCGTGCTGCTCATCGTCGACCACCATCACGCGGATGAGATCGCCCATGGCGTCCTTCATGCGGTGATCTGGTCGGCGGCGACGAGCTCGGGAACCTCGATCCGAACCCGCGTGCCGTGGCCGGGTTCGCTCGTCAGCGTGAGGTGCGACGTGGCGCCGTAGATCACGCGGAGCCGCTCGCGCACGTTGGCGAGTCCGATGCCGCTCGACATCGGCTCGTCGAGTCTGTCGACCAGGAAGCCCATGCCGTCGTCTTCGACCTCGAGCACGGCGCGTCCCTGCTCGCGCCAGCTGCGGATCACGATCGATCCCGGACCGATCTTGCGCGTCAGGCCGTGCTTGATGGAGTTCTCGACGAGCGGCTGCAGAATCATGCTCGGGACGATGAGTTCCGTGGTGTCGGGGCTGATCTCCTTGCGCACGCCAAGTCTCGGTCCGAACCGCACGACCTCGATGTCGAGATACTCGTCGATGGCTTCCAGCTCTTCGCGCAGCGTGACGAAGTGCTGGTGGCTGCGGATCAGGCGCCGCAACAGTCCCGACAGCTTGATGATGAGCGTGCGCGCCGTCTCCGGTTCGGACCGGATGAGCGAGGAAATCGACGCGAGCGTGTTGAAGAGAAAGTGCGGGTTGATTTGACTCTTCAGTGCTTCGATCTTGGCCGCGAGCAGCAGCTTCTCCTGTTCCTGCAGGCGGTGCTCGATGCGCGCGCTGTTCCAGATCTTGATGGGCGTGGCGACGGCGAGGACCGTCGCCAGCACCACGAGCGCGGTCATCCAGACGGACGGGGAGCTCAGGTAGAACAGGCGGTCCGCACCGAACCGGAGGCCGAGCGCCTGACGCAGCAGTTCGAGCGCCACGGGTGCGGCAAGAAGCACGAGCTGCCAGTTGGGTTCGAGCTTGCGCAGGATCCGCCACACGTACTTGCGGAGGTCGACGAAGATGAACGGCGTGAACTGCCAGATGGCCTCTTTCGGGCACACCTCGCGGATCCCGCCGCCGGCGAACCCGCAGCCGATGGCGAACGGCACCGCGATCAGCTCGCCGGCAACGAGCGCCGGGATCCCGACGAGCCCGCCCACGGTGGCGCCCGCGTAGGGACCGGCAATCAGCCCCGCGAGAAAGGCGCCCTCGAGCGTCAGGTCGGCGGCCTGATAGTTGAGGAGCAACCGCGCCACCACGCCGGCCGTCAGCGGCACGCCGAGGGCCAGGGCGAATACGAGACGATCCGTCCAGACGCGGCGCTCGAAGATCAGAATGTGCCGGAACCGGCGGAACCGGGCGAGCATCGTGGCCAGGACGGCCATCACCGCCAGCTTGACGATGAGCGTCGTGAGCAGCGACTGGTCGGCCGAGAGAAAGTTCGGGCCCTCGAGCACGGGCCCCATTGTAAGGTAGGCAGTAGGCTGTATGCAGTAGGCAGTGAGTGCGATTGCGGCCTTCGCCGCCTACTGCCTACTGCCTGCCGCCTACCGCCTACTGCCTACCGCCTACTGCCTACTGCTTACCGGCCACCGACTACCGCCTCCTGCCCCTCCTGCCCCTCCTGCCTCCTAAACGTGGTACCCATCCTGCAAGGCCGCGTTGTCGACCTCGGCTGCCATGCAACTGGCGTGGAGTGACGGTCCGGGATCTACGGCCAATCGTTTGCAGCGATCCAAAATTTTGTGCGGCGTCTTGCACGAGGTTGCGTCGCTGCACCCCAGTGTGTACAGCCCCAGGGGTCGTGCTCGATGGTCATGGTGGAGGCCAGGAAGGACTGGCCGTCGTGGCCGCATCGATCCGTCCAGTGACGGGACATGTAACGACTTACGTGTTTTGGTTCTGAACACCGCATAACCGGATGGGAATTCTCGAGAAGCTTCGGCCCCTCCCGCGGTGGAAACATGCGGACCCGGCCGTTCGGGCGGCGGCTGTGTACGAGTTCGGCCCCGACGATATCGAGGCGTTGCACGCGCTCGCCCGCGAGGACGCGGAGCCGCGTGTGCGGCGCGCCGCGGTGACGCGCGTCGATGCCGCCTCGGTGCTTGCCGACGTCGCGAAGACGGATCCGGACGAGGACGTGCGGGCCGAAGCCGTACGTGGTCTGGCCGGGCTGGCGGCCGAAGCCGACGACTTTGACCGTGCGCTCGACGCGGCGCGGCACCTCGTGGCGCTCGGGCGGACGAAAGAGATCGTGCTGGTGGCGCGCGACAGTTCCAATCCCGACGTGCGCGGCGCCGTCGTCGATCTCGTCGGCGATCCGAAGGCGCTTGCGACCATCAGCCGGCAGGCGCGCGACAGCACAACGCGGCTGCGCGCGCTCGATCGCCTCACGGATGACGACGAGGTGCTCGGGGTGGCGCTCAAGGCCGAGCACACCGATGTGGCCGTCGCCGCACTCGAACGGATCACCGACACGAGCGCCCTGGCGGACGTGTCACTGCGCGCCCGCAACAAGGTTGCGGCCCGCCGCGCACGCGCAAGGCTTCGCCTCATGACGGAAGGGGCGCCGCCAGTCACTGCCATCGAGATCTGCATGGGTGGCGAGCATCGGGCACGCGCGCTGGACTTGCTGCGCCGTACCGAAGCGCTGGTCGCGGTGGCCGATCCAGACGAGGCTGGGCGTGCGTTGGCGGTCGTACGGCTGGCGTGGGCAGAACTGCAGGCCGACGTCGATCTCGATGCTGCACTCGTGCAGCAGTTTGACGCGGCCAGCGACGCCGTGCGTGAGGCCATCGCCGAGCGGCAGCAGGAACGGGAGGCCGAAGCGGAGCGGGCGCGGACACTGGCGCTCGAGCAGGCGGACCGGAACGCCATCTGTGAGGAAATCGAGCAGCTGTCAGGAGACGGTGCCGCCGACCGTATCGCTGAGCTGAAGGTGCGGTGGGACAGCCTGCCGGTGATGCCGTCAGAGTACGCCGCGCCGCTCACGCGACGGTTTCAGGACGCCTGTCGCACGTTCGAGGAACGCGCGCGCCGTCGCATGCTCGCCGACGCGGCCGCTGCACGCCTCGACAGTCTCGCGACCGAGCTCGAACAGTTGGCCGGATCGACCCTGGCGGCCGACGACATCATCACGCGCTGGCGCGGACTCCGACGCGACGCCGACGTGCTTCGGGAGCACGCGCCGGCCAATCCTGGCGCCGCCGAGCGGCTGGAGCGCGCCATCGCGGCGCTCGAGGAGAAGGAGCATCGGCAGGCGGAGACGCGCGCCAGGCAGGAGCTGGACAATCTCCGACGCCTGCAGCAGCTCTGCCGTCACGTGGAGGCGCTGGCCACGGCCGGGCAGATCACGTTGAAGGCGGGCTCGCGCGCCGTACGTGACATCCGGTCCGCGATCGAGCAGCGGCCGCCGTTGCCGTCGAAGAAGGACTGGCAAGACCTGCATGCGCGCCTCGAGGCGGCCCGTGTCGCCCTGACGCCAAAGGTTCAGGAGCTCCGCGAAGCCGATGAGTGGCAGCGCTGGGCGAACCTACAGGTGCAGGAAGAGCTGTGCGGCCAGATGGAGGCGCTCGAGGGCGAACAGGATGCCGAAACCGCCGCGCGGCGCATGCGGGAGCTGCAGGCGCGCTGGAAAGAGGTGGCGCTGGCGCCACCCCTCAAGGGCGAAGCCATGTGGCGGCGTTTCAAGGGCGCCCAGGACCAGGTGTTCGCGCGCACGGGCGCGTATTTCGCCGCGCAGGCCGAGGAGCGTGCCGCGAATCTGGCGAAGAAACAGGCTCTCTGCGAGCGTGCCATGGCGCTTGCCGATTCCACCGAGTGGGTACCCACTGCCGTGGCGCTGCAGGCGCTTCAGGCGGAGTGGAAGACGATTGGCCCCGTCCCCCGCGGGCACGAGAGGGCCTTGTGGGATCGGTTCCGCGGCGCGTGCGATCGCTTCTTCACGCGGCGGCAGCAGGACCTGAAGCACCGCAAGGAAGCGTGGGCCACCAATCTCGCGAAGAAGGAAGAGTTGTGCGTGAGGGCGGAAGCGGTTGCCGACTCCACCGAATGGGAGGCGGCGGCCGCGCAGATCCGACAGCTCCAGGCCGAGTGGAAGACGATCGGTCCGATTCGGAAATCGAAATCAGACGCCGTGTGGCAGCGGTTCCGGACCGCGTGCGATCGGTTCTTCGAACGCTACAAGCACCGCGACCAGCTCGAGCTGGTCGCGAAGGCCGAGCCGCGCGAGGCGGTCATTCGCGAGCTGGAACAGCTCCTGCCTTCGGGCGGTGCGAATAGCGGCATACCGCCGCCCGACGGCCTGTCCGTCGTGATCCAGCAGGCGCGGGAGCGGTGGCAGCAGGCGCCGGAGCTCCCGCGGCACATGCAGCAGGACCTTGCCGCTCGCTACCACGACGCGCTGGCCCGGCTGGTGGCGACCTGGCCCTCCGCGTTCAGCGGCACCGACCTGGATCCTGACGTCACGCGCAAACGAATGGAGAAGCTGGTGGCGAAGGTCGAGGACCTCGTGTCGGCGCCCGGCCCTCACGCGGGAAGACTCTCGCCGGCCGAACTGCTCGCACGGCAGTGGCGCGAACGGCTCGCCTCGAACACCATTGCCGGCAGTCGCACCGGTGAAAGCGAGGAATCGCGCTGGCGCGCGGCTGAGCAGGAGGTGCGCACCGCCCAGGCCCAGTGGACGCGACTCGGTCCGGTGCCGGCCGACATCGCCGGCCCGCTCAACGAACGGTTCCAGCGCGCGTGCCGGAGGTTTTTCGAGCAGCGAAAACGCGCGTCCTGAATCTGGACATCGATGATCGACGATGTGAGCATCGATTGAGTCAGTGATTCATCGACGCATCGATTCAATCTCGCATCATCGGGGCATCGATTGAGCCATCGGTGCATCGATTGCCGATAGGCCAAGGCACGAAGTTCACGAAGGTCACGAAGTGTGCCGGGCGGCGCACGTCCGCGGTGCCTGAACCAGAACGCTCCGAACGCGGGTTATTCCAGTCCCTCGATATCGACCAGATCCCTGGCGCGGCCCGTCGCGCGCTTGTTGCGAATGAATGCCTCGCGGCCGATGAAATCCACCTCGACGTCGCCGAACGGCCTGCGGATCCGGTCCGGCCATGCCTCCGCAAAGGTGAGGCCGGTCAACTCGGTCAGGATGTCGATTCGCACGGGTGCGACCCCAATCTGATATGTCACGCCGGGTTTCGTGAAATCCGACTCCGTGATGTCTTGCATCGGCGCGCCGAAAGCCTGAAGCGCGCGCATGACTCGAGAGGCGTTCTCTGCCGTCGCGTCGACCCAGATGTCGAGATCGCCGGTTGCCCGCGGCCGGCCGTGGAGTCCCAGCGCATAGGCACCGACAACGAGAAAGCGAACGTCAGCGGCGATGAACGCGCGCAACAGATCGACAAAGTCCGGGTTCATGCGGGAGTTCGCCGCGCAGTTGCCACTGGTCGTGACTGAGGCGCCAGACCTGAAGGACGCGCTCGGCGTCGGACATCTGTTGCCAGAAAGCTAGATCGTCCTTGTCGGCCTCGGCGGCCGACGCGTATTTCCGGACGGTGATGCGAGACGCTCGCGACGTCATGCGGGCCGGCTCATGACATCAATTATCGCTCAGCAGACAGGGCGACCTCGAACGATCCGGAACGCCCCGAACGACCTCTGGAGCCCGACACTACAGCTGGTCAATTCTCCGTGTCTCCGCGTCTCTGTGGCCCGTGGGGACCGTGAAGCCTACCCTTCGAGATAGGTATAGCCGTACAGTCCGTCCTCGTAGAACCGCAGCAGCCGGCCGGCCCCTTCATAATCGATGCGCCCGCCGCGGACGGCGGTTTCCACGTCGGTGCGCAGTTTGCCGAGCAGGATCTCCGCGTCGAACTCGACGTAATCCAGCACCTCGCGCACCGTGTCGCCCTTGATCAAGGTGTCGAGGCGCGCCTCGCCGTTGGCGTCCAGGCTCACGTGCACGGCGTGCGTGTCGCCGAACAAGTTGTGCAGATCGCCCAGAATCTCCTGATACGCGCCGATGAGAAAGACCCCGAGATAGTACGACCCGCCGTTGACCGTGTGGAGCGGCAGCGTCTTCTTGACGTCGCGCCGATCGACGAAGCGGTCCAGCTTGCCGTCCGAATCGCACGTGATGTCGCCGAGCACCGCGTGATTGGTGGGTCTCTCGCTCAGGCGGTGAATCGGCATCACGGGGAAGAGCTGCTTGATGGCCCAGCTGTCCGGAATCGACTGGAAGAGCGAGAAGTTGCAGAAATACGTGTCCGACAGCTGTTCGTCCAGGTTCTGCAAATCCTCCGGTACCTCAGCCATCGTCTGGACGATTTTCTGAAGCTTCGTGCAGATGGCCCAGAACAGATTTTCGGCCATGCTCCGTTGGTCGAGCGGCAGGTAGCCGCCGTTGAACAGGCTGATGGCCATGTCGAGCGCCTGCTGGGCGTCGTGGAAGGCCTCGAGCGCACTGCGCGCCGTGACGTTGTTGTAGGTTTCAACCAGGTCGACGAGCGGCTGCTCCCACTCGGGGTTCGCGGTGACAGGCACCTTCTCGTCGCCGAAGCCGGACACGCCCAGCACATTGAAGACGAGCACGCTGTGGTACGCCACGACCGCGCGGCCGCTCTCCGAGACGATCGTCGGATGGGGCACGCCCGCTTCGTCGCAAACGGTCTGGACGTGGTAGATGACGTCGTTGGCGTATTCCTCGAGCGTGTAGTTCATGCTCGATTCGAAGTTCGTCTGCGAGCCGTCGTAGTCGACGCCGAGACCGCCCCCGACGTCCAGATACTGCAGGCCCGCCCCCAGCCGCGCGAGCTCGGTGTACACCCGCGCCGCCTCGTTGAGCGCCCCCTTGACGATGCGGATGTTGGTGATCTGACTGCCCAGGTGGAAATGCAGCAGCGTGAGGCAGTCCTGCATGCCCCGCGCCTTCAGCTCCTCGAGGCCGCGCATGATTTCGGTGACGGTGAGCCCGAACTTCGACCGGAAGCCGCCCGAAGATTGCCAGCGTCCACTTCCGCGCGCGGCGAGCTTGACGCGCATGCCGATCTGGGGCCGGACGCCAATCTTTTCCGCGGTTTCGAGGATGAGACCGAGCTCGGTGTATTTTTCGACAACGGGGATGATGTTGCGGCCGATCTTCAGTGCCAGCATCGCCGTTTCGATGAACTCGGCGTCCTTGAAGCCGTTGCAGATGATGGGCGTATCGTTGTCGGCGAGCGCAACGACGGCCAGCAGCTCGGGCTTCGACCCCGCCTCGAGACCAAACCGATAGGGCCGCCCGAAGTCCAGTACTTCCTCGACGACCTGCCGCTGCTGGTTGACCTTGATTGGATACACGCAGCTGTAACCCCCGTGATACTGGTTCTGCGAGATGGCGGCCTGGAAGGCGGCGTGAATTTCGCCGAGCCGATGCCGGAGGATGTCCGTGAAGCGAATCAGGACGGGCAGGCTGATGCCGCGGAGCTGAAGGCGATCGACCAGTTCCTTGAGATCGATGGCGTGGGCAGGGTCCCTCGTCGGATGGACCTGCACGTGGCCGGTGGCGTTGATGGAAAAGTAGCCATGACCCCAGCGGGGGACCTCGTAGAGCTCGCTGGCGTCCTGGACGCTCCACGATCTGGTGGACGATGTGCTCGCCACCGCGGGCGACGGACGCCCGTTGGTCGTTATGCTCACGTGGAGTTCATGATACGAGGTCTTTGGTCTTTAGTCTCTAGTCTTTTTGGATCGTGCGGGTCGTTCGGATCGTTCGACTAGAATGTGGTGGCCATGTCCGTCAGGCTTCCGTCCATCAAGCTGGTGCTGCTGCCGAAGGACACCAACGCATTCGGGACGATCTTCGGAGGCGTCATCCTGTCGCACATCGACCTCGCGTCGGCGGTGGAAGCCCGCAAGACGGCGCCGCACCGGTACGTCACGCGCGCGATGCGCGAGGTCGAGTTCCACGAGCCCGTGTTCGTCGGCGACGTGGTGAGCTTCTACACCGAGACGGCTCGCGTCGGCCGCACGTCGCTCACCGTGCGGGTGCTGGTGGAGGCCGAACGGTGGGGCGCCGGCCTGGCGGCGCCGCGCGCGGTCGGCCAGGGCGAAGTGGTCAAGGTCACCGAGGCGGAAGTGGTGCTCGTGGCGGTCGACGATCGGGGGAGATCCGTGCCCATACGACCGGAACCGATGAAAGCGTAGGACCACGTTGAAATGGGTTTCCACCAGGCGCGCGTCGCCACCCGTGCCGTTCATCGACGCGCTGTTTGCGGGCACTGCGCCTGACGGTGGCCTGTACTTTCCCGAACGATTCGATCCGCTGCCTGCGGCCACCCTCGAGGCGCTGCGCACCGCCGACCTCGCCACCATCGGGACCGTGGTCGGCACGCATCTGCTGGCGGGTGACATCACCGAGGGGGACATGGAACGCCTCGTGCGCGACGCGCTCGACTTTCCCATTCCCCTCGTCCCGGTGACCGACCGCGTCTGGGCGCTAGAGCTGTTTCACGGGCCGACGCTGGCCTTCAAGGACGTGGGGGCGCGCGTGCAGGCACGCCTGCTGCACCACTTCACGGACGGGACGCCGCTCACGATTCTCGTGGCGACCTCAGGCGACACGGGAAGCGCCGTTGCGCAGGCGTTCCATGGCGTCCCGGATTCACGCGTCTTCGTCCTCTATCCCGAAGGGCAGGTGACCGACGTGCAGGAGGCGCAGATGGCCTCGCTCGGCGACAACATCACCGCCGTCGCGGTGCGGGGCACGTTCGACGATTGTCAACGCCTGGTCAAGCAGGCGTTCGCCGATGACGAGCTGCGCAAGAAGGTGTGGCTGACGCCGGCCAATTCGATCAATCTCGGGCGGCTGCTGCCGCAGGTGTTTTACTATTTTCTCCTGGCGCAATTGGGTCCGGCTGCCGCCTTCGCTGCTGGCGCAGCTTCGGCGCCCGGGAAAGCCGGACACTACGATTCTGCGCGTCTGGGGTCCGATCTGATCGTTTCCGTCCCGAGTGGGAACTTCGGGAACCTCACGGCGGGCCTCATTGCCAGGCGTATCGGTCTGCCAGTCCGGCGCTTCATTGCGGCCACCAATGTCAACGACGTCGTTCCGGCGTATCTCCGGTCGGGCATCTACACGCCGCGGGCGTCGGTGCGCACCGTCGCCAATGCAATGGACGTCGGCGCGCCCAGCAACTTCGAGCGCATACGCGCCCTGTACGACGACGACCTCGACCGGATGCGTGAGGACCTCACCGGCGCGGCCTTTGACGATACGAGGGTCGTCGCCGAAATCGGAACGGTGTATCGCGAGCACCACTACCTGCTCGACCCGCACGGCGCCATCGCCTGGCTGGGTCTCCAGGAGCAGCTATCGGCCAATCCACGCGCAACGGGCGTCTTTCTTGCCACCGCACATCCGGCCAAGTTCCTGGAGGTCGTGGAACCAGCCATCGGCGAGAAGGTACCTCTTCCCGCCACGCTCGCCGAGGCGCTGGCACGGCCGCGCCACAGCGCCCGGCTCGAGGTGAACTATCCGGCGCTGGTCGATCTGGTGCTCAGTTGAGTCCCGTCACCTGACAATCCGTCGCAAGAGCCCCGGCCGGGCCACGGAGACACAGAGACACGGAGAAGACATCTAGAAAAGCCTAAAGTCTAAAGCCTAAAAACCCCCCAACGCCTGCCTTATGCCTCAACTTGAGACGTTTCGACCTGAGCCAGGGACCCTGCGCGTGCGCGAGGAGATCCCGCCGAAGTACAAGTGGGACCTCACATCGATCTGCCGCGATTGGGACGACTGGGCGTCCGGCTATCAAGCGCTCGAAGCGGCCGTCGAATCGTTCAAGATGCTGCAGGGCACGCTGGCCCTCGGTCCGGAAAGCCTCCTGGCGGCGTTTCGCGCGATGGACGACATGGGCGCGCTCAGCTACCGGGTCTGGTATTTCGCGGCGCTTCAGTACGACGAGGATCAGCGAAACAACGACATCAACGCGCGCCGGCAGCAGGTGCAGATCTTGTTCGCGCGGCAGCAGCAGGCAAGCTCCTGGTTCAACCCGGAGCTGCTGGCCATCCCTCTCGAGACGGTTCGCGGCTGGCTGGACGGCCATGCCGATCTCGCCGTGTACCGGTTCGCCATCGAGAGCCTGTTTCACGAGCAAGAGCACGTGCTCGACGAGGATGGCGAGCGCCTCCTGTCGTACGCGGGGCGATTCAACAGCGTTCCACACGACAGTTACGCCGCGCTGACGACGGCCGACATGAAGTGTCCGTCGATCACGCTGAGCACCGGCGAAGCCGTGACGCTGAGCTACGGCCAGTACCGGGCTGTGCTCGAGACGAACCGGCGGCAGGAGGATCGCGCCGCGGCCTACCGCGCATTCCATCGTGTCTACGCCGACAACCAGAACACCTATGCGGCCCTCTACACGGGCGTGCTGCAACGCGACTGGTTCCACGCCCGGGCACGGAAGTACACGTCGACGCTCGAGGCCGCGCTGCACGGCAACAACATCCCGCCGGCCGTCGTCGAAAACCTGATTGCCGTCACTCGGCAGGGCGCCGGGCCGCTGCGCCGCTACCATCGCCTGCGGCGCCGCGTGCTCGGGGTGGACGCCTACCGGCTGTTCGATGTCTTCGTGCCTCTGGTCGAACACGACGTGCGATATCCCTACGATGAGGTCGGTGCGTGGATCGTGGATTCGGTTGCGCCGCTGGGCCGCGAGTACCAGCAGCAGGTGCGTCGCGCGTTCGACGAGCGCTGGATTGACGTGTTCGAGAACGCGGGAAAGCGGCACGGCGCGTACTCCGCTCCCGTGTATGGGGCGCACCCGTACATGCTGCTCAACTACAACGAGACGCTCGACGCCGTGTTCACGCTCGCACACGAGATGGGGCACTCGATGCACACGCGGCTGTCGCATCAGACGCAGCCGTTCGTGTATGCGGGCTACACGATCTTCGTCGCGGAGGTGCCGTCCACGCTGAACGAAGCGTTGTTCCTCGACTTCATGCTCGAGCGGGCGCGCTCGCGCGAGGAGCGGATCGTGCTGCTGCAGCACGCGATCGACAGCATCGCGAGCACGTTCTACACGCAGGTGCTCTTCGCGGATTTCGAGCTGCAGGCGCACCGGCTCGTCGAGAGCGACCGTCCCGTCACCGCCGACACGCTCAACGATCTGTTGCGGGGATTGCTGCGCGACTACTACGGCGACGCGCTGGACGAGGAAGCGATCTCCGCCGTCACCTGGGCGCGCATCCCGCACTTCTTCAGCACGCCGTATTACGTGTATCAATACGCGACGTGCTTTGCCTCGACCGCCCGGTTGATGCAGGACATGCGTGCGCCGGATACGGCCCGGCGCGACAATGCCGTGCAGCGGTATCTGTCGCTGCTGTGCGCGGGCGGCAGTGACTACCCGATGACCCTGCTGGCACGCGCCGGCATCGACCTCAGCCAGCCCGATACGGTGCGCGCCGTGGTCAGCGAGCTCGACCGGCTGGTCACCCGGCTCGGCGAGGAACTGGAGGGCTGACGCGCACTGACGCGCACGCTGAAGCGTGCGCGCTACAGGTACGGGTGCAGCGAGATGTCCAGGTGTGGCGACATGCGCACGTATGGCGACATGCGCAGGTAGGTGTAGCGCGCCGGCTTCAGCCTGCGCGGTCGTCACCAGCTCAAACGAGGCGCGGCAGACGGACGAGAATCTCGGTTCCCTGCCCCACGGTGCTCTGGCAGACAATCCGACCGCCGTGGGCTTCGACGATCCACTTGGCGATCGCCAGGCCGAGACCGGCGCCACCCGAGTGCGCGGTGCGCGCCTTGTCGGTGCGGTAGAACCGCTCGAAGACGCGCGGGAGATCGTCGGCGCTGATGCCGGTGCCGGTGTCGCGCACCCGCAGACACGCCTCGCTGCCTTCGCGCCACACGTCCACGTTCACGTGCCCGCCGGCCCGGTTGTACTGGATGGCGTTCGAAAAGAGATTGGTCACGAGATCGGTGAGCCGATCCCGGTCTCCAACGACCGTGGCTTCATCGAGGCGGGTTGCGATGGTGACGCGCTTCTGTTCCGCGAGCGGGCGCACGATGCCCAAGGCATCGTTCACCACCGGAGCAAGACCGATCGGCGCACGGTGCAGGATCACCTCGGCGCTATCGGCACGGGCCAGCGTCAGCAGGCGCTCCACGACGCGACGCATGCGCTCGGCCGCCCGCTGTGCTGTGTCGAGGCAGCGGCGGTACTCCTCCGGGGAGCGATCGCGTGACAGCGCCCACTCGATTTCGGCGGAGATCGTCGCAAGAGGCGTTCGCAGCTCGTGTGACGCATCGGCCGTGAATCGACGCTCGTTCTCGACGGCGAGGTGCAGCCGATCGAACGCCTGATTCAGCGCGAGCGCCACCTGTTCGAGCTCGTTTTCGGTGCGTTCGACGGCGATACGAGCCGTGAGGTCGCCGGCGCTCATGGCGGTTGCGGCCTGGCTGATTCGTGCCACCGGCGCCAGCGCCCGCCCCGCCAGGAACCAGCCGCCCAGCAGCGACAGGACGAGCGCCACCAGACCGCCCGCCGCGGCGGTGCCCGCGAAGGCGAAGACATCGCGCCGGGCGTCGGCCAGGTCGCGGCCGATCAGCACCAGCGCCGCGTTGGCGCCGGACACCGTCAGTTCCCGCCGCCCGTCGCGCGTGACGGTTCCCGGACCGGCCGGTCGCGGGATGTCGAAGTCGCCGAGCGAGCGATCGATGATCTCTCCCTCGCCATTCCAGATCGCGTAATAGGTGGGCGGGGCCGTGGCGCCGTCGGCCTGCCGGTATTCGGGGGGAAGCACCAGGTCGAAGTCTCCCGAGGCCATCGGCCGCAATCCCTGCACCAGGCCGGCCGCGCTCGACCGCAGACCCTGATCGATGTCGGCGACCAGGGAGCGCCAGAACAGGTAACAGACCGTGCCCGCAAACGTCGCAATGACGGCTGCGAGGATGAACGTGTACCAGAGCAGCAGCCGCGCGCGCAGCGAGCTAAGCATCGATGATGTAGCCCTCACCCCGGCGGGTGCGAATCACCCCTGGACCGAGCTTGCGGCGAAGCGCGGCCACGTGGACATCGACCACGTTGGACAGCACGTCGGTGTCTTCGTTGTAGATGTGTTCGCAGATCGTCGATCGTGCGACCACGGCGCCGCGCGAGCGCGTGAGGAGCTCGAGAATCGCAAACTCGCGGGCCGTCAGCTCGATCGCGACGCCGGACCGCCGCACCTGGCGGCTGGCGGTATCGATCGTCAATCCGCCCAGCTGAACCGTTGACGCAGGATTGCCATACGCCCGTCGAATCATCGCGCGGACGCGCGCGATGAGCTCCGCGAGCGCAAACGGCTTCGTGAGGTAATCGTCGGCTCCGAGGTTCAGGCCGCGCACGCGATCGTCGATCCCGTCGCGGGCGGTCAGGACGAGCACCGGCGTGCGGATGCCATCGGCGCGAGCCGTTTGCAGCAGGGCCCACCCGTCGAGGCCCGGCAGCATCAGATCGAGGATGACGGCGTCGTACGGCATCTCCCGGATCTTGAAGAGTGCGTCCTCGCCGTCCCCGGCGAGGTCGACCGCGAATTCCTCTTCCTCGAGCGCTCGTCGAAGTGTCTGCGCCAGGTCGCGCTCATCTTCGACGACGAGCAGCCTCACCGGCCGCGTCCTCGATTCTCATCCGGCTCGACGCGCAGGTCGTCGAACCACGCCGTGGCGCCGCCGCCGGACCAGACCCCGGCGCGGCCCTCGTCGGCGATCGTCCGATCGCGGGCGCGGATCACGCCGATGCCGCCAAGCGAGACCCGAATATCGTCGTCATCCTGCACGACGCGGACGCTGTGCCAGGCCGACTCGTCCAGCTCGAGCTCGTCTTCGTCGTCGAGCCTGATGCGATTCCCGCGGACGACCCGATACAGCGCCAGTTCCTGCAGGCGCAGGTCGAGCGCCGCGAGATAGAAATTTTCCGCGTCCTGATAGCGCCAGACGAGTCCGCCCACGCGTTCGCCTTCGAGGAGCTTGAGCCGCACCGATGCGCGCATCTGCGCGGGGTGCGGCGTGTCGAGCACCGCCAGCGAAAAGCCGCCGGACGCGGCCGGGTCCGCCAGGTGTGTCAGGTAATGGTTCGGTCCTTCGGCGCGCACCAGCCATCGCCCCGCGATCTGCTGACGCGCGATGGAGAAGGTGAGACCGGGAGGCGGACTGCCGATCGGATCCTCGTCGAACGTACGCACGGCGACCTGTGCGCTCGCTCCTGGAAGCGCGAGAGCGATCGCCGTCACGATCAGCAGCGCGCGAACCTGGCTCACTGGACGTGTCGATTGTATCGCGACCATGGCGTCGCCGCTCGGCCTCGGATCTTCATCGTGGCTTCATGTACGGTGCATTACGCTGGCGCACCTCGTGATGGCGATCCGGCCGGCCTCAACTGGAGGGAGATGCTGGAAGGCTGATCGAGTTCTCCAGGTGGAGCGCGCGGTACAATGTCGGCGCGTCCAACAACACCATATGAACCACGGATTCGGAGCTCTCATATTGGACCGCTTCACGGCTTCAAACGCGAAACTCATACTCGGTATGAGGCCGTTAGCGGTCCAGGGCGCGCGAAGCGCGCCAAGAAGATACTGCCAACCAGCCAAGGGCATTCTCAGCGGGATATCAAGGGTCGGCCCTTGGCTGGTGACGGCAGCGTTGTGCGCTGTGCCCCCTGCTGCCGCCCAACAGGACAACCTCACACAGCAGGACAACGGCAGGAAGTCGGCGCGCGCCGTTCGTGTACCCTCGGGCGCCATCGACGTCGACGGACGGCTGAACGAAGCTGTGTGGCAGAGCGTTCCGGCCGTGACGGAGTTCGTCCAGAAGGAGCCGGTCGAGGGTACGCGGCCGACCGACCAGATGGAAGTGCGGTTCGCGTACGACGACACGGCGCTGTACGTGGGCGCCCGCATGGATTCCGGCGGCGGCATTCAGGCCCCGATGGGGCGTCGTGACAACGGCGATCAAGCCGAACACCTGCTCATCTCGCTCGACACGTATCTGGATCGACGGACGTCCTCGACGTTCGGCGTCACCGCGTCCGGCGTCAGAATTGATCGCTACTATGCGAGCGACAGGCCGTGGGATGACGATGAGAGCTTCGACCCCGTCTGGCAGGCGCGCACGAGCGTGGACGCGAAGGGATGGGTGGCAGAATTGTGGATCCCGTTCTCGCAGCTTCGCTTCACCGATCGCAGTCCGCAGGTGTGGGGACTGAACATCCAGCGATGGATCCCGTCGCGCAACGAGGAAGTGTACTGGGCACTGATTTCGCGTACGGAGGAACGGTGGACGTCGCTCTTCGGCGACCTGCACGGCATCGACGGCATCAGGCCAAGCCGCCGGCTCGAGGTGATGCCGTACGTGGCCAGTGCATCGCACGTGATCGGCGATCGCGACCGAAACGATCCATTCACTGGAGGCGGGAACCTCGAAGGGCGCGTCGGCGTGGACGCGAAAGTGGGCCTTGGCTCGAACCTCACGCTCGAGGCGACGGTCAATCCGGACTTCGGACAGGTGGAAGCCGACCCGGCCGAAGTCAACCTGTCGGCGTTCGAAACGTTCTTCGACGAGCGCCGGCCGTTCTTCGTGGAGGGGAACGATCTGTTGACGGGCAACGTCAACAACTATTTCTATTCGCGCCGCATCGGCGCACCGCCGGCGGGACGGGCGTCGGCCGACTTCGTGGACTACCCGGGCACGTCCACGATTCTGGGCGCTGCCAAGCTGACCGGGCGCCTGGAGTCGGGGCTGTCGGTCGGGATGCTGGGCGCGGTAACTGCCGACGAGTCCGCCCGCACGTTCGACGCGCCCGGCCTGTTCGGCCGCACGCGCGTCGCGCCGCGGACGACGTACGGTGTGACGCGGCTGCAGCAGCAGTTCGGGTCGGCCGGATCCACGACGGCGCTGATGGCAACCGCCGTGCATCGCGATATCGCCGAGGGCGATCCGCTCGCCTCGCTGCTCACGCGCAACGCCTTCACCCTCAGCAGCGACTCCGTGATCCGTCTGAGGGACGGCGACTACGAAATGCAGGTGAACGGAGGGGTCACGTATGTCGGCGGCGACGCGCCCGCCATCGATCGTCTCCAGCGCGCGAGCGCCAGGTACCTCCAGCGTCCTGACGCCGACTACGCCTCCTACGACCCGCGGCGCACATCGATGACGGGGATGAAGCTCATCGCAAATCTCCAGCGCAGCAACGCAGAGCACTGGTCGTGGGAGGTCGGCACCGACATCGAGTCGCCCGAGTTCGAGACCAACGACATCGGCCGCCTCAACGTGGGCGACGGCATCGTCGGTATGGGGGAGATCGAATATCAGGAGACGGTTCCGGGCCGTTGGTGGCGCGAGTATTCATTTACCCTGCAGGCGAGCAACGAGTGGAACTACGGCGGCGACCGGCAGCAGGCGGAGTGGGAGCCGGGCTTCGACATCACATGGCCGAACTTCTGGCAGACGGAGCTGAGCGCCACGATCAATCCGCGCACGCAGGACCAGCGTCTGACGCGCGGCGGGCCGTCTATGGAAAAGCCGGCGAACTGGGAGATGTCCCTGGGCGTCGAGAGCAGCGAGTCGTCCCGGACGCGCGGTGACATCGAGGCGACCTACGGCCGCAACGAGGATGGCGGTCTCATGTTCAACGCGAGCGGTGGTATCACGATGCAGCCGGGATCGCGGTGGCTGCTCTCCATCAGTCCGCAGTACGAGCGGGAGATCGACACGCAGCAGTACGTGGCCACGCTGGCGGGCGGCGGCCCGGCAACCTACGGTGGCCGCTACGTCTTTGCCCACATCGACCGGTCGACCTACTCGACGGAGTTTCGCTGGAACTACACGTTCAAGCCGGATCTGACGCTCGATTTCTACGGCGAGCCGTTCGCGGCCAGCGGCCGCTACAGCCACATCGGCGAACTCGTGGCCGCACGTACCCGGCAACTGCGTGTGTATGGCACCGACGGCACCACGCTCACCACGCTGGCCGACGGCACGCGTCGGGTGAGCGACGGCGCGGCCGCCTTCACGCTGCGCAACCGCGACTTCAACGTGCAGTCGTTTCGCAGCAACCTGGTGTTGCGCTGGGAATGGCGGGCAGGAAGCGCCCTCTATCTGGTGTGGCAGCAGGATCGGGAGCTGGAGCTCACGATGCCCGAGCGCGTGTCGGCGGGCGACATGTTCAGCTCGCTCGGCCGCCGCGGCGACAATTTCTTCGCCATCAAGATCGCGTACTGGTTTTCGCCAAGGTAGTAGGCGGTAGGCAGTAGGCAGTAGGCAGTAGGCAGTAGGCAGACGCAGGCCGGGTCCTTTTTCCACTCGGCGGAGACGTACGTGGGCCGGTTTCCACGGAGCGAATTCGATCGAGGCGCCGTGGACCCGGCGATATCTTGACGGCCGGTGGTTTCTTCTTTATCATTACATCCGCATCAACGGATACATGGTCGCCATCCTCGACCACATGTCGGCGCTCGCCGATCCGACCCGCTGCCGGATCCTGCTGCTGCTGGAGAAGCACGAGCTGACCGTCTCGGAACTGTGCGCCGCGTTGCGGCTGCCCCAGTCGAGCGTCAGCCGGCATCTCAAGACGCTGGCCGAAGACGACTGGGTGACGTCGCGCCGCGACGGCACGAGCCGCTTCTACAGCATGCCGCTTCACGACCTCGATTCCGGCGCGAGCCGCCTGTGGCCGTTGATTCGCGAGCAGGTGGCGGGCACGGCCACAGCGGACCAGGACGAACGGCGGTTGCCTGGCGTACTCGCGCGGCGACGGGCGAAGTCAGTGGAGTACTTCGCGACAGCAGCGGCTGGTTGGGATCGGCTGCGCGGCGAGCTGTTCGGCGACAGCTTCTATCTGTGGGCCGTCCTCGGATTGATCGATCCGTCTCTCACAGTGGGCGATCTCGGCTGTGGAACGGGGCAGCTCACCGAAACCGTTGCGCCGCACGTGCACCGCGTCATTGCCGTTGACGCTTCGTCCGACATGCTGGAGGCGGCGCGGAAGCGAGTCGCCGAGTTGCCGAATGTCGACGTTCGGGAGGGTGATCTCGAGGCGCTGCCCATTCGCGCGGGAGAGCTCGACGCGGCCATGATGTCGCTCGTCCTCCACTATTCGCCCGATCCGGCGCGCGCGCTGGCGGAAGTCACTCGCGTTCTGCAGCCCGGCGGCCGCGTGCTCATCGTCGACATGCTGCCGCACGAGCGCGAGGAGTACCAGCAGCAGATGGGGCACGTCTGGCTCGGATTTTCAGAGACGCAGATCACACGGTTTCTGACGGGCGCGGGATTCGACGACGTGCGCATTCGAGCGCTGCCGACAGATCCCGACGCGAAGGGGCCGGCGCTTTTCGCGGCCGTCGCAACGCGGCACAATTGAAGATCAGCCGGTTTGCGTGACACAGGCCACGGAGACATCCGCCTTCGCCTGAGGCTACGGCGGACAAGCAGACACGGAGACGACACTTTCCGTACGTAGTGTCCGCGTTTCCGTACGTAGTGTCCGGCGTTTCCGTACGTAGTGTCCGGCTTTAGCTGGACCGTGACAATCCGTCTTCCCTGTCCGCCGTAGCCTTGGCGAAGGCGGAAGCCGGACGAAACAGGAGACCGCAATGGCGACAGCAGCAATCGAGAGCATGCACGCGTTCGAGGCCGCCAAGAAAGTGGGCCGGGTTCCGTACAAGGTAGCCGACCTGAAGCTGGCGGAATGGGGGCGCAAGGAGGTTCGTCTTGCCGAGCACGAGATGCCCGGCCTCATGGCGCTGCGCGCGCGCTACGCCGGCAAGAAGCCGCTGGCGGGCGCCCGCATCATGGGCAGCCTGCACATGACGGTGCAGACAGCCGTGCTCATCGAAACGCTGACCGAGCTCGGCGCCGATGTCCGCTGGGTGTCGTGCAACATTTTCTCCACCCAGGATCACGCCGCCGCGGCCGTCGTCGTGGGTCGTCCCGAGACCGGTGGAACGATGGAGTCGCCACGGGGCGCGCCGGTGTTCGCATGGAAAGGCGAGACGCTGCCGGAATACTGGTGGTGCACGGCGGAAGCGCTCGTCTGGCCCGACGGCACCGGGCCGACGCTCATCGTAGACGATGGCGGCGACGCGACGCTGTTCGTGCACAAGGCAGCAGAGTTCGAGCAGGCCGGCAACGTCCCGGCGTTCAGTCCCGAGAACGACCCCGAAGAATGGGGCGTCATTCTCGACACGCTCCGGCAGGAACTCGCCGCGCGCCCGGGCCGCTGGACGGTCGTGGCGAGAGGCATTCGCGGCGTCAGCGAAGAGACGACGACCGGCGTGCATCGTCTCTATCAGATGATGGAGGTGGGGACGCTGCTCTTCCCGGCGATCAACGTCAACGACTCGGTCACGAAGAGCAAGTTCGACAACATCTACGGCTGCCGACACTCGCTGCCGGACGGCCTCGCGCGCGCCACCGACGTGATGCTCGGTGGCAAAGTGGCCGTCGTCATGGGCTACGGCGAAGTGGGCAAGGGGTGTGCGCAGGCGCTGCGCGGCCAGGGCTGTCGCGTCGTTGTGGCGGAAATCGACCCCATCTGCGCGCTGCAGGCGGCGATGGAGGGCTTCCAGGTGGCGACGCTCGAGGACATGGTCGAGACCGCTGACATCTTCATCACGGCGACCGGGAACAAGAACATCGTCACCATCGATCACATGGCCCGCATGAAGGACAAGGCGATCGTCGGCAACATCGGCCACTTCGACAACGAGGTGGACATGGCCGGATTGAAGAAAGCGAAGGGCATCCAGCGGATCAACATCAAGCCGCAGTACGACGAGTGGCGCTTCCCGGACGGCCACAGCGTGCTGGTGCTTGCCGAGGGGCGGCTACTCAATCTCGGCTGCGCGACGGGCCATCCGAGCTTCGTCATGTCGGCATCGTTCACCAACCAGGTGCTCGCGCAGCTCGAGCTGCACGCCAACGCCGAGACGTACGGCAAGACGGTGACGATGCTGCCGAAGAAGCTGGACGAGGAAGTGGCGCGGCTGCACCTCGATCACCTGGGTGTGAGGCTGACGCGGCTCACGCAGGAGCAGGCCGATTACATCGGCGTGCCGGTGGAGGGGCCGTACAAGCCGGGGCATTATCGGTACTAAACTAGCTGGTAGCCGGTAGCTGGTAGCCAGTAGCTCGGATTCCTCCAGGCTACGGTACCAGCTGGTTCCGCTGCCCGCGCCGCGCACGCCGATCTGGCGCCGTGCGCTTCCGTACGCCGCTGCTGTTGCGGTCAGCGGCGGCGCGCCGGTTACCCTCTGCGCAGCACAGCGTTTGTACGGCGCGAGCTGGGTTCGACCGAAGTCCGGCTAAAGCCGGTCACTACGTACTAAAAAGAAACGTACGTAGTGTCTGGGCTTCAGGCGGACGGAACCCGGAACTCGGAACCGGACATGAACACGAACCGAGAACGGAGAACCGAGAAGTGTGAACGACAGGTGCTGATGGCCGCGCTATCTCGGCGCCATCTGGATGAGTGCGACGATGACTGCGAGGAGCACCGTGAACTGGATGCCCACCATCCACATGAAGTGGCGCTCCACGCGCAGGTCCAGGACGTCGAGCCGCCGATCCAACTGATCGACCTGGTGCTTGGCCTCGCCGAACTGCCGGCTCATGTCGGTCCGCAAGTCGCCGAACCCCCGGTCCGCCTCTCCGAACCGGCGGTCCATGTCGCCGAACTGCCGGTCCACCTCGCCGAACCGGCGGTCCATGTCGCCGAACTGTCGGTCCACCTCGCCGAACCGGCGGTCCATGTCGCTGCGGATCTCGCCGAACTGTTGATCGACCTCACCGAACCGGCGATCCATGTCACTTCGGACCTCGCCGAACCGCCGGTTCATGTCGGTCCGCAACTCGCCGAACTGCTGGTCGACCTCGCCGAACCGCCGGTCCATCTCCGTTCGCCCTTCGGCGAACTGACGATTCATGTCGGTCCGGAACTCGCCAATCGCTTGCTGCAGATCGGCGATGGCGTCCATCTTGCCTTCGAGTGAGGTGAGTCGTTCTTCCACAATCGGCATCGTGAGCCTCGCGCTCGGGCTCCCGCAGCCCGAATCCTACCATCGTCCGTGAGCACGCGGCGTGCCGGGCCGAATTCCTCGGAAATCAGCGATTCGGCTCCGCATGTGTGACGTTTTTGCCGCGCCGGGCCGCGCATCGATGGTGCAATGTCTGCGAACCTGAACACGAACCGCCCGCTTCGCGTTTTGCGCTTCCGCCTCCGCCAAGGCTTCGGCGAGACTCGCCGAAGCTGACGGATTCCGCGAGCGAAGGCGGTCGGCGAGGCCTCGCCGCCGTCGGTCCGCTTCATGCGGACCGACTAGCCGCGCTGGCTCGTCG
>JBOGIR010000063.1:0-24942 GCA_050742335.1 Vicinamibacterales bacterium | reverse complement strand
GTCACCGCGTGACGATCCTGACGACGCACGGTGCTGGTGATGACCCTGACGGCCTGGCCTGCCGGCTCTCACACTGTCATCGCGTCATCTCGATTCCGTACGTCGTCCCGAAACGCGGAGATGCCAGGTTCCGAGCGACGGTCGCCAGGTCGTGGCTGTCGCCGTATCCCGTGGATCTCTGGAAATGGCGCCTGTCGCCGGTGCGACGCACGGTCGGTACGCTCGTCGACAACGGCGGCATCGATCTGTGCGTCTCGGACTTCCTGTTTGCCGCCGCGAATGTGCCGATGCGCGGGCCGGTGCCCGTCGTCCTGTTCGAGCACAACGTCGAGTACCTCATCTGGCGCCGGCTCAGCACGGTCGAGCCACGCTGGTGGCGCCGCGCGCTCATCGAACTCGAGTGGCGGAAGCTTCGAGCGCGCGAGGCGGACGCGTGCGCACAGGCCGACCTCACGATCGCCGTGTCCGAAGACGACAGGCGGCGCCTCGAGGAGATCGCGCCCGGCGTGCGCGCCATGACGGTGCCGACCGGCGTTGACACGCACTACTTCACCCCGGACGGTCACCAGGAACGCGCCGCTCGACTGGTGTTCAGCGGCTCGATGGACTGGCATCCCAACGAGGATGCGGTGGTTCACTTCGCCGACGTCATCCTGCCGCGCATTCGCGCCACCGTGCCCGACGCCTCGTTCGCGATCGTCGGTCGCAATCCGAGCCCCCGCGTGCGCGAGCTGGCCGCACGGCCGGGCATCGATGTCACCGGCACCGTCGAGGACGTGCGCCCCTGGATTACCGAAGCGGCCGTCTACGTCGTCCCGCTGCGGGCGGGCAGCGGCACGCGGCTCAAGATTCTCGAAGCGCTCGCCATGGGCAAGGCGGTCGTTTCGACGACGGTCGGCGCCGAGGGGTTGGCGCTCGAGCCAGGGCGGCATTTCGTACCGGCCGACGAACCCGCCGCGTTTGCAGATGCGGTGGTCGCGCTGCTGCGCGATCGCGAGAAGCGGCTGGCGCTCGGCCAGGCCGGACGGTCGCTCGTCGAAGCCGGCAACGCGTGGCCGATGGTGGCGCGCGATTTCGAACAGCACTGTGAAGAGGTGGTTGAGCGATATGCACACGCACGAGGACATGCCGACGGCCGTGTTCGTCTGCCACGAGCGGAGCCTCCTCGACCGCGAGGCCCTCGCGTCGTGGCTGGCGAGCACGCTGACACTGGCTGGCATCATCATCATCCGTGATCGACGCGGACGCCTGTGGCGCGCCGCACGGCGAGAGATTGGCCGCGTCGGGCTGCTCCGCTTCCTCGACGTCATCGCGTTTCGAGCCTACGCGCAGGTGCGCCTAACCAGGGAGGATGCGGCGTGGGAAGCGCGCACGGTCCGCGAGCTGCGCGCACGGTATCCCGTCGATCTGGATGCCATCCCGCGCATCGTCGTCACCAGTCCGAACGGCGACGATGCGCGTGAGTTTCTTGCGCGGCTGCGGCCAGACCTCATGGTCGCCCGCTGCAAGGTGATCTTGAAGCCTGCGATATTTCAGTTGCCGCGCGCCGGTACGTTCGTGTTGCATCCCGGCATCTGCCCCGAATACCGCAACGCGCATGGCTGCTTCTGGGCGCTGGTCCATCGCGATCTGGACCGCGTGGGCATGACGCTCCTCCGGGCCGACGCCGGCATCGACACCGGACCGGTCTACCTGCACGCGCGCTGCGCGATCGACGAAGTGCGCGAGTCGCACACTGTGATTCAGCATCGCGTTGTCCTGGACAACCTCGATGCCATCGGACGCGTGCTGTTTGCCGTTGGCCGAGGCGAGGAGGTGGCGAGGGTGTCCACCGACGGCCGCCACTCCGCCGTGTGGGGCCAGCCGCGCCTGACGGACTACCTGCGATGGAAGCGGGCCGCCCGCCGCGCGGCCAGGACCCACGATGCGCGCGATATCCCTGCTCTTTCATGACGTGTACGTGACGAATCCGCGCGAAAGCGGGTTCGCGTCGGGCGCGGCCGACCGCTACAAGCTGTCGGTGCCCCATTTCGACGCCCAACTCGCTGGTGTGGCGCGCGTGCGCAGCGATGCGCCGGTGGTCATCACGCAGGTGACCGGAGGCCTGAAGGCCTCCGGCTGCCTCTTGCATGAGGACTTCACGCGAAGGCGGAAGGCCGCCGGCGACTTCTCTCCCGGTGGCGTTTCCCGTGGTGGGGTTCCGTTTCTCTTCACGGTAGACGATGGCGGCGTGTCGTATTACACCGTGATTGCCGAGCGGCTCGAAGCGCGCGGGTGGCGCGGGCATTGTTTCGTCACGACCGATGCGATCGGCGCCCGTGGATTTCTGACTGCCGCGCAGATTCGCGAGCTCGACGCGCGCGGCCACGCGATTGGGAGCCACTCGGCCTCGCATCCGGCGCGGTTCAGCGCCTGCCACCTCGAGCGCATGCGGCGCGAATGGTCTCGCAGCCGCCAGGTGCTCGAGGACCTGCTCGGTCGCGAGGTGAGCGCCGCGTCGGTGCCCGGCGGCTTCTACGCGCCGTGTGTGGCGCACACCGCCCGCGAGGCGGGGCTGCGCGTCCTCTTCACCTCGGAACCGACCACCGCGCCGTACGACGAGAGCGGCATTCTCGTGGTGGGACGATTCACCATCCGCTGCGGGCATGCGGCAGATACGGCGTCGAGACTCGTGCAGCGGGCGCCCTGGACCAGATACCGCGAATGGGCGCGCTGGCGCGCCAAGGGGATCGCGAAGCCGCTGCTCGGCCCGGCGTATCCGCGGATGTCGGAGTGGATGTTGGCGGTAGGCGGTAGGCAGTAGGCAGTAGGCAGAGGCAGGCTGGACACGTGCTGCAGGCGCGAACCATGCGAGCGGCGCGACAGCGGCAGTCTGAAAAACGTCGCGAAACGGGGTGACCGAGGCGTGGGTGACCGGGACCCACGCCGAGCACCCCGGATGCGACCGTGAAGCGACGTTTTTCCGCGCCGTCGAGCGGTTCGCGGCGCAGCACGTGTCCAGCCTGGAGCCCAGGACCCACTTGAGTTGAGTCTGCGAAATCGTCGTTCACACTTCTGGGTTCTCGCTGCTCCGTTTGTGTTCACGTTCGGTTCTGGATTCCGAGGCCGCTGCTCAGGTTCCGGGTTCGGCCGCGGCGAACAACACGCTCACGACTCTACACACGTGATCTCCGGGATCTCCGGGTTTGGGACCCTCTATATGCATGCGGTGATGAACAGCCTGATGAGAAGTGCGGTCGTACTGAGCGCGTTGCTCGTGGTGGCCAGCTTGGAGCTCGTGGAGCCGTCCGGCGGTGCGGGCGGTGCGGGCGGTGCGGAGTCACTGGCGGTGGCCGCACAAGCGCGCGATCCGGACACCCCGCCGGAGCTTCCCCGCGCACGCGTGGACATCCCCGAGATCGGCACGACGGGCCGCACGATCCATGTGCCGGCGGGCGGCAACCTGCAGGCGGCGCTGGACCGCGCCACCGGTGGCGACCGCATCACGCTCGAGCCGCGTGCCACCTACCGCGGCCCGTTCCGCCTTCGCCAGAAAGCCGGCGACGGCTGGATCGTGATCGCTTCGGCCGCTCCTGACCTGCCGGCGTCCGGCCGTCACGTCACGCCGGCAGATGCCTCCCGCATGGCGAGGGTCGTTGCCGCATCCGGCTCGGTGTTCGAGGCCGAGCCGGGCGCCCACCACTATCGCCTGGTCGGGCTGGACATCGCACCCGCCGACGGCGTGTCGCTCAACACGCTCGTACGACTCGGCGAGAGCGAGGCGACGCTCGACGCTGTACCGCATCATTTCATCATCGACCGCTGCTACATCCATGGCGACGCGCGGCTCGGCGGACGCCGGGGCGTGGCGCTCAACGCCCGCCATGCGGCCGTCATCGACTCGTACCTGGCGGATTTCAAGGAGCGCGCGGTCGATGCGCAGGCGATCGCCGGATGGAATGGACCAGGACCTTTCGCGATCGCGGGCAACTACCTCGAGGCATCGGGCGAAAACGTGATGTTTGGCGGCGCGGACCCGCGCATTGCCGACCTCGTGCCGGCCGACATCGAGGTCGTGCGCAACCACATGGCGAAGCCGCTGCGCTGGAAGAAGGACGATCCGGCCTTCGAGGGCACCGAGTGGAGCGTCAAGAACCTCTTCGAGCTCAAGAATGCGCGGCGGGTGCTCGTCGAGGGCAACCTCTTCGAGTACAACTGGCCTCACGCGCAGAACGGGTTCGCCATTCTTTTCACCGTCCGCAATCAGGATGGAGGCGCGCCCTGGTCGGTGGTCGAGGACGTGACGTTTGCCAACAACCTGGTGCGCCATGTGAGCGCCGGCATCAACGTGCTCGGACGCGACGACAATCACCCGAGCCAACAGACGCAGCGCATCACCATTCGCAACAACGTGTTCCTCGACGTTGGCGGCCGCTGGGGCAACGGGCGCCTGTTTCAATTGCTCAACGGCACGCGCGCCGTCGTCATCGACCACAACACCGCCACACAGACCGGCAGCGTCCTGTTCGGCGGCGATGGCGAGCCGCACACGGCATTCGTCTTCCAGAACAACGTGATGCCGCACAACGAGTACGGGATCAGCGGATCCGGCACCGGACCGGGCAACGCCTCACTCCAGCGATACTTCCCCGGCGCCGTCGTTCGTCGCAACGTACTCGTCGGCGCGCTGCCCGGCAGCTATCCACGCGACAACCTGTTTCCCAAGTCGCTCAGTGAGATCGGGTTCGACGGCTTTGGCAGCGACCGGAAGATCAGGCTCGGTAAACCGTTTGCCACTCAGGCAACCGACGGTGGCTATCCGGGCGCCGACATCGATGCCGTGGAACGGGCCCTCGGGGGGCTCGCCATCGTCGAGCTTCTCACCGCCGCTCTGATGCCGAACCTTCCACCAGTGGACATGGCGTCGCTGGGCATTGGCGTATCGAACCGTGGACGTGTCACCGTTGTCGCGTTCTGGACCTCGGTGGCGCTGCTTCTCTACATCTATCTCGGTTATCCGCTGATCGCTGCGCTGCGCGCGACGCACCGGCCCGCGCGGCGCCGACGCGCGCCGATCGAGCCGTCGGTCTCCGTGCTCGTCGTGGCGTTCAACGAAGGCTGCCGGATCGGCCGGCGCCTCGAGAACCTGTTGTCGCTCGACTATCCGCGCGATCGACTGCAGATCGTCGTGGCGTCCGACGGATCGACCGACGATACCGTCGATCGGGCGCGTCGGTATCAGCATCTCGGTGTGCTCGTCCGCTGGTTCGCCCGGCGCCGCGGCAAGGCGTCCGTACTGAACACCGTCGTGCCGGCTCTGTGCGGCGAGATCGTCGTGTTTGCCGACGCACGGCAGCACTTCGACCGCGGCACGCTGCGCGCGCTGGTGGAGAACTTCGCCGACGCGACCGTCGGCGCGGTGAGCGGCGAGCTGGTGCTGGCCACGCGTCACAGTACCGCCGCGGCGGGACACGGCTCGGCGTTCTACTGGCGCTACGAGAAGTTCATCCGCTCCACCGAGGGCCGCATCGATTCCACGATTGGCGCCACCGGGGCGATCTACGCGATCCGCCGTGCGCTGTTCGAACCGATTCCTGACGACACGATTCTGGACGACGTGCTGATTCCGCTGCGGATCGTCCGTCGGGGATACCGCGTGCTGTTCGAGCCGCGCGCGCACGCCTACGATCGGGCGTCGGCCACCGCCCGGCAGGAATTCGTGCGGAAGGCGCGTACCATCGCCGGCACCTTCCAGCTGTTCGCGCGCGAGCGGTGGCTGCTGAGTCCGTGGCGCAACCGGCTCTGGCTCGAAACGATGTCGCACAAGGCGCTGCGGCTGGCGCTGCCGCTCCTCCACGCGACCTTGCTGGTGACGGCCTGCGCGTTGGCCACGGAGTGGATCTACCGGTGGGCGCTGATCGTCCAGGCGGCGTTCTACGCGGCCGCGCTGGCCGGGTTCCTCCAGCGCGACCGGCGGTCGTTCGTCTTCAGCGTCCCGTGCGCGATGTGTGTGCTGATCTGGGCCACGACGATCGGTTTCGTCCGATTCGCGATACGCCGGCAGCAGGTTACGTGGGAAACGCGTAGCATCCCTGCAGCGCCGCGCTGGTCCGACTGAATAGAAGCGGGAGACACACGGGTCCGGCTTCCGCCTCCGCTGAAGCTACGGCGGACAAGAAAGCCGGACACTACGTACGGTGCGCAGTCTGGCGGAAGGCGGACGCCTACGTACGATGGTTACCGCCGCCTCGGCACGGATCCCTGGGGCCGCGGGATCGCATAGCGGACCGGCGTCACCTCGGCGGCCACCCCCGCTCCTAGATTGGACGCCGACGCACCCCCAGCTGCGCCGCTCAGCGCGACACCGGCAACCGAGGCATTGGCGCTGAACAGCACCACGTGGACGCGCATGGCGTAGCTCGCACGCACCGCGCTGGTGTAGAACACCGTGCCGTTCTTCGAGTACCGCACGACACCGCCTTCCACCGAAATCCGGAAGCTGTCGCCGGCGGCGAACCGCACGTCGGCCTTCCAGGCGCCCGATTCACGGACTTCGGCCACGCCGCTCTGCAACCGCAGCGCGAAGTTGATGTCGCCGGCGCCCGCGCCAATTCCTCCGGCGCCCAGACCCACGAAGCGCAGCGACGTGGACTCGGGTGCAACGAACGCCAGCGTGCCGTTGCCGGCGATCTGCTGCTCCGACACGCCGCTCGCATCCGGGCAACCGTCGCAACCAGACGACTTGACCAACCCGCCGCCGCTGACCGACGCATTGATGAGGCTCATCCACCGCACCGCGCCGGTTGGCGCGGGCACGGGCGTCGGCGCCGGCGGTGGCGTCGGGGCAGGACCGGGCGCAGGCTCCGGTGCGGGTGAAGGCGCAGGCGACGGAGTCGGAGCCGGCGTGGGCGTTGGCGCCGGTGCTGGCCCAGGGGCAGGTGCCGGGGCGCCACCCGCAACACCAAGCTTCTGCTGCGGAACCCGGACGATGAACGCGTCGTTCCGGCTGGTACCGAGGTTCGCCGTCCAGATGAAGTACTCGCCGGTGGGATCCAGATTGCCCTTCGGCCGCTTCGAGTAGTCGTCGCTGCCGCCGCCCGAGGCGTTCAGGTCGCTCATGTTGGGCGCAACGACGAGCACCGTTCTCGACCCGTCGAGACGGAAGCAGACGATCTCGTTCACACGGGGAAGGTTCGCGCGCTCCGCGCTGCTGCTGCACGCCATCTGCTGCGCCACCGGCACGCCCGGCTTGGCGTTGCTGTGCGCAATGTGACCCAGGCCGGCCGGCGCATCCCAGTTGGTCAGGTTGTAGACGACGGTCCCCTGTCCCGCGGCGTGGATGTCCTGACCGAACTGCCAGACGCGCGCGGCGCCCGGCGTCGCATACATGTTGTCTTCGGCCACGAGGTAGCCGTGTCCGAGATCGGAATGGCCGGCGGCGCCTTCCCTGTCGTAGAACACCCGCTCGCCGCCGTCCTGCACATCGATGATCCGGTTGTCCTCGCCGTCGCGGCCATCGACGTTTTCCTTGAGCAGGAGCCAGCGCCCGCTCTTGTCAACCTGACACTCGTCGTAATCGCCCTTGGCGGCCACGTAGACGGTGCGGCGCTGATCCTCGAGGTACGCGACGCAGCCCAGCATGCGCCAGCTCGAATCCTGGACCGTCGCCGAGTGCACGCGATCGTCGCTGCTCGAGTGCATCTGCTTGATGTGCTTGTCGCTCCCGAGGTGATCGCGCACGTCGAAGACCGTCTCCATCGCCTTCGAGTTGACGTCGTAGCGAAGCAGGCGGTTCGAGTCGTTGACATACAGCGTCGTGGCCCGGCTCGCGCTGAAATACCACCCTTCGCCCGAGGACCACGAAAAGGGGCTGTCAGCGGAGAAGAGCGGGCCCAGGTTGCGCGTCTCACCCGTGTTCTTGTTGTAGCTGAAGAGCGTCGGACCGCCACCGCCCCGCTGGCGATTGAGCCCGAGGAAGACCAGCATCGTGTCGCTGCCGGCGTGGTTGTTGATGTTGCGCCAGTAGGCATAGCCCACGTAGTTGACGCAATCGGCACCGCCGCAGTCGCTGCCGTTCGTCACACGGACGCCGGTCGTCTCGTAGGGTGAGGGAAACGTGAAGCGCCCGCGTTGCGGCAGAAACGCCTGAATCTCTCCGGCCGACAAACGGGGCCGCAGCCCATTACCGGTGGCCGACTCGGTGAACCCCCCGGGAGCCTGCCCTTGCGCACGCACCACGCCGACGCCGAACGACGGCAGCGCGCCCACAATCAACGCCGACCAGATCAGCAGATAGATGACACGACGGGTTTCCAGGAACACGGGGACTCCTCCTTGGCCGAGGCCTGAAGGCCTCCGCCTGCCACGAGTCTCAGTTCCCGTCTCCCCGAAAAGACACCGGCGCGCACGAACGCCATGGCGAACTCAGCAGGGGCTGAACGCAGACGTCCCCGGACGCAGGGTTATTGGCGTGAAAAGTTGGTCGGAAGCCGAAAACTGCTGCTGGCCTTAGCGCAAGTGAAGTACCACGCGATACGACTTCGTGATCGGCTGGAAATACCCAGAAACCGAGGGTTTATGGTGACAGCCGCCGCGCCACGATGCGTCGTCATCACAAATCCGTCGCTCGAACACCAAAATTGTAAGTCGTGCGCGGACGTGAAGCCGCGCGAAATCGTGTGAACGGGGTGCCTCGCTATCGGTGACTCACCTCAGCCGTTCAGGGGCTCACGCATTGCACCCCTGAGCGCCAGCCACGAACGAGCGAACCAGCATGGAGTCCCCTCTTCGCGTCGCCATTGTCGCCGCCTCGCTCCGCATCCTTGGCGGGCAGGCCGTGCAGGCGCAGCGGTTGCTCGACGCGTGGCAGCGCGATCCGAGGATCGAGGCGTGGCTGGTACCGATCGATCCGGTACTCCCGCCGCCGCTCGCGGCGCTACTGCACATCAAGTACGTCCGCACCCTCGTCACGCAAGTGTGCTACTGGCCGCTGCTCGTCCATCAACTGCGGCGCGCCGACCTCGTCCACGTCTTTTCGGCGTCGTACTGGTCGTTTCTCCTGGCGCCGCTGCCCGCCATCCTGATTGCCAGGCTGCTCGGACGGCCCGTCATCCTCAACTATCACAGCGGCGAGGCGCCGGATCATCTGCGCCGATCGGCATTGGCGCGCCTGGTGCTGCGGCGCTGCGTCGATCTCAACGTGGTGCCGTCGGTGTTCCTGCGCGACGTGCTCGGGGCTTTCGGCATCGAGGCTCGAGTCGTCCCGAACACCATCAGTCTGCAGCAGTTTGCGTATCGCGTCCGCGACCCGCTGCGGCCGCGGCTCCTGTGCACACGCAACTTCGAGCCGCACTACAACGTGGCCTGCGTCCTCCGCGCGTTCGCCCGAGTGCAGGCGCGTTGTCCACAGGCCACACTGACGCTCGTGGGCAGCGGATCGCAGGAAGGCGCGCTCCGCGATCTTGCCAGCCAGCTCGCGCTGCGCCACGTCACCGTTGCCGGCCGCGTCCCGCCTGCCGACATCAACCGCTACTACGCAGATGCCGACATCTTCGTGCAGACGCCGTCGATCGACAACATGCCGCTGTCGGTGCTCGAGGCGTTCGCGAGCGGACTGCCCGTCGTGTCCACCAGGGTGGGAGGCGTCCCCGCCATCCTGACGCACGGCGTGCACGGCCTGCTGGCGCCCGAGAACGATGACGAGGCGGTCGCGGCGCAGGTGCTGACGCTCGTCGAGCGACCGTCCTACGCGCGCCAGCTCGCGGCAGCCGCGTACCAGAGCTGTGCGGCCTATGAATGGCCGTCCGCGCGCGAAGGTTGGCTTGCGGCGTACGAAGCCGTCATCAGGCCGCCGGAGCGCTCGACAGTGAGAGGCACACCTTCGCGAGAGTCCACATGAACGCGGTCGCTCTCAGCCGCCTGCGCGGCATGTCGCGCGCGGAAGTCTCGTGGCGCACTCGCCAGGCGGGGCGGACTGCGGCGCAGCGGCTGGCCGCTCTGGTTCGCGCGCCGGAGTGGAATCGCGAGGACGTATGGGACGTCCTCGCCGATGGTGTGCTGGACAACGTCTCTCAGGACGACGACGCGGGCTCGCGGTGGCAGGCCGTTCATGCCGAGCTGGCGCACCTGATTGGCAAGCGAGCCACGCGCTTCACGCTGGATCCGAGATCGGCTCACGCCATTCGCGACCGGGTGAATGCACGATGGCCGGAGGCTGCACGACAAGCCGCCGCGCGGGGCGACCATGTCCTCGCTGGCCGCTTCGACGTGCTCGGGTATCGTCTGCTGCCGTGGGGCTCGCCGGATGGCGCCATCGACTGGCATCTCGATCCGGTGTCGGGCCGCAGGGCCCCCCTTCGCTTCTGGGCCGACGTGCCCTATCTGGATCCGGTCATTGGCGACCACAAGGTCGTCTGGGAGCTGAATCGTCACCAGCACTGGCTGCAGCTCGGACGGGCGCTCTGGCTGACGGGCGACGTGCGCTATCGCCGCGGCATCATCGCGCAGCTGCACGGCTGGCTCGCCGCCAACCCGCCGCTCGCCGGCATCAACTGGGCCAGCATGCTCGAGATCGCCCTGCGCGCGATCTCCTGGACGTGGGGACTGCACTTTCTGCTGGGACACGACCGGCACCAAGCACCAAGCACCAAGCACCAGGCACCAGATTCGCCCTGGCTGATCGACCTGCTCGTGGCGCTGCATCGGCAACTCACGCACGTCGAGCAGAACCTCTCGGTCTATTTCAGCCCCAACACGCACCTCACCGGTGAGGCGCTCGGGTTGTACGTGGTTGGTGTCGCGCTGCCGGAGCTGGCCAACAGCTCGCGGTGGGCGGATACGGGCCGCCGGATTCTCCTCGAGCAAATCGGCCGCCAGATTCACGCCGACGGCGGACATGCGGAACGGTCCACGCACTACCAGCGCTACACGCTCGATTTCTACCTGATGGCGTGGCTCACCGCCACACGCGACGCCGACAAGGAGGCGGCTGGGCGGTTTGCCGACGCCGCACGGCGCCTGGCCGAGTTCACACGCGCGATGGCCGACGACCGCGGGCGGCTCCCGCTGATTGGTGACGACGACGGCGGCATGCTGTGGCCGATCGGCCGCGCGTGTCACGACGTTCGCGACTCGCTGGCGCTTGCCGCGGTGATCCTCGACCGACCCGACCTCGCACCGTGGGGACTGCAGGAAGAAGTGGTGTGGATTGCGGGTCAGGCCGCTTGGGATGCCCGTTTCGACGTGCCCGCCGGCGCCGCTGCCGTGTCGTCGCGCACCCTCGCCGACACCGGCTTCGTCGTGATCCGCGACTCGTCAGGCAGTCACGCTACGTTCGACGTCGGCGGCCACGGCTACCTGACGGGCGGGCACGCGCACGCCGGCGCGCTCGCGATCACGCTGGCGCTCAGAGGCAAGCCCCTGCTGATCGATCCCGGGACGTTCACCTACACGATGCATCCAGGCCTGCGCGATCGCCTGCGCAGCACCATGAGCCACAACACCGTCACGCTGGACGACCGCTCGCAGGCCGTGTCAGCCGGGCCGTTTGGGTGGCGCACACGCGCCGATGCACGCCTGCACGACCGGCGACTCACAGACGACTTCGACTGGGCCGAAGCCTCGCACACCGGCTACGCGCCGGTGCGACACCGCCGCACGGTGGTGCGGGCGGCCCGCGGCGGATGGCTCATTGCGGACGAGATGCTCGGCAGCGGGTGTCTGACGGCAAGAGCGCACTGGCACTTCGATCCAGGCTGGCTGCCGACGTGTGACGCGCCCGGGCGGCTGCGCGCCAGGCACGTCGACGGAGACGAAGCGTGGCTCCTGCACGACGCCAGCGACCTCCTGCTCGCGCACGGTGACGACGAATCCGGCCTGGGGTGGTACGCGCCGGTGTACGGCACGCTTGTCCCGGCGTGGACCGTACGGACGACGCGCCGGACCGATGCGCCATTCACGCTGCTGACCTGGATCGGCGACCGGCAGACCTCCCCGTTCACGATGCCACTGCTCGAGCGTCTCGACCCGGCGTGCGACGCAGACGGCACGGCTATCGGCGCGCGCGTCGGCGACGCCGGCGGTGGTTCGGTGTTTCTGCTGCGACCCGGCGACCCGGCCGTGCGCGACCGCCGCGCATGCGCTGTGCTCGATTACCGCACCAACGCGCGCGCGCTGCACTACGCGGAGGCCGGCGGCCGTCTCATCGCGCTCGATGTGATTGACGCGAGCCACGCACGTGCGCTCCGCGACAACTGGCTCAGCATCACCGCAAGTGAGACGATCGCCGACCTCCATGCCGTTCTCTCGGACGATGTGCTGGATCTGTGTTCGTCAACCCCCCCGCCGGAGCTGTGTCTCGATGGTGGTGCGCTCCGCGGCATGCGGCACGTCCGTCTGAATCACCGCGAGATCGACCCTCCGCCCTCGGCCCGCCAGCACACGCTCGTCATTCGTGGCGGGGAGTGGAACCCGGCTCGGCGGTTGAGCTGAGACACCTCAACTGTCGTTCACGCTTCTCGGTTCTCGCTTCTCGGTGCGTGTTCACGTTCGGTTCGACTTCAAGGTTCGGCGCATCACACCGAACAGCGAACCTCGAACCGTGAACGACGCACGCGGAACCGAAGCTGAACACGAACGGAGAACTGAGCACGGAGAAGTGTGAACGACAGCTCGCCTTGGTGGGCCTGGTTCTTGCTGCCTTTCAGCGGCCGGCGCGGCAGTTCCGCGTCTTGCCCTTGGAGGGAATCCATGGTGACGAATTGTTCCAACCCGCTACGTACGTACGCCCTCGTCGTGATCTCGGCGGCCGCGCTCGCCGCGTCGGCCTGCGGCGGGAGTACCGAGTTATCGCCGACGGCGCCAAGCTCGTCGCTGAGCAACAATGGGACGCTGACGATCGCGATCAGTCCCAACCCGGTTCCCTGGAGCAGCGAGCCGGCCCCCAACTGCAACCTCGCCAACCGCTGGCAGTACCAGCAGACCTTGAGGAACACCGGCGGCACGGGGCTCACCATCAGCGATCGCGTCGACTTCTTCGACGGCGTCGAAGTGAGCAAGCGCAGCGGGCTGGGCATCGTGCTCCCGCCTGGCGCAGATGCGGCCATCACCACGCACTGGTGCAGCGGGAACAACGTCGCGCACAGGACGCAAACCAACTTCAGCGGGTCGGACGACAACGGCAACCCCATCGCGGTCATCGGCCCCATCGTTCGCCTGCAGCCGAAGTAGCGCGAACGGCGGCGGCCGCGTCGTGGCACCTCGATTGCTCAGCCACATGGACGTGAGCCGTGGTGGTGGAAGGATCGGGGCCTGACTCATGTGCGGCATCGCGGGGTTCGCCGCAACCACGCCGTTGGGCCCGGCCATGCGAACGCGTGCGGTCCGCATGCGCGACGTGATGACGCACCGTGGCCCGGACGGCGCCGGCCTCTGGGCCGACGCGCACGCCGCGCTCGCCCACGTCCGTCTCAGTATTGTCGACCTCGCCGGCGGCCGGCAGCCGCTCTCGAACGAAGACGGGCGCATCTGGGTCACCTACAACGGCGAGATCTACAACCACCGCGACGTGCGCGCGGAGCTCGAGCCCGCCGGTCACCGGTACCGCACGCGATCGGACACCGAGACCATCGTCCATGCGTACGAGCAGTGGGGCGACGAGTGCGTACACCGCTTCCGCGGCATGTTCGCGTTTGCGCTGTGGGATGGTCCGAAGCGGCGCCTGTTGCTGGTGCGCGATCGGCTCGGCGTCAAGCCGCTGTACTGGGCCCGCGTCGGTGATCTCGTCGTCTTCGCCTCCGAGATCAAGGCCATCCTCGCCAGCGGTGTCGTCACCGCGAGGCCCAATCACAACGTGCTCTCGGAACTGCTGGCCACGCGGTACACCTCCGGCGCCGACACGCTGTTCGAGGGGATCTACAAGCTGCCGCCGGGTCACCGGCTCGTCTTCGAGCACGATCGCGTACGGGTCGAGCAGTACTGGGACCTGCCGCTGCAGGGGCCCGACCCGGAACTGGAGCGTCTCGACGACAGGACGCTCGTCGACCATTTTCGCGCGCTCCTCCAGCAGTCCGTGCGCCTGCGATTGATGGCCGACGTGCCGCTCGGGGCGTTCCTGTCGGGAGGCATCGACAGCTCCGCGGTGGCGGCGCTCATGGCGCGCGAGATGGATCGGCCGGTGCAGACGTTCTCGGTGGCGTTCGCGGATCAGCGGTTCAGCGAGCTCCAGTACGCGCGGCAGGCGGCCCGAGCCATCGGCGCCGACAGCCACGACATCGTCATCGACGACCACGACTTCTTCGGCGCGCTGCCTCGTCTCGTCTGGCACGAGGACGAGCCGATCGCGCACCCGTCGAGCGTGCCGCTGCACTTCGTCTCGGCGCTGGCGCGCCGGCACGTCAAGGTCGTGCTCACGGGCGAAGGCAGCGACGAGCTGCTGGCGGGGTACGGCAAGTATCCTCGCGCGCTCATCAACTGGCGTGCCGGTGGCGTCTACGAACGACTGGTGCCCAGGGCCGTTCGATCGCTGGTGGCGTCGCCGGTTGTGTCGAGCCTGCCCGGCGGCATCGGCCGGATCGCGCGTCGATCGTTTCTGGCCACACCCCGCCGGCCGGCGGACATGTTCCTCGACAGCTTTGCTGGTATGCCGCTGCGCCTGCAGCGCGCGCTGCTGCACTCCTCAGTGCTCGCGGGCGATCCCTACGCGACGTCGCTCGAGTTCTTCCGCCGCGGGAACGGCGCGAGCGGGGTACTCGATCGTCTCCTGTACACGGACATGAAGACGTACCTGGTCGAGCTGCTGATGAAGCAGGACCAGATGAGCATGTCGATGTCGATTGAGAGCCGGGTGCCGTTTCTCGATCACGTGCTCGTTGAATTCGCGGCCCGGCTCCCGCACCGGCTGAAGCTCCACGGTTTCACCACCAAGCGGATTCTGCGCGAGGCGGTCAAAGACATCGTTCCCCCCGCCATCCTCACGCGTCCGAAGATGGGCTTCCCCGTCCCCTTCGGCCGATGGGTGCGCGGCCGCTGGAACGCCGTAGCCCGCGACGTACTGCTGGATCGCCGGACGTGCGAGCGCGGCCTGATGAACCGCGCCGCCGTGTCGCGCCTGCTCGACGACCATCGCCGCGGCCGCTTCGCGGGAGGCGACGCCATCTGGGCGCTGCTGAACCTGGAGCTCTGGTATCGCACCTTCATCGACGGCGACGGCATTCAGACGCTGCCGGCACCCGGCCGGCCGAGGCCGGCGCCGGCCTGCGAATCACCCGTCTCCACGTGCGCCTACACCGGAGATCGGTTGTGTTGATGATGATGAAGCCCTATGGAGGTCAGGCCGACACGGATCGCCTGACCGCGCCCGTCGACTTCGCTCGGGGCTGCCCTGAGCTCGCCGAACGGGCGCGAGAAGGATCAGGGAGTCCGGCACCGGGATAGAGGAACAACGAGCCATGAGAGTTTCTGTCTTCGGTCTCGGGTACGTCGGAAGCGTCTCGGCCGCCTCGCTCGCCGACGCGGGCCATCAGGTCGTGGGCATCGACGTCAACGAGGAGAAGGTGCGTGCGATCAATGAAGGCCGGAGCCCGATCGTCGAGCCCGGCCTTCCCGAGCTGCTGCACCACGGCGTCGCCGAAGGCCGGCTGCGCGCGACGACGAGTCCGGCAGAGGCGGTGCACGCCACCGACGTGTCGCTCGTGTGCGTCGGCACGCCAAGCCGCCGCAACGGCAGCCTCGACCTCGCGCATCTGACCCGCGTCTGCGAACAGATTGGCGAGGCGCTTCGCGACAAGCCGGCCTACCACGTCGTCGTGATTCGAAGCACCGTACTGCCAGGGACGACGCACGACTGCATCATTCCCGCGCTCGAGGCGGCGTCGGGCAAGCGCTACGGCGAGGGGTTCGGCGTCTCCGTCAATCCGGAGTTCCTGCGGGAGGGCACGGCGGTCGACGACTTCAGGGCGCCGCCACTGACGCTGGTGGGACACAACCACGCGTCGGATGCCGTTCCGACGAGGTCGCTGTACGACAACATCCAGGCACCCCTGTACAGCACGAGCATCCGCACGGCGGAGATGATCAAGCACACGAGCAACGCGTGGCACGCCGTCAAGATCGTCTTCGCCAACGAGATCGGCAACCTCTGCAAACGCGTCGGCGTCGACAGCCATGAGGTGATGCACATCTTCTGCAAGGACGACAAGCTGAACCTGTCGGCCTACTACCTGAAACCTGGCTTCGCCTTCGGCGGGTCGTGCCTGCCGAAGGACGTGCGCGCACTGCAGTACCGCGCCAAGGAAGTCGACCTCGACCTGCCGCTCATCGGCGCGCTGCTCACCAGCAACCGGCTCCAGGTGCAGCACGCGATCGACCGCATCGTGGAGACGGGAAGGAAGAAGGTCGGCCTCCTCGGCTTCAGCTTCAAGGCGGGCACCGACGACCTGCGCGAGTCGCCGCTCGTGATCCTTGCCGAGGCGCTGCTTGGCAAGGGCTACACGCTGACGATCTACGACCGCAACGTCTCGCTCGCCAGGCTCGTCGGCGCGAACAAGCGGTACATCGACGAACAGATTCCGCACCTGTCGCGGCATCTCTGCGAATCGATCGACGAGGTGATCGGGCAGTCCGAAGTTGTCGTCGTGGGCAATGGGTCGCCCGAGTTCGCGGACGCCGTCGCCCGCTGCAGGCCCGATCAGATCGTGATCGATCTCGTGCGGATTCCGCTCGATGGCAGCCAGGTCCGTGCGCAGTACGACGGGATCTGCTGGTAACGCGTCTCCGGTCTCTCGGGGTGCTTCATGCCCTTTGGCGCCGATGCTCTGGTCATCTACCTGATCGCCCGCGACGGCGGGCTGTTCTGGCTGTATCCGTTGCTGGCCGCCGTCGTTTCGGTCGCCGCCGCGGCCGTCACATTCTGGATTGGCCGCAGGGTCGGCGACGTCGGGCTGCCGCGCCTCGTCCCGAAGCACCGGGTCGATCGGCTGCGAGCGCGGGTACAGAAGAGCGGTGCGGTGGCGCTGGCCGTGCCGGCGCTGCTGCCGCCGCCGTTCCCGCTCACCCCGTTCGTGCTGACCTGCGGGGCACTGAACGTGAATCCGTGGTGGTTCTTCCCGGCGTTCGGGTTGATGCGGCTGGTGCGGTTCAGCGTGGGCGCGGCGCTGGCGCTCGTCTACGGTCCCGGCATCCTGCGCACGCTGGAGTCCGACACGTTCCAGTTCGCGATCGCCGGCGTCGCCACCGTCGTTGTGCTCGGCATCGCTGTGTCGGCAGTCGTGCTCTGGCGTTGGAGGCGGCCGAGGGCGCTCAAGGCGGCATAGTAAACGTGTCGTTCACGACACCTCGTGCTTCAAGGGCCGTTCAGCGATGTGAGGTCGAGGCCCGGGTAGTACTGCGCGAGAATGGCCTGCATGCGCTCGCCCCGGGCGGCCCGGCGCCCCGCGCCAATCACGCACATGCCGACGCCGTGCCCGAATCCCCGTCCGGTGAAGCGCAGGCTGCTGCCGCTCTTCGCAATCGAGAACGCCGTGCTGCGCAGCGTCATCGGACCGATGGCGGCGCGGAACTGATCGCCGGCGATGACATCGGGCGCCATGCCCGGTACCTCCAGGCGCGCCGCTCGTCCCGACCGATTGCGCTCCGCGATGCGTACGTCACGCAAGCGTCCTTGGAAGCCGACGCGTTCCAGGGCCCGCTCGATCTGCTCCAGCGTGAGCGTGAGCGTCCATGACGGGTCGTCCTGATGGACGTCATCGGACGCGACACGGAGGTACGGATAATCGATAGCGGGCCAGACCTGCGCGGCGCTTTCCGAGGAGCCACCGCAGGACGCCGAGTAGAACAGCTCGGCGGGACGGCCCTTGTACATGAGGACCTGTCCGGCGGTGGCAAGCGCGGCGCGACGTGTCGCGACCGTTGCCGGCCGCGGCACCTGACAGTGCGTGCCGTCGCACACATCGAACCCGTCGCGCCCGTGACGCGCGGCATTGGCCAACGCAAAGGTCCGGATCGCCACCGCGAGCGCCTGACGCGCGGCGTCGGCGGCGTTCGGCTCGCCTTCTCCGGCAATCACGCGCGCGACGTACACCTCCAGCGGGATGGTGGTGATGCGACCGGCGGCGCCGGCCCCCGGACCTGCACGCACGACGCGTCCGGCGCTGGCCGCCACGAGCTGGACGTCGGTCACATCGGACTGAGCGCCGGCAGATGGCACGACGATCGGGAGGACGGCAGGAGCCGCCATGAGCACGACGACCAGGGCGCGAGCGCTCTTCACAGCTTGCGCGGACACCCCGGCCGGCAATGGCATGGAATCACGCACTCACCGTCGGTGTAGTAGTCGTAGGTCAGCTCTTCACCCGGCTCGATGTGCCGCGCCGCGCAGATCCAGATCGTCTGCCCGACCACCCGGCTGTAGCAGTTGGGGCGGCACGAGTGGTTGATGAACCGCGCGCGGTTGCCTCCCACATGGGCGTCGCGCACCCACCGCCGATTCACGGTGAAGCACCAGATCTCGCCGCGCCGCAGGTACCGTGTTTCGCGCTTCAGGCTTTCCCTGTGATCGATCAGCTCGCCGGCGTAATCGATGATCCGCGCGTTCTTGTTGATCGGCTCGAGCGCAAACACGCCCCAGCCGTGCAGTTTCGAGCGCCGCCGCACGACCGGCGGCAGTCGGATCTCCCGACGCATCCGACCCACAGGATACCAGCCAAAGGCCTTGCCCTCGATATCGTCGTGAAGAGCCCCTGGCTGATTGGCAGTGTCTCCTTGGCGCACTCCGGGTGCCCACACCAGAGATCGGTTGTGTTGATGATGATGAAGCCCTATGGAGGTCAGGCCGACACGGATCGCCTGACCACGCGAGAAGGCTCAGGGAATCCGCCAGCTCACGGAGCTGGCGTGCTGCGGCCGCTTGAGCCCTCGCAGCGCGGTCCGGCCACCGGCCAGCCTCCGCCAAGGCTTCGGCGGCCCGCCGTAGCTTCCGCGAAGGCGGGAATCGGGATTTATCATCATCAACACAACTGAGCTCCTGCTTAGAACCGCTATACGGATCCCCCAACCAGTGCGAGATTCGCGCTCGGAGCCGCACGGCGGCAGAGATTGGTCGAGTCCACCCCGTTGCCGCATAATGGACGCCACCATATGAACAGCAACGGCCTGCGCTCGCGGGACGTGATTCAGGCGTGGGGCCGGATTCTGTCCGGGTACCGTCCGAACCTGTCGGTCGAAATCACGAAGGAATGCCCGCTCACGTGCCCGGGGTGCTATGCGTACGGCGAGGATCATCTGGGCGGCGACGTGACGCTCCGCGGCCTTTCGGATTACAAGGGCGACGAGCTGGTCGAGCGGTTCATGGCGCTCGTCGATCACCATCGCCCGCTGCACATTTCGATTGTCGGCGGGGAGCCGCTGGTGCGGTATCGGGAGCTCGGCGTCATCCTGCCCCGCCTCGCCGAGCGCGGCATTCACACGCAGCTCGTCACGAGCGCCGTGCGCCCCATCCCTCTCGAATGGGCCGCCCTTCGCCGGCTACAGGTGGTGGTGTCGATCGACGGCCTTCCGCCCGAGCACGACGAGCGGCGAAAGCCGGCGACCTACGACCGCATTCTCAAGCACATCGCCGGACACCAGGTCACCGTGCACTGCACGGTGACGCGGCAACAGGCGCGACGTGACGGCTATGTCGAAGAGTTCCTGCGGCTCTGGCAGGAGAATCCGCACACGCGGCTGATCTGGGTGAGCCTGTACACGCCGCAGAAGGGCGAGATTTCGGCCGAGCGGCTGACGGCTGCCGATCGCGCGCGCGTCATCGCCGATCTCCGGCGGCTGCGCGGCCGGATCTCGAAGCTGCAGATGCTCGACGGCATGCTCAACGTCTACGCGCGGCCGCCCGAATCGCCCGAGGACTGCGTCTTCGCACAAACGACGGCCTGCTTCTCCTCCGACATGGAGCGCCGGATCACGCCGTGTCAGTTCGGCGGCAATCCCGACTGTTCGAACTGCGGGTGCATCGCGTCGGCGGGCCTCGAGGCTATCGGGCGTCACCGGCTGGGCGGCGGGATCCCCGTGGGGCGAATCTTCTACGCGTCGCTGCGAGTGGGGCGTGCCGTCGCAGGGCTTCGGTCCGCGTAACGACGAACGACTGCATTTCGAAGTAGACGTCCTCGGCCGTCGCCAGCCGCTGTTCCTTCTCGAACTGCTTCTGCTCCTTGCGGCCGAGCTCTGTCGTCGCCCAGTCCTCGTCGAATGTTTTCTGCAGCCGCTTGACCACCGCCCCGTCGCGCACGATGAGGCCGACCTCGCGCCGCGTGTCGAGCTCGAGCGCGCGCAGGCTCTGGCTGCCGACGAACACCGTGTCGCCGTCGCGGATCATGGCGCGTACGTGCAGCCGCATCCCCGGCATCTTCTGCACGCGAAGGTGGCCGGCCGATTTGCCGACCTTGCCGATCACCCGGATATCCACACCAGCCTTCGCGCGCAGGTGCAGCAGCCGGAGCATCTGCGTGTCGGTCAACTTCGGGTCGTAGATGGCGAGCGACGTCTTCGCCCGCTTGATGAACGTGGCCAGCTGCTCCCGCGCGTTCTCGGGGCTGACGACGAAGTCGTCCAGGAGCGGCTCGAACTCCTGTCGAGTGGTGTCGGCGTCGACCAGCCGCAGCGCATCCTGCACCATCGGCTTGTTCTTCGTGACGATGCCGAGGCTGCGGCAGTTCATGTCGGCGGCGGTGTAGTTGAAGCCGTACACGTGGAGCTCTTCGCGATCGACGATGATGAGCTTGTGATGGTACCGGGCGAGCTCGTTGCCGGTGCGACTGACGGTCACGCCCTTCTGCAGCATTCGCAACTCGAGCTGCCGGAGAAGCTTGTCGGAGCCCGAATGCGTGTTCGCGATGAGCGCGCTCACATTGACGCCTCGCGACACGGCCGCTTCCGTCGCCTTTTCGATCTCCTTCAAATCGAGCCTGAAGATGACGAGATCGAGCGTTTTCTGCGCCCGGTTGATCGCATCAACCAACGGGGTCACTCCGTCCGTCGGCTGAACAATGAGCTTCAAATGACCCTCTCTCGCCTCAGCTCGGCGGCCCGCCAGCGGAGCTCGTGACGCAAGACAGCCATACTGCACATCCAGCAATAAGCTCGCCGTCGGGCCGGCGTGCGGGTCCAAAGTGTTGATTCGACACGGATTCTTCATTTCTATTGAATCCGGGTGCGCATCTGCCCTACACTGCGGCCCTAGGCGCGCAGAGCGCGCCAAGACACACTGCCGACCAGTCACGGGCTCTGCGGGAGATCAAGGGGAGGACCCGCGACTGGTCACGAGAAGGCGTGTACGGCCCAGACAGAACCTTCATCACGAGGAAAACGCTATGCGAAAGGGATTGCTGATACTCCTGGTCGTCGCGGCAGCTTTCATCGGCTTGGTCCTGTCCGTTGACGTGCAGGGCCAGCGAGGAGGGCAGGAAGTTCAATTGCCCGACGGGCCCGGCAAGGAGGCCGTTTCGGCGACGTGCACCAAGTGCCACGGCCTGAACTTCATCACCAACTCGTTCGGCTTCACGCGCGACGAATGGGTCCGGCTGTACGGCTCGATGATCGAGTTGCCGAAGGATCAGTCGAACGTGATTGCCGATTACCTGGCGAAGAACTTCCCCGAGAAGCCTGGCATTCCGAAGGCCGTGATCGTCCCCGGCCCCGTGAACGTCAACATCCGGGAGTGGCTGGCGCCCACCCTCGGCCAGCGCCCTCACGATCCGCTCGCCGCCCGTGACGGGTCGATTTGGTGGACCGGGCAGTACGCCAGCCGGCTCGGCCGCGTCGATCCGAGAAGCGGCGCGATGAAGGAGTACCCGCTCGAGACGCCCAATTCAGGACCGCACGGTCTGGCCGAAGACAGGGACGGCAACATCTGGTACACCGGCATCAACGTCCAGGAAGTCGGCAAGCTCGATCCGAAGACGGGCGCCGTCACGGAATACAAGGTGAATCTCGAAGGCGCGCGCGGTCCGCACACACCGATCTTCGACCGGAAAGGGATTCTGTTCTTTACCCTTCAGTCGGGGCATGTGGGCCGGCTGAGCCCGGCAACCGGTGAGATGAAGATTGTCAAGTCGCCGTCGGATCCGAGCTATCCCTACGGCGTCCAGGTCGACTCCAAGAACCTCGTCTGGTACGTCGATTTCCGTCAGCCCAAGCTCGCGAGCATGGACGCGGTGACCATGGAGATCAAGGAGTACACGCTGCCGCGCGCCGACGCGCGTCCGCGGCGCATTGCGATTACGGCCGACGACGTCGTGTGGTACACCGACTTCCCCCTGGGCTACATGGGCCGCTTCGACCCGAAGACCGGCCAGTTCAAGGAGTGGATGTCGCCGGGCGGCAAGGATTCGCGTCCGTACGGCATCGCCACCGTGGGTGACGTGGTCTGGTACAGCGAGTCGGGTGTGAAGCCCAACACGCTCGTCCGCTTCGACACGAAGACCGAGCGGTTCCAGACGTGGGTCATTCCCACGGGCGGTCACGTCGTCCGCAACATGATGGCGACGCCGCAGGGCAACCTCGTCCTGGCCAACAGCGGCATCAACCGCGTGGCGCTGGTCGAGGTGAGGAATCCGGCGGGAACCCGGTAGACCTGCAAGTGCGTAGTGTCCGGCTTTAGCCGGACCAGGCACGGTTCGCGGTAGGCGGTGGACACCCCGCCGTGGACATCCAACGGTGGTCAGTGCGCTCGGCGCTGACCACCGTTTTTTGTGCGCTTCCTGCCTCCTGTCTCTGGCCGCTTTACTGCCTACTGCCTACCATCTCGGGCCAGAGCCAGGCCGCGCCTCGAACGCCGCTGGCGTCGCCATGTCGCGCGCGGACGAGTCGCGTGCGGACTCGTTCTTCACTGGCTGGCGAGAGTCCCGCCGCGTTCGACGGCGCCACTCCCGCAGCGTTCGCCCCACGGGCAAACACATGGGGCGTCCACAGCGCCGGTACATTCGTGTACAGCCGATCGATGTTCGACATTCCGCCGCCAAGCACGATCACGTCCGGATCGAGGATGTTGATGATACTGGCGAAGCCGCGCGCCATCCGCGACTCGTACCGCTCGAGCGCCGCCAGCGCGTCTCGGTTGCCTGCGCCAGCGGCCGCCGCGACAATCTCGGGCGCCGTCAGCCGCTGCCTCGCATGCCGCTCGTAGTCGGCCTGCATGCCCGGCCCCGAGAGAAACGTCTCGATGCACCCCCGCCGGCCACAGTAACAGGGCGGACCGGGACGCTCGTCGTCGGTGGGCGACGGCAGCGGGTTGTGCCCCCACTCGCCGGCGATGCCATTCGGGCCGGTGAGAACTTCGCCACGTACGACGATGCCCGCGCCTGTGCCCGTACCGACGATGACGCCGAACACCACCTCGGCGCCGGCGCCGGCGCCATCGGTTGCTTCCGAGACGGCGAAGCAGTTGGCATCGTTGGCGATGCGGACGGAGCGCGCGAGGAGGCGCTCGAGATCCGCGAGCAGCGGCCGGCCAACCAGCCACACCGAGTTGGCGTTCTTCACCAGGCCGGTCGCCGGCGACAACGTCCCCGGAATGCCGACGCCAACGGAACCGCGGGCGCCCGCGCGCTTCTCCAGCTCCTGCACCAGCGCCACGATGGCGTCGAGAGTGGCCTGGTAGTCGTCTCGCGGCGTGTCGACGCGCAGGCGGGCCACCTCGACGCTGCCGTCGAGCGCGATGCCCTCAATCTTCGTCCCGCCGAGATCGATCCCGATGCGCACGGAGGGAGATTATCAGCGGGATCCGGGATCCGGGATCCGGGATCCGGGATCTGGCACCCGGGATCGGGGATCCGGGATCGGGGATCCGAATCCGGGACCGGGGATCGGCGGGCGGTGGCCCTCGGCGTGCGGGCCGCGTTCTGAGAGGCGCGACTTGAGGAGCCGTGACAGTGCGAGGGCAAAACCGCTCTGAAGCGTGAGGACCGCGCCGCTCACGGAGCGGCGCGGGTCGCGGAAAGCAATGCGAAAGAGCGGTTTTTCCACGGCTCCGAACGGAGCGCCGGCTCAGAACGCAGCTCGCACGGCGGCTACTCCGATGTCTCGTAGTACTTCCGGTACATCCCCCGTCTGAAGAGCCACCCGCCGAGCGGGCCGAGCCACTGCAGCACGTGGTACATGTACCCGAGATCCATCATCTCGATCAGATTCCCGTCGAAATCGCGAACGAAGAAGAACGAATGGCCGCGCGGCGAGCGCTCCGGCCTGCTCACGCACTCCACCCCTTTGCGCTGCAGGTAGTCGTACCAGCGCGGCAGATTCCGCACGTTGAACGCAATGTGCGTCAGACCGACGCGATTCCACCGAACGGCATCGGGCGGTAGCTGCGGCTGGAACTCGAAGATCTCGAGCACGCCCCCGCCGGGGACGCGGATCCAGCCGATCCGGCAGCGGGGCTGCGTGCCCGCGTCGCCGGCAACACCAAAGAACGACCGCACGCGATCGGGCGGCGTGTCGGCGACGCCCACGAGCGGGCAGCCGAACACGTCCCAGTAGAACCGGACGGCCCTGTTGAAGTTCGACACGGTAATGCCGCAGTGGCTGAAGGATCGGACGCTCACTCAACCGCCCTCCATCAAGTGCCGATTTCAGACTGCTCGATTGACGATTATTGACGATTTCGGAATGACGATTCGTCGAACTGATTGACGATTGACGGATTTCGTCGTCAATCGACACTCACTCGACAAATCGGAAATCGTCACTCGACAACAATCTCCACTCGACCAATCTGCAATCTGCATTAGTCGAGGTGCGTTTCCCTGATGTGGTCCGCCACGCGGAGCGCCTGCGCCACAATCGTCAGGCCGGGGTTCACGGCGGCCGACGATGGGAAGAACGACGCATCGACGACGAACAGGTTGTCCACGTCGTGCGTGCGACAGAACGAGTCGAGCACCGAGGTGCGCGGATCGGAGCCGAAGCAGAGCGTGCCGCACT
>JBOGIR010000062.1:0-6524 GCA_050742335.1 Vicinamibacterales bacterium | reverse complement strand
GCCCACGCTCGCCCCCGTCGAGCACGCGGCCGGTGATGTCGAGGAACACGGTCGCCGCCGCGCCGCCCGGCTGGAGCACGCGGATCCGGCCGGCCTGCTCGACGATGAAGAGGCGTCGGGTTCCGTCGTGCGCGTCCGCGACGAAGACCGGGCTGGCGAGACCACTCGCGACCGGGACGAGTTGAACCTGCGCCGCTGCGGGCGCGTGAAACGCCAACACGCCGGCGATGGCCAGGCTCGCGATTCGGCGGTTGCCCGCCCGCGCACGCGCGAGTGCATCCTTCACGTCTCCCCTCCTGGGCCGCGACACGAGATCGCCGGCCGATGGCGTGCGCGGGAGCTGTGCACGCGCCCTCCCATTGTAGGAAGAAACACCACCGCGCTGTCGTGACGCCAAAAGGGGCTCGCCACCGGCTGGGCGTATGGCGCGGTGGTCGGCACGGTCCGATCCCATCGCGACGTCGTGGCGATGATGGCGAAGGGTCTCGAGGCATGCTGCCCTATTTGGTGCTCGTGTTTTTCGCGGCCGAAGGGAGGGATGCTGAAACTATGCGCCGTCGAGAGGCTGCACCAACAATTGAACGTCGTCACCTGTCAGAGGACTGTGACGTGTGACGGTTTCGCAAAAATCAAAGGGCACAACGTAACAAACCCAATAATGACGGCTCTCTTTCGTCATTTTCGCGAGAACAAGAGAGAGTGAGTGTGACGGTTGGAGAAGGGTTCGACGGACGTCGAACAACGGAGACCTACTTCACTCCAGGCCACTGAATGAAGGGCTGCGGCGGCGCCTTGTCCGGCGTGAGAAATGCGGGCGCGGCTGTGCCGAGTCCACCCGGCAACTGTCTAATGTACGCGTAGACTGCCTTCACATCCTCATCGGTCATCGCGCGGACGTTGAACCAGGGCATTGGCGGGCGGGTGTTCAGATTCTTGCCGTAGGCAAGCCACTGAGCTTCCGTCATCTTGCTGATGGCGAGCCTGAGGTTCGTGGCATACGTTGTGCCCCACGGTCCGCGAAACCCGAGCGTATCGCCTTTCAGCCTGTCGGTTTCTGCGGCCTTACCACCGGCCTCCGCGTATCCCGCAGTATGGCAGTCGTTGCAACCGCCGATCTCGACGATGTACCGCCCACGTTCAACCTGGACGTTCGGAGCCGCGGTCTGGCGGGCGGCTTGGCCGCTTAATGCCTGAGAGCCGATAACGCACAATAGCCCAGCACCAAAGAGGCCCACAAAGTAGAGTTTCACGGTGTGCCTCCCAATTCTCCGAAAAGTGGTCCCCACATTCAGCGATACCACTGCGCGATGGAAAACATTTTTGAATTTCTCAATGCGTCATCGCGTAGAGAAGGACGTTGATCCCCAAGGCATAGCCGTCGATCGAAAACTGGTAGAAGTACTGTGGATCGTCTGTCTCTCGCTCCCATGAGTTCGACACGTCGGTGTTGTGCGTCATCACGGCGATGATGCGGCCGTGCTTGTCGCGAATCGCGCGAAAGTGCGCCACCGCCGATTCTGCGCCGCGCTCGGATGTCGTCTCTCCACCGACGGCACGCCAGAAGCCGATGCCGGTGATCTGCGGAATCTTCTTCACCTCGAGCATCGAGTGGAAGATTGGATCGCTGAGCGGCACGTCTTCGAGCGTGTACTCGGTAGGCGGCATCGCGCGGGCGAGCTCGCGCGACCACTGGTGCCACGCCGCGTCTCCCCAGAAGTCATCCACCCACAGAAAGCCGCCCTTCTCCAAGTAGAGCCTCAGAGCATCCGCCTCTTCCTGCGACAGGCCAATGGTCCCGACGTCTGAGGCCATCAAGTACGAGCATTCGAAGAGCGCAGGGTCGGTAAGCCGGACGAGCCACACATGGGGAACGCCGGCCGCCTGCCAGCTGACCCGTGTCTTTGTCAGCTCTGACAGCCGGATCAAGAGGTTGCGCTGCCCCCATGGATAGTCTGTGCGCCAGCCGGAGCCGTTGGCCTCACGGCGGACGCTCCGGTAGAGCATGTGGCATCCGGCAACGTTCCGATCCGGCCACTGTTGCGGTGGTAATTCCGCCGGATCCCCCTGTTCGCCCCGCAGCACACCGAAGCCGCCGAAGACATCGCGCGGGAACTGCGCGTACGAATAGCCGGCTGACACGATCAGCATGGCCATCAACAGGCGGCCCACGATTCGAAAATGTCTCCTGATTACCACTGACTACCCGCCTCAGGGCGAGCTTCGGTCGCTCGTGCCGACGATTATCCTCCGGATCAAAACAGCCTTGCCGCAAAACCAGCAGGCATGTGAGCCGCGGCCTCGTGGGTCCCGAGGGTAGCAGCTTCTTCGGGAACGGTGTCGCCGTTGAGCGACGTCACGTAAGTGCCGCGCGACTCGTCCGGTCCGTTGTCGCAACGTCGAAGCGGCCTCCTCGGACTTCTCGGCACCTCTGGCGCAGATCACGACGCGGCAGCCTCCGGCATGTCGCTGATCCGAGTTCCCATGGTACGCTTACGGTTTTCCGCGACGTGGCGCCGCGGTGGGAGGCAATATGAAGCGACGATCATTGATGATGACTTCCACTCTGTTCGCCGCGGCGATGCTCGCCGCCGCCGGAGCGGCACACGCCCAGGACGAGACCGGGCGCTCAGCCGCCTGCAGCAGGCTGCCGTCACACGCGGCGCTGAAGGACGCCCTCGAGGCCGCACAAGCGGAACCGAACGGCGGGTTCAACCTCGAGATGTGGGCCACGGTGGTCAATCGCGACGGCATTGTGTGCGCCGTGGCATTCACCGGCGACGGTCGCGGCGACCAGTGGCCAGGCAGCCGCGTGATCTCGGCCCAGAAGGCGAACACGGCCAATGCGTTCAGCCTGCCTGGGCTCGCCTTGTCGACCGCGAACCTCTATACCGCGACGCAGCCGGGCGGCAGCCTCTTCGGCCTGCAGGCGAGCAACCCCGTGAACACCGATGTGGCCTATGGCGGCAACGCCATCCACTTCGGACAGCCGAACGATCCGATGGTGGGTGGGCGTATCGGTGGCGTGAACGTGTTCGGCGGCGGCCTCGGCCTGTACAACGCCCAAGGCACGCTGGTGGGTGGCCTCGGAGTGAGCGGTGATTCGTCCTGCGCTGATCACAACATCGCTTGGAGGACGCGGCACACGCTCAACCTCGATTTCGTCCCTGACGGTGTGAGCGGCGATGCGTCCCGGCCCGACAACATCGTCTACGACATCACGCCCCAGGCGGGTCAGATGCCAGGCGTCAGCACCAGCGGATGGGGGCACCCGGCCTGCAGCGCGGCAGCTACCGCCATTGCCGCGGGATTGCCGATCATCCCGTAGTCACGCCCTTACGCGATCGGCTCCCGCTTTCGGTAGTACCAGAGCGGGAGTCGAGATCTCATTTGTCACTCATCCCCGCTGATGGCAGCCGCGTCACGACGAGGTTACCCACCGCCGCCTACGCATGGGGACTACACAGTTAACGGATGTGGAATGCCACCGCATGGAGCCATCTCGCCCGCAACTCCCTGTTGCTCACACGTATGGGCATCGACACGCACGAGGAACCAATCGTCTACATGCGGGCGGACTGCCAGGTCTGCCGATCCGAAGGATTCTCGGCGCACTCCCGCGTCAGCGTGACGACGGAGTGTTCGTCGATCATCGCGGGTTCCGGAGACTTCAATCGGAATCGATGAAGGACAGCCGACCCGGTTTTCCGGGTCGGCTATTCGGCCTCCTCGACGAACGGCTCGCTAATCCGTGAGAGCGTCGTCCGGCCGTGACGCGCAGCCAGCCTGAGCAGGCGAAGGAACACCTGCGCCGTGAGGAACGCGTCGCCGCTTGCCGTGTGGCGGTCGTGAGGAATCACATCGAACATGTGGCACAGCGCGTCCAACGTGAAAGACCGAATCGGCGCGCGCCCGGCGAATGCGCCGTCGCGTTCAAGGTGCAGCGTGAGATCCATCGTGTCGAGGCTTCGATTCATGGTGCCAAAACCCCATCCACGCTCGTAACCGGCGTCGAGCGTTCCGATGTCGTGACCGACATGGTGTCCAACGATCACGCCGTCCCGCAGGTAGTCAAGAAAGCGGACCAAAGCCTCCTCTTCCTCCAGCCCCCCGCGAGCCTCGTCGCGCGTGATGCCATGCACCGTCACAGCACTCGTATTGCCGGCCACTTTCAGAAGCGCGTCGAAGGAGTCCTCAAGGATGATCTCGTGAGCGCATACGGCAATGGCTCCTATCGTAATGATGCGATCGGTGCGCGGATTGAGTCCGGTGGTCTCCGAATCGAGCAGTACGAATCGCACGTCTTCAATCGGCGTCTCATCGGTCCAGGTCGTTTCGAAACACGTGCGGTAACGGTGGAAGAACGGCGGCGCCGTCATGACGCCGCCAACCAGGCCGAGTCGCCGGTGAACTCGAGCAGTCGCAGAATGGAGCGGAACCCGCTCTTCAAGACGTGCCGGTCGTGGCGGCTGAGCAGCACCGGCGGCAACTCCGATCCGTTGGTGCCCTGTTCGATCCCGATGCGCGCCTGCTGCCAGAGCAGGACGCGCAGAGTCTCGGAGGCTTCGCGAAAGATCGCCTCGTGCTCGGGGAGCAGCGTTCGGGCACACGCGAAGCGCTCGCGCGTGGAGGTACCGAGCACCTTGTTCGCCGCCATGCCGAATACGCGCCCGACGTCGACGAGCGGCCGCAGCGCACTGTGCTCCAATCGAAAGACTGTCGTCTGCTCGCCGGATTTCTCGACCACCGCATCCTGGAAGAACGTCAGCGGCGGCAAGCTCGCCAGGCAGTCGTTGGCCAGCACACGCAGGAGATCGCAGTCCGCCGCGCCGGCAACCGTGCTTTCCATGTCGTGCCACAGCGACCGACGGCCGTGAACCGGGCGCAGGTCGAACAAAGGGCGGGCGCGGTACATCTGTGTGCGCACCGGGTCGCGCAGCCACTGCGCGTAGCGCGTCTGCCACTCGGCTTTGCCCGCCACAAGGAACGAGCGGTCGAATGTCATATCGACTCTGGCGAGGTAGTCGCATTCGGCGAGCGCGTCGGACACACGCGCGTAACTCTGCCGCAGTGCCGGACACCCATGCTCGCCTTCGACGATGACGACTAACTGCGGCGCGTGTCTGGTGAGCGATTCTCCACGCCCCGACGCTCCACAGAAACACCAGCACGCCGACGACGCCTCCGCACCCAGCAGCGCGATGATCCGTTTCACGATATTCACGTCGGCCAGGGACACGAAGCGTGCCAGCCAGTCGAATGAGGCGGCGCTCGTGAGGTACTGAAGGGCCAATGCGCGCGCGCGGTGGTTGAGCTCCCACAATTCCCGGATATTCGCCGCGAGCGGAATCTCCCGCAGGATCGAGATGGGCTGATCGCCAAATACCCGGGCGAGGTCTCTCGACGTCACGATCGCCTGAAGCTGGCCGTTCGAGGATCCATCCGAGGTCACGGCCAATGCGGCGGCGTCAGCTTCCGCGATCGCCAGCACGCCGTCGACGACCGAGGCGGCCGGCCCGACCGCAGGCGGAGCACTCCCTAGCAGACCGGCGATCGGCTGGTCGGCATGGCCGGCCCCAGCGGCAACCCAGGCGAGAATAGCATTGACAGTCGCCACCGCTTGGATGCGATTGTCATCGTCCACGATGGCGAGCGCGTCGGACCCGGTGGTCAGCATCGACTGCGCGACATCGCGAATGCTCATCTGCGCACTGCCGCTCTCCAGCGCCTTTCGGCCGACCACGCCGTGCAGGAACATCTCCTGAGGATCGTGCGCGTCCTTCGCCCACTGATAGTCTGCGGTCACCGCGTCGTGCGCCTCCACGAACTGGCGCGCGTAGGGATACTTCAGCACCAGATCCTCGAAGTCTGACGCCGGAAAGGAGTAGATCACCACATCGCTCGCTGACCTCGCCGAGTGAAGGCAACAACGGGCGTCGGTGAAGCGCTCACTCCCCAGTAGGTCTCCCGGGCCGCGCACATCTCGCAAGGCAGGATGCCCGTCCGCTTCGTCCCACAGAGACACGGTTCCCTGCTGAATCACGAACACGTGAGGCTTGTGCGGTTCCCCTTGCCACAAGATGTATTCATTCGCCTCATGAAACCTCACGCGCCCTCGCGCCGCGAGCTCGAGGAGGTCGCCATCGTCCATGGCCTGAAAGGGCGGATGCTTCTTCAGGAAATCGGCGACACGATAGCTGATCTTGGAAGTGTCCACAGATGTTGCCTGCCGTCGAGAGCTCAGCTCTTAGAGCCCTGAGGCGCCCCCGCGATCCAGATAGGCGCAAAGAGCCGAAGACCGGCGCAGTGGCATTGGGAGATGCCCTTCTGAAATATAGCGAGTCGACAGAACGCCGAGACGGCGTCGCGATCGATGGAGATATGTGGGCTCATGGTTCCGTCCATGATAGCGCCGGTCAGGGAAGCGGAACCCCTGCGTCACGAGCGCGGCAGCTGGTTTGAGCTCTATCCAATGGGGAAAAGACGGCTACGACGATCCGGCCGGGCAACCAGACTCCATTTTCCAT
>JBOGIR010000061.1:0-2190 GCA_050742335.1 Vicinamibacterales bacterium | reverse complement strand
CCTCGTTCGAGCCGGTCCTCCAGGAGCACCGCCGCCGGTTCGAGGCCACGGGCACGGAGGAGGGGACCGTCATGGCCGCGATGCTGGCCTACGTGATCGGCGACCTTCGGACGAGCCGCCGCGCGGCGATTCTCGACGACTTCCGCTCGAACGGGCGTATCCTCCAGCTGTTCAACCAGGGCGTGGCCGAACTGGCGGTGTTGACGGCCGGCCGGCAGTAGGGAACGCCACGGTGGGATCGATGCCCGTCAGAGCGACGCTGGCGCAGGCGCCAAGCAGGTGTTTCCTAACGGCGCGGTTGCAGCTGCACGATGCGGAACGCGTCGAGCGCAGGCTCTCGCAGCGCTATGTGGATGCGTCCATCGGGCCCCGACGCGACCGCGAGGAGCGTACCGACCTCGTCCAAACGCAGATACACGAATTCTTCCGATGACGCGTTGGGACGGGCTTGCTGGGGCACGCCGGGGTCGTTGGCCGGCACCATCATGACGGCCTGGCGGAACGAACCTCGAGCGGCAATTCCCGTAGCCGGCCCGGATACCGCGACGCCCGATTGATGGACGGACGCCGAACGGGGAAGCCGGGGCCACTCACGCGATGCTGGCAGCTCGCCCATGTCGAGATAGGCGACTGGCTGTGAGAACCCGCCAGTGCCCGACAGCCACAACCGCCCGGCGGGTGCGTCCCACTCCACTGACAGCGGCCGGGCGTGCCCGTGCCCCAGCACAGACGAAACGGTGGGGTTGTCGCGCGGCACCGTGCCGTCGACCCTGAACCGCAGGATCGTCCCGGTCGACCCGCTCGAGTGATCCGCGGCCGGCAGCGCCACGTACAGATGGCCGTCGCCGTCGATGGCGAACGGTGCGTGACGGTGAGGGCCGAGCGGCAGACCGGTAACGATGGTCGCCGCCTCCCCGAGCTGGTTCTGCACCATCCGCAAGCGCACGATGCGCAGCTCCGGAGGTCCACGGCCGACGCCTTCGACGAGGCCCATGAACACGAACCCGTTTGTCGAAAACTGTGGATCGATGGCAATGTGCCCGATGGCGTCAAAGGGACCGACATCGAGCGCCGGCTCAGGCAACAGCCGGTCTTCGGCAATGATGCGCACGCGCCGGCTGTCTTCGATGAACAGCACCCTGCCGTCCGGCAGCACGGCAAGCGACGTGATTTCGCGAGCCGAGTCGACGACAGGGGTCGCGTCGAAGCAATCGCGCGCTGGCGGCTCCGCACAGACGAGTTGCCCACGCGGCAGGCGCGCGGCATTGGCGTCCCCTGCCGCCAGCCCGGCGAGCTCGTAATCCTGGAGGCGACTCGTCGGCGGCGGCGTATCGGTCGCATACCCGGAGACCTCCTCCGAGGGGGGGCCTTCGACGGGGCCTGGAAGGTACGAGGCGACGGCGAAGTAATACCGTAGACCCGGAAGGCCCTCATAGGAAAACCAGGTGGCCTGGCCCACGTCGTGGATTTCCGTGTAGGCGCGGGACGCCGTGCCCACGTACACGCGATACCCGATGACACCGGCTGTGCGGCTCGGATCCCAGGCCAGGCGAATCGCCGCGGCGTCCGCCGCCGCGGCGTGCAGCAATATTCCCACTGCGAGGAGCAGAAGCGTACTGCGTCCGCCTGGACGTCGTCGGCTGCCGATAGGCACTGCCAGGAACTCCTGACTACGCGCGCATTATCGCATCGACGCGTCGCTTTGGCAGCGAAAAACCGCCCCACTCTACATCAGCTCGCGGTCAGATAGTTATGCTTTCGCCCTTCCGTCCCGTGCAAAAGGCAGCCTGAAGCCGCATCGAGCGCACCAGGCTTATCGATCAGGTAGACCGGCTCCCACCGCTCGCGCCATGCTCTCGAGACGTTCTTCTCGCTCGACCATCTTCCTCGATGGCGCGAGACCAACGGAGTCGAGTATCCAACGCCAGCGGTACGCCCAGTCGTGGCGCTGGAGCGCATTGACGACATTGTCCCGTCGCATCTGAGCGATTCTCCGGGGGTTTGCCTCCAGCTCGGCCATGAGCGCTGCGATCTGCCCACCATGTGCGGCGGTGGGAATGACGGCGTCCGGCCAATCGAAGCACCTGTCGTAAGCGGCACAGCGCGGGGGCGCACCGAGCACAACTGCACCTGCGGCGATTCCTTCGAAAAAGCGCGGGCTGACCTCCTCTTCTCCTCCGGTTTCATAGG
>JBOGIR010000060.1:0-9930 GCA_050742335.1 Vicinamibacterales bacterium | reverse complement strand
TGAACATCGCGAGATTCTGCGGGACGGCCGCTTCCATGAATCCGAAACCGGCCTCGTCGTAATTGCCGATCCCGATGAAGCGCGGCCTGTTGCTGAGGTAGTTCTGCAGCACCAGGCCGATGTTCGGCTCGAAGAACGTGCCGCGCTCGGCCATCAGCCGCAACTCGGTGTCGGTGGCTTGGAAGCCATGGGTCACGGCGGAACAACCGCCGCGAACGGCAGCTGCCACCGCGCTGGGCGCATGGGCGTGCACCCAGGTTCTCTTCCCCAGTGCGCGTGCTTCATCGCAGGCAGCCGCCACCTGCGCGTCGGTCATCGTCTGTGCGCCACCCTCCCGCACGCTCTTCGACGCGAACAGCTTGATCACGTCAGCGCCATCGGTCACGAGTTTTCGTACCTGCTGCCGGATCTGTTCGGGCGTGCCGGACTGATCATTCAACGACGACACCGACGTGAGCAAGCGCGGACCTGGGGCTCCGCGTTCGATGGCGGCACGCAGCTCACGATCGAGGGGTGCGCCGATGCTCTGCACGGTCGTAAAGCCGGCCATGAGCGTCGTGTACGCATTCTCCATCGCGTGCAATGCACGTTCTGCCTCGCTTTCGCCCTCGTTCGACGCCCGGCCGTCTCGCCCGAAGTGAGCCACGAGATGAACGTGTGTGTCGATCAGGCCGGGTAGCAGCGTGAGGCGGCTCAGATCGTAGGTGGCGGCCGCCGTGGCCGGTTGTGTCTCGACGCGCGCGATGCGCCTTCCCTCGACGACGACGGCGGCATTGCGCAACACGTTGCCGCGACCGTCGATGAGGGTCCCCGCTCTGATGACGATGGGCCGCTCCTGCGCCGCAGCCGCACCCGCCACGAGAAGCGCGCTGGTGACAAGAAGGGCCCATCGCAACACCGGGATGATTGCAAGCATGTCAGCGGCCTCACTTCGTCGTCATCAGACTCTTGTGTCGCGCTCGGGAGACGACCCGAACGATCCGAACGCCCCGAATGATCCGAACGATTTTTCAGTTCGTTGGCACCAACCGCCTCAACTCCTCGAACCAGTTGAGGACCACATTGATCTCATAGGCACCAAGCCGGCTGCCTGTGCTCAACGTCATGGGCGGATCGTCACTGCGCGAGTCGAAGGGCCCGCGCCCAGCGGAGCCGTGATCGCGTAGGGGCCGAGTCGCGGGCCGGACCTTAGGGCCATCAGATGATCGCGTTGGCTGCGGATTCTACACCGGGGCTATCCCAACAAGTGGAAAAGGGGAAAAGTGGAGAAGTGGAAAAGTAAGTGGAAAGTAACGTTGTCGCGACGGCAGCGACATGGCTACGATAGCCATATCAAGGATCTGGTCATGCGAAGCACCAACATCGCCGACCTTCGCGATCACCTCACCCAGTACCTGCAGGAAGTCCGTGCCGGCTCAGGATGGTGGCATCCGCGCTTGGGTTTTCAGTCCGGCCGTCAAATTAGCCACGTCTGAGGGGGAGCGTCGATGGCGAAGGTGACTGCGTTCGAGGCCAAGACCCGTTTTCGGAGAGCTGCTGGACCGCGTATCCAAGGGCGAAGAGGTCGTGATTACGCGCCACGACAAGCCGGTCGCGCGATTGGTGCCGGAAGGCGCACAGCGGCTCGACCAAGTCCGCCGTGCGGTGGCGGGGCTCCGTGAGCTACAGCAGCAGATCCGTCGAAGATCCAGAGCCAAGCTCACGGGCCGCGAAGTCCGGGCGGCCGTCGAAGAAGGCCGGCTGTGACGAGGGCCTTTGTCGCCGACGCGTCGATGGCCATCGGTTGGGTGCATCCAGCTCAGGCGACGCCCCGGCCGAGCAGCCTCGGGGGAAAAGTGGCTACCGCGTGGTCTCCCGGTAGCCTTCCTCGTATCCCTGACGGAATCCTGCCCGGTAGTTGCTCCGGTACGCGTCGCGCGAGCCGTACGCGGTGGAGTAGCCCTGGTCGCCGTTGCGATAGTCGCGACTCTCCGCGGGGTCGTACCGCTGGCGAGCCTTGCCGTCGGCGAGCCCGCGCTGGTATCCATCCACGTAGCCACGGGCGAACGCCGGCTCCTCGTACCCGCGCGGCATCTGCCGATTGAACACGCCCTGTCGAATGGCCGCCGGTTGTCCCGTTCCGCGCCCCTCAGGCGCAGCCGTGCGCGCCCGTCCGCGACCCTGAGCCGCTGCCTGCCCGCGGCCACGGCCCTGGCCGTACGCCAGATCGCTCACAGGGGGAGCCACGAAGACGGCACACGTCACAAGCGTGATGAGCCACGGTTTCCAACGACGCACGCGTTCGGACTGGTACAACAACCCGCAATCGGCGGCTGCAAACGGCAAGCCATGCACGTGCGCTGGTGTGTGCGAGGCTTGGACGTCCTGTACGAACGGTGTCCACCGATCAGGGCATGGACGAGAGGGCAGCTCAACCAGCCAAGGGCCTGCCCTTGTCCTTCGACTGTCGCTCAGGACACCCCGAGCAGAGTCGAGGGGTGATATCCCGGCGAAGATTGTCCTTGGCTGGTTGGGCAGTATCTCCCTGCCGCGCTCCGCGCGCTTAGGACCGCTACGGATTCACAACGAGTACAAGATTCGCGTTTGGGGCCGTATAGCGGTCCAAGCAAGTCACAAGTCACAGGACAACGCCCACGAGCCCAAAGCCTAAAGCCCAACGCCTAAAGACCAAAGACCAAAAACAAGAGCCGCCACTCAGTCCGCGGGTGCGAGTCGTTCCGGCGAGGCGATGTACGTCTTTCGCGCACGCGCGGTCATGCCTGGCGTCTTCATGCGGACCACGAGCTTGTGTTCGCGCCCATCGAGCGTCGTGGGCGTGAAGCCCAGCGTGTACTGACTGTGCAGCTCCTGCGCAACGCGCGTGAAGGTGGGCGCGAGCTCGTCGGTCTTCTTCAGCTCGAAGTACCCTCCGCCCGTTTCGTCGGCCAACCGTCGCAGTCCGCGGTCTGGCCGGGTGCGCACGCGCCGCTGTCCGTTGAAATACTCCGACTCGAGGCCGATCGCGTAGATCATCGCTTCCTCTTCCTTCGCGCGATCGAGCACGCTGCCCATGCCGACACGGCTCGCGGTGTCGTCGCCGTCCGTAAAGACGAGGACAACTTTGCGGCGCTCGACGCCGCGGAGCATGGCGATGCTTTCGTTGACGGCGTCGTACAGGCGCGTGGGATTCCCGAATTGGAGGTCCTTGAGCGCCAGGATCAGGTCGTCGCGATCGTTCGTGAACGTGCCGCTGAACTGGATCTTGTCGCTGAACGAGCCCACCTGCCCCCGGTCGTCCGACAGCATCCGGAGCAGGAACTGTTCGGCGGCGGCCTGCAGCCGATCCAGATTGGCCGTCATGCTCGCGCTATAGTCCAGCATCACCACAACGGTGAACGGCTGGACGTCGTTCTCGAAGAGCGTAATGTTCTGCGGCATGCCGTTGTCGAGGATGGTGAACTCGTCCTGTTCGAGGCCGGGCACGAAACGCCCCTGCTCGTCGATCACGGTGGCCGTGACCGGCACGATCCGCGTGCTCGAACGAAATGTCGGCTCCTGCCCAACAGTGCCGGAGGCGGTTGCGACGACGAGAAGAAGGACGGCCAGAGTGAGAGCCCTCATATACCCCGAGCTTAGCAACGATTGTTCCGCGGAGTAAACCGGCTTGGCGGTAGAATTCCCGAATATGCGCGCAGTATTTTTAGCTGTTCTGTACTTTGCGGTGTCCGTACCGCTGTACGCGGCGAGGGTCGCCGGGGTCATCCTTGACGGGTCGGGCGCTCCAGTCGCAGGAGCCACCGTCACAGCCGGAGGGACTTCCGCCATCACCGGAGACGACGGGTCGTTCGTGCTGGCCGATGCCCCGGACGGCGGTGAGGTGCAGGTGACTGCCGCAGGATTCGCGCCGGCGGTGCTCTCTGTCGCCGGCGACGCCGAGAACGTGAGGGTCATCCTGCAGCCCGCGCCGCTCGTCGACACCGTGGTCGTCACGGCCTCGCGAGGCGCCACGCGCCTGGCGACACCGGAGGCAACGACGGTGGTGACGTCGGCGGAACTGCTGACGTCGCCGGCCGGGTCCCTCGACGACGTCCTTCGGAGCACGCCCGGGTTCAGCCTGTTTCGCCGTTCCTCGTCACGCGTGTCGAACCCCACCACGCAGGGTGTCACGTTGCGCGGCGTGTCGGGGTCGGGCGCGAGCCGCACGCTCGTCCTGGCCGACGGGTTGCCGCTCAACGATCCGTTCGGCAGCTGGGTGTACTGGAACCGCGTGCCGCTGGCGGCGGTGGATCGCGTGGAGGTGGTGCGTGGAGCAACCGGCGATCTGTACGGCGCCGACGCGCTCGGCGGCGTCGTTCAGGTGCTGACGTTTGCGCCCGGGCGCACGCGCTTCCGCGCGACGGGCGAAGGCGGGTCGCACGACACGGCAAAGTTCTCGGGATTTGGCTCGACGCAGCGAGCGGCGTGGAGCGCCGAGGGCGCCGGAGAATGGCTGCGGACCGATGGCGTCGTCATCGTGGGCGAGGAGGCGCGTGGACCCGTCGACGTGCGTGCCGACAGCGACTACGCCACAGGCTTCGTGGGCGGCGGCTACAACCCGGGAAGCTGGCATGCCGGCGTGCGGCTCAACCTGTACGATGAGGAGCGCGGCAACGGCACGCCGATCACTGTCAATTCGACGGACTGGAAGCAAGTGTCGGGTGAGGCAGGCGGGTCCGTGGCCAGCGGCGCGTGGCTCGTGCGCGCGTCCGGCGGCACGCAGACCTACTATCAGACCTTCAGCACCGTGTTGGCCGGCCGTGCGACAGAGCGCCTGACGTTCGAGCAGACGATTCCGTCGCGGTTCGCCACCATCAGCGGCCAGTGGACGCGCAGCACGGGCGGCAACGTCTGGCTCGTGGGCGTCGAAGCCAAACGGACCCGATCCACCGCCAACGAGACGCGCTACTCGGTAGCCGGGGTGCCGAGCGGCCCGTTCGTCGGCGGTGGGACTGAAGCGAACGGCGCGTTGTTCGCACGAGTGAGCACGGCACCGATCGATCGCCTGACGGTGGTGCTGGGCGTGCGTGGCGATTTCTGGCAGTCCACGCCGCGCGATTCGGCGTCGCCCACGCACTCGGCCGAGTTCTTCAGCCCGCGCGCCTCCGCGGCATGGACGCTCTCGGACGTCACATCGGTCCACGCGTCGGTGTACCGCGCGCATCGCACGCCCACGCTGAACGAGCTGCACCGCGGCTTCAGCGTCGGAAACACGCTGACGAATCCGAATCCGGAACTGGATCCCGAGCGGTTGACGGGTCTTGACGGCGGCGCGCTGTTCGCCTGGCCGCAGTTGTCGGCGCGCGTCACCGGCTTCTGGAATCAGCTCGATGGCGCCATCACCAACGTGACGATTTCCATGGTGGGGAATCAGATTACGCGACAGCGCCAGAACACCGACACGGTTCGCGCGAAAGGATTCGAAATCGAAGCTGACTACCGGCCATTCCCCGGATGGACCCTCGGCGCGTTCACCGCGGTGACGCGCTCCAATGTCACGGATGCACCCCGGCAGCCCGCGCTCCTCGGCAGGCGGGTTCAACAGGTGCCGTCCTATCACCTCGGGACGACGGTGACGTATGTCGATCCGCGCGGATTCACCGGCTCCCTGCAGGCGCGCCGCGTGGGCGCGCAGTTCGACGACGATCTGAACACTCCCGCCCTCAAACTCGAGTCGTTCGGCGTGATCGACGTGTCGGCGAGCCAGGAACTGCGGCGGGGCTTGAACATATTCCTCGCCGTCGAGAACCTGGCGGATGCCGATTACGATGTCGGGCGAACGCCGATTCGGACCATCGGGTGGCCCAGGACCGCGCGCATGGGGATCCGGGTGTTTCTGCCGTAGGTGGTAGTCGGTAGGCGGTAGCTACCGGGCCAACAGCTACGAGCTACCGGCTACGAGCTACCGGCTGCCAGCTACCGGCTACCAGCTATCGGCTACCAGCTACCAGCTAGGGGTGTCTAAGGGGTGTCTATGGCAGCAACAGTTCATGTCATTGCGCGGTGGCTCGCGAAACCAGGCAAGGAAGAGGCGCTGAAGGCGGTGCTGACAGCGCTCATCCCGCCGAGTCGCCGCGAGATCGGGTGCTACCAGTACGATCTCCTGCGCAATCCGGCCGATCCGCGCGACTTCTGTTTCGTCGAGCGATGGGACCATGACAAAGCGCTCGAACAGCACAGCGCCACCCCCCACGTCGCCACGGCGATGTCCCAGGCGCAAGACCTCGCCGAGGCTCCGCCCGATGTGCGGCGCTACCACATTCTTTGACCGATAAATCTCTTATGATGGCCTTCATGAGACTTTTCGCCACCTGCACCATTCTGCTGGCGCTCGCCTGTTCGGTGCCCGCGCAGCAGACGTCCGCGGGACAGGCTGCACAGCCGTCCACCGGACAGGCCGGCTCCGATGCGGCGGCGCGTGTCGGCACCCGCACGATTACCGTGAAGGAAGTCGAGGACCGCTGGCGGCAGGACGAGCCGGCACAACACTCGCAGGCGCTTCAGCAGCTGTACGAAGGGCGCAAGAACGCGCTCGACGCGATCATCGCCGACATGCTGATCGCGGAGGCGGCCAAGGCCAAGGGACAGACCGCCGATCAGTTCACGGAATCGGAGGTCACCCGCAGGATCAAGCCGGTGACCGAAGGGCAGATCGTGTCGTTCTTTCAGCAGAACCAGGCGCAGATGCAGGGCCGCGACCTGGTCGCGATGAGTCCGGTGATCCGGCGCTACCTCGAGGAACAGGAGCGGAGCGCCGCGTACCGCGCGCTCGTTGCCGAGCTGCGCAAGGCGGGTCCGCGCGTGGACATGCGGATCGACGCGCCGCGGCACACCGTGGACGTCGCGCCGGACGACCCTGTGCTCGGCAGTGCGAACGCGCCGGTCACGCTGATTGAGTTCTCCGACTTCCAGTGCCCGTTCTGCCAGCGCGTGATGCCCACCCTCAAGCAGCTGCGCGAGACGTATGGCGATCGCGTGCGGATTGTCTGGAAGGATTTTCCGCTGACGTCGATTCACCCGCAGGCGTTCAAGGCGGCCGAAGCCGGCCAGTGCGCGCGCGAGCAGGGGAAGTTCTGGGAGTACCACGACCGGCTCTTCGCCAACCAGCAGACGCTCGAGCCCGACTTCCTGAAGAAACATGCGGTCGACACCGGGCTCGACGCCGCGAAGTTCAATACGTGCCTCGACACCGCGAAGTACGCCGAGCGCGTGCAGGCGCAGATGGGCGTCGGCAATCAGCTCGGCGTCAGCTCGACGCCCTCGGTGTTCATCAACGGACGCATGGTGAACGGGGCGCAGCCCTACGAGACGTTCACCGCGATCATCGACGACGAGCTGGAGAGAGCTCGCCGCTAGAGCAGTTTTCAGTTTCGAGTCGTGAGTTTTGAGTTTCGGACCGCGTCTGACCGCTCAGAACTCATGACTCACGGCTCAAGACTACGCATTTACATCCACGCGCCACGGAGACACGGAGGCGCGGAAGAAATGCCGTATATCTCGAACTCCGTGTCTCTGTGACTCCGTGGCCGTTGAAGTGAAGAACCGGACAAGAATCTTCGACTTGCAGATTCCGCGTCAGGGTAACAGCACAATCTTCCCGTACGCTCCCGGTTCCATCACCGCCCGATGCGCCTGCACTGCCTCCGAGAGCGGCAGCTCGCGGCCGACCACGGGCGTGAGCGACCCGTTCTCCAGTCCTGGGGCGAGCGCGGCGTGGATGGTCCGGTACTCCTCGGCCGTCGCATTCATCATCGTCATGCCGAGGACGGTGGCATCCTTGCTCATGATCTTGCGCGGATCGATCTCCGTCCGCCCGCGATTGCCGACCACCATCACGCGTCCGCGGAATGCCAGCACGTCGAGGTCGCGATCGAGGTTCACGTTGGCGAGCATCTCGAGCACCAGATCGACGCCGCGGCCGCCGGTGAGCGGCAGCACTCCGTTCAGATAGTCGGCATGGCGATGGTTGAGCACGTCGTGCGCGCCTTGTTCGCGCGCGAGCGTCATCCCTTTGTCGGTGCCAGCCGTCCCAATCACGCGTAATCCGAAGGCCCGGGCGATTTGTGTGGCGGCCACGCCGACGCCGCCGCTGGCGCCGTGGATCAGCACCGCTTCGCCCGGCCGCGCCTGCGCCCGGAGGAAGAGCGCGCGCCAGGCCGTGCTGTACGGCACGCCGAGCGCAGCCCCCTGCTGAAAGGAGAGCCGATCGGGAAGCGCGTGCACCTGCGACTCGTGGCACACCGAGGCCTCGGCATAGGCGCCGGTCACCGTGCCATGGGTGTACACCCGGGCACCCTGTGTCACGCTCGTGACGTCTGGTCCCACCACCTCGACGACGCCGGCGACGTCGCTGCCAGGCGTGTAGGGGAGATTCGGCTTGCGCGCGTACGCGCCGGCGCGGATGTAGGTTTCCACCGGATTGACGCCGACGGCTTCCACGCGGACGAGCACCTGACCCGGCCCGGGCGACAGGTCGGGCGCGTTCTCCAGCTTCATCACTTCGGGCGGTCCGAATTCTCGAACAACAATCGCTCTCATTCACGGCTCCTCGGGTGCGATCCTACGTGCAATCCTTCCAACGCGCGCTTTTCACTCCCACGCACCACCGAGGCGCAGAGAAAGCGAGGCGAAAGACGCTCTAGTTCCGCGTGACGACGAAGTCGCCCTTCTGGCCTCCCTGGGTCCACGTGCCGCGGAAGATGCGCCGGTAGGCGCCGATGTTCTCGAGCCGCCCGTCCACCACGATTGGCACGGGCTTGCCGGAGGCGTCCTTTCCTTCTGCTTCCATCTTCACTATCCACGAGGAGGGATCTGTATGGTCAACGGTGACGCGCTTGACCGTCGCCGCACTCGGTCCAGGATTGACCACGCCTGTGATGGTCTTGCCGTCCCACTCGAGACTCAGCAGCACCCGGGTCGGCTTGCCCTTCGGACCCCATTCGCCACTCCATTGCCCGTGCAGCGGGTGTCCGTACTGCGCCAACGCCGTGGCCGGCAGCGCCAGCACGGTGAGCAGTGTTGCTAGCCGACACAGCGTGATCCCCATTTGCAGTCCTCCGCATTGCGGATTTCAGATTGGTCGAGTTGAGAATGTTGTCGAATGACGACTCTCGATTATCGAAGTGAGTGTCAACTGACGGCAAATATCTTCAATCGCCAATCCGTTCGAACAATCATCGTTCAGAAATCTTCAACAATCGTCAATCGAGCGATCTGAAATCGGCACTAACATTACCGTGTGCCGGCGCCGCGCGCGGGCAGTTGGCCCGGCTGCGGCCGCGGACCGAAGATCGGCTGGCCGAAGTCGTCTACCAGGTGGCTCAGGTACTGATTGTTCTCCTGGCAGATGTACTCCAGCAGCTCGCCGTTCGGTTCCCAGGGAATGTCCCACGCGATGGTGAACGGCCGCGTGTAGGCGCCCGGATCGTCCACGGTGGCTTCGTAGTGCAGCGTGTTCTTGTTGGGCCGCGAGAACCGTTCGACAACGTGCAGCTTGTCCGTGTGGGGGTGGCCGAAATAGTCGAGCCACGAGTTCTCGTTGAAGCCGACGACGTCCACCACGAGCGTGTCGCCGTCCCAGCGCCCGACCGGGTGGCCCAGAAACGTCGGGTTCAGCGCATCGCCCTCCGGGTGCGGGCGCCCATCCATGTAGATCTCCCGCCAGACGTGCGTCCCGCCTTCGAAGATGATGATGATCCGCTTCTGTTCCGGCAACTGGATGAATTCCGCTGGGTACGGGGTGGCCATCAGGCGTGGGCCGCCCGGGGGCAGGCAATAGCCCTCCGGGTCGTACTTCGAATCGTTGCGCGAGTTGTAGTCGTATACGGCCGCCGACCATGGCATCCACGGCATCCAGGGCTCGGATCTGGCGCCGCCGCGGCCCGCGCCCGTGCCACTGCCCGCGCGGCCCGGGCC
>JBOGIR010000059.1:0-2500 GCA_050742335.1 Vicinamibacterales bacterium | reverse complement strand
TTGAGCGTGGCGACGAAGTCGGATAGTGCGGCGGCCCCCACCACTCCGCCCGGCGTATCCCCGTGCTCGGCCACGAACTTCTCCATGACGGCGGTGGTCCGGTTGTAGACGGCGACGCGGTAGCCGTGGTCGGCCATGTTGAGCGCAAGGTTCTGGCCCATCACGGCGAGCCCGATCAGTCCGACGTCAGCGCTGGCGCGAGCGGGGGTCGTCATGGCTTCAGCCCGTCCGTGATCGACGGTCCGACGGTGCCCCCTTCCACAGTGACGACCAGCCGCCGCCGACTTTGTGCGTGCGCGTTCCTTTCATCAGCGACATGGCGAGGACGAGCGCGCCGGCCGCCAGGCTGTTCCAGCGCGCGCCGGGTGGGTGCCCCAGCAGCCACGGCGCGATCAGCAGCCAGGCGCCGAGGATGACGTTCACCCAGCGTAACGGGCGAGCGATTTCCCAGATCGCGATCGTGGCCATACTCGCGACGATGGGGCCAACGATCCGGTCGTTCGCGCGGGCGGGATCCGCGTAAGCCAGCACAGAGGGCGACGCCATCAACCAGATGCCGGCGAGAGCAGGGAGAAGGCGCGTCCACAGGCTCACGCCGTTGCGCCCAGTCCCCAAAAAGCACGCCAGAGTGACAGGCCCTCGTCCGAGGCGCCCTTGAGGCACTGGAGGCTGGCCAGGAATTCATCCATCGCGGGCCCGATCATCAGCAGTGAAACGATCGCCGACGCCAGACACAGCGTGCACCATGCACCGAAGAGCAGAGGTTGAAACACGACCAGCATCACACTGACCACGCCGAGCGGTCCGACGGCGAGGCCGAATAGGATCACGATCCACGGCATCGTACGCCAGCGTGCGCGGCCGCCGATCGCCCCGGTGATGGCATCCACCAAGTAGCTGATGGCGCCCAGGGCGGCGTCCGGAATCGGCAGGATGTGGGAAATCCTCGAGTTGAGAATTGTCAGACTCCCTTCGGGGAAGAGCGGATCCCACACCCAGGAAACGATCCGCCATTGATAGAGCGCAAGATAGGTTGCGATCAGAAATCCGATCAGGGCAAGGACGATGATCGGCAGCCGCTGCGGCCACGCCGCCGGATTGTAGTCCCAGCCGGGCGGGATGTTCGATGGCCTCGTCGACATCAGGACGTTTCTGAAGGAAGGCAACGGAGTTCGTGCTCGCGATACCACGCAGCGGGATCGCGTGTCAGGGCAGCGACCATGCCCGGCAGCGTGTCGCGGAGCGAATGCTTCGGCTCCCACCCGAGCGTCTCCCGGGCGCGGCCGATATTCAACGAGTAATCATCGTCAGCTAGATCCACCATCCACGGCTTGATGAAGGGATCCTCGACCAGCGGCATATTGTCCAGCATCCAGGCGCCCGTTTTCGCGATCGACTTGGGAATCTGATGCGTTTCCCACTCTTCGCCGTGAATGAGCCGGGCGAATGTGCGCTGCAATTCGTCGTAGCTGAGGGTCACAGGCTCACCGATGAGCAGCGTCGTCACCGGCGGCAACTCGTGACGCTTTTCCACCGTGAGCCGGATCGCTTCCAGCGTGTCGTCGAGATGGACGAACGCCTGCCCTCGCGAGACATCGCCGGGATAGACGCGCGCCGTCAGCCGCCGCTCATAGATCCGTTGAATCTGGTGCGCGAGCGGAATGGAATGGCATTCGTCATCATACACGCCCGCGATGCGCAGCATCACCGACGGGATGGCGCCGCGCTCTGCCTTGATCACTCTTTCCGCCTCGACTTTCGAGCGCGGGTAGTCCCATGTCGGCTCCACCGGCGAGTCTTCGGAAATCCGCTCACCGGGCCCACTGGGCGCATGAAGGAGCATCGTGCTGCTGAAAATGAACTGCTCGACGTCAAACTGCATTCCATGGAGCGCTCGAAGCAATCGCTCCGTGCCGCGCACCGTGATCTCGTCGTACAGCGGACTCGGCTCTCCGGAGAAATCGTAGTAGGCCGCCAGATGAATCACCGACGCCAGCCGCGGGCCGTACGCATAGCGAACTCGCTCCAGGGCGCGTCGGATGCGATCGTCGGAGGTCAGGTCCACAGGCACGCACTCGACCTCGATCGGCGGATACGGGGAGCCGGCCCGGTCGAAACCCACGGCGTTGTACGTCTTCCCGAGCATGGTGGAGAGCGGCGATCCGATCACTCCGCTGCTGCCGGTGACGATGATGGTCGCTTTCTTCGGGTCCATCGGTTTGTAGACTAACACCGATCCGAGGCAGCAGAGGGGTCCGGGCTGAGACGGAACTTCACAGAGTCTCCACCTTGATCAAGTTCGTCATCCCGGAACGCCCCACGGGGACGCCGGCCGTGACGACCACCGTGTGTCCGCGTTGCACGCGTCCGGCCGCCAGCGCGGCGCCGAGGGCCCCGTCGATCAGCCCATCCGTCGTCGGCTGGCTCGGGTTCAGCAGTGGCGTGACGCCCCAGACGAGCGCCAGCCGGCGATAGGTCTCGGCGTGAGGCGTGGGGGCGA
>JBOGIR010000058.1:0-34947 GCA_050742335.1 Vicinamibacterales bacterium | reverse complement strand
TCCGAATTCTACGCCTTCGCCACGTACTGCGCGGCTGCGGTCGCCACCTGCCTGCCGTCCGCTATGCAATCTGGAATACCGATCGCACGGAACCCGCTGCCGGTGACGAACACGCCGGGAACGGACGCTAGGCGCTGTTCAATGGCGGCGACGCGATCGAGATGGCCAACCTCGTACTGGGGACTCTGCCGCGACCAGCGAAACAGCCGTGCGAACAGGGGCTCGCCGCTGATGTCGAGCACCTCCTCCAGCGCACGCCGTGCGGATTCGACGAGTTCTTCGTCGCTCTGATCGACTCGATGCGGGTCACGTCCCCCGCCGAGAAAAGCGCGCAGGAGCGCGCAACCATCCGGTGCACGGCCCGGCCACTTCGACGTGACCCACGTGGCGGCGAGGAGGGGACTGCGCTCGACGCGAGGCACCACGAATCCCGACCCTTGCATCGGATGACCGATCTGCTCACGGTGGTACCCGAACGCCACCGTGGCGGTCGAGGCGTACGGCACACTCTCGCAGAAGCCGGCCAGCGTGGCGTCGAGGCTGCGCACGAGGTTCGCCGCCGCGTAGGCGGGGACCGCGAGGATGACGGCGCGCGCCTCGAACGAACCCGCGTCGGAGTGCAGCGTGTATGTTGTCGCACGCCGGAGGTGCGTTGTGCGTGCGGAGAGCACCACCGTTTCAGGCGTCAACGCCGCCGCGATGGTGTCAACGAGCTCGCCGAGCCCTCCGGGCAGCGAAACAAAGGCACCCTCGGAGGAGGGGCGCATCCGCAGGGCGCGCAACGATCGAATCACGCTCCCGGTTCGCTGCTCCGCCTCGGTCAGCCGTGGAAACAACGCGCGCATGGAGAGGCGCTCGGCGTCGCCTGCATGTATCCCCGCCAGCAGCGGCTCGGCCAGATAGTCGGCCGCTTCACCGCCGAAACGCCGTCGCACGAAGGCGGCAATCGATTCGTCCGCGCCGTCCTCACGACGCGGCACGACGAGCTCGCAGGCCATACGCAGCTTCCCGCCGACGCTGAACAGCGACGATGTGGCAAGCGCCGCAACGCCGACAGGAAAACCCAGAAACGATCCGCCTGCGAGTGCGTGAAGAGTCCCGTCGCGCACGACGTAGGCTGCACGCGGCTCGAGGGTCGAGACGAGCCGGTCGGCAATGCCGAGTTCACGACAGAGCCCTACGCCGGCCGGCTTCTGCACGAGCAGGGAGTCGGGACCGCCGTCAATGATCCACCCGTCGAAGTGCTCGGTGAGAATGACGCCGCCGAGGCGTGCGGTCGCTTCGAGCAGGCGGATGCGCAGGCCACGTCGCTGGAGCTCGTACGCGGCAGCAAGCCCCGCAATGCCGCCACCAACGACGACGACGTCAAGAACCTTGCTGTCGAGAACCTTGTCGTTCACACTTCTGTCTTCTCCGTTCTCGGTTCGCGTTCAGGTTCGCGAATCGTGAACCCAGAACTGGAACCTGAACCGAGCACCGAACGTGAACACGAACTGAGAAGCGAGAACTTAGAAGCGTGAACGACAATGATCTCGTCAGTTCTTGGTTCGTGGCGTTCGTCGTGAGGCGCTGTGGACGTACTGAGCGAGCATTTGGACGTGCTCGACCGGGGTTGACGGCAGGATGCCGTGCCCGAGGTTGAAGACGTGACCCGGCCGGCCTCCCGCGCGCTCCAGAACCTCGTCGGTTTGGGCGAACATGCGGTGTGCGGGGCCGAGCAGGAGCGTCGGGTCGAGATTGCCCTGGACCGCGCGGTCGAAGCCGATGCGCTGCCACGCGACGTCGATGGGAATCCGCCAGTCCACGCCGATGACGTCGCCGCCCGCGTCCCGCAGATCCTCGAGTATGGCGGAGGTACCGGTGCCGAAGTGGATCGTCGGTACCCTGCGTCCGATGGTGTCGAAAATGCGGCGCGTATGGGGGAACACGAACTCGCGGTAATCAGTGGAACTGAGCACACCAACCCACGAATCGAACAGCTGCACCGCGTCGACGCCAGCCTCGATCTGCGCGATCAGATAATCCGCAACCACCGAAACGAGCCGGCTGCAGAGCCGGTGCCAGGCGTCAGGGTACCCGTACATGAGCGCTTTCGTTCTGGCGAAGCTGTTGGAGTGACCGCCCTCGATAGCATAGGACGCCAGCGTAAATGGCGCGCCGGCAAATCCGATCAATGGCACCCGTCCCGCAAGCTCGCGCTGGACGAGCGCCACCGCCTCGAGCACGTACGACAACTCGACCCGAGGCTCGAACGTCTTCAGCCGGTCGATCGCGGCGGGGGAGTCGATGGGTCGTTCGATTCGCGGACCTTCCCCCTGCACGAAGTCGAAGGGAAGCCCCAGCGGCTCGAGAGGCAGCAGCAGGTCGGAAAAAAGGATTGCGGCATCCACCTCGACGCGGCGAACCGGCTGCAAGGTCACCTCGGTGGCAAGATCGGGCGTCCGGCAGATCTCGAGGAGCGAGTACCGCTCGCGCAAGGCGCGGTACTCGGCCATGTACCGGCCTGCCTGGCGCATGAACCAGACTGGCGTGGCGTCGACCGGCTCTCGCCGACACGCCTTCAGAAAGCGAGACGTCGGCACGCGTGTCAGTCCCGAACGGGGCTGCTGAGCAGTTCGCGCGCCAGCCTGACGAGCTCTTCGAGCCAGAGCGGCTTGTAGCGCAGATCCGCGCCGAGCGCCTGAATCTCGGCGGCCTGCGCGTCGTCGAGGTAATAATCGCCTGTGACGATTGCCACGGGGGTATTCGTGAGTCCGGGAATGGCGCGAATCGCCCGCAGAAACTGCAGGCCACTCGTCAGAGGCATCCGCAGGTCGAGGATGACCGCATGCGGGCGATGGGCCTGCGCAAGCGTCAGACCCTCATCGGCGGAATGTGCCGCCCATACCTCATATCCCTCCAGGCGAAGCATCCGCGAAAACGTATCGGTCACGCTGACGTCGTCGTCGACGATCAGAACGCGAGCGGCGGTCGTGCCGCCTGGGGAGGACACGACCTATTGTGGGACGCCCCGGATCTGTCGTCAAGGCGGGGCTCTCCATGTCGTGCTATATTCAGCCGGTTTGCGCCGCTCCTGGAGGTTTCGTTGAGTCCAATCCTCTTGCGGCCCGTTCGTGAGCAGCTCGAGCACGATCGGGTGATTCGCCTGCTCCAGGCGAAATATAAGAGAAAGTTCGACGTCGCGATCAATCCCGGCAACGAACAGGGGACTCCTGTCACCGTTGGGCAGTTGCCCTGGTACCCAGACCTCGTGCTCCAGGCCGGCGAGCGCGGGCACCGGGTGCTTGGCGTCGTCGAGGTGGAGACCGCCGAGTCGGTCAACAAGGTCGAGGCGATGTCAGAGTGGGCGACGTTTTCTCGTCTGCGCGGCGCATTTCATCTGTACGTCCCTACCTCGATGATTGACGTGGCTCGGCAGTTGTGCGGCGACCTGCAGATTGCCGTCGGCGAAATCTGGGCGTACACGGCCATTGGCGATCAAGTGCGGTTCACGCTCATACAGCGCACGGCGCGCGCAGGCGAGGACAAAGCGCGGCCAGCGGCCAGGCCGGTGGTGGCGGCCCGTCGGGCGACCACAGATCGGTCGCGGTCTGGCCGTTCGGCTCCGCGGGCGGCTGCACGCCGGGTGACGCCATCTGCGGGTGCGCGGCGAAAGGGCGCGAAGCCGGCCGCCGCGCGCGGCGCTCCGGTTCGTAAGAGGTCCTCCCGATCACCAAGGGCGCAGAAACGGAAGTAGCTGGTGCCGTTCCTGCGGGTCGTCCGCGACAAGCGCGGGTACGAAACCACCTACCTCATGCACTGGCACCGCGACGGTACTCGTCAGCGCTCGAGAATTCTCTACGTCTTTCGGAGCCCCGGCGGCGTGCGCGTCGGTCGAGACTCCCTCGAGCCCGACGTGCTGCGGCAGATCGAAATCCAGCACCCGGACATTGCGTTCGACTGGAAGGCGGTCTTCGCCAACCGGCAGGTCATCGAGAGCGCGCCTGATCCGCGACGGCTCCGGAAGCGGAAACGTGTCGACGAGGAACCGGAAGAATCGGTCGCACCGGAGGGAGCGCCTCAGGGAACGACGGCCCCGCAGCGGCCGCCGATCCCATCCGCGCTTCAGGGCGCCTCCCCGGACGAGCAGATAGCGTTCTTGAGCCGGTGGTACCCGATGATACGGGAGCTGGTCCGTCAGCGCACGTCAGATCCGGAGCGGCTGGAGGCGTTGACGGCACTGGCCGAACGCGTCAATCCGGCGGCGTGGACCGATGCGGACCAGATCGCCGAGGGGCTGTTGCGGGCCGCCGAGGCGCTGGAACGCCTGTCGCGCGTATTCTCCCGACGCCGACGGAGACGGCGGCCGTCGAAGCCGTCCGCCGGCATCGCGCCCCCGGAACTGCCGCCCACTGGCGACGCGTGATGGATTGGCTCGCGCCCGCGGTGCTGAAGCTCACGCAGCTCGGGCCGTGGGCCCCGGTATTGTTCACGCTTCTCTATATCGCCGCCGCCGTCACGTGTGCGCCGGCGTTCTTCCTGACGGTCGCGGCGGGCGCGATATTTGGCGTCTGGCAGGGATCACTGATTGTCTTCATCGCGGCCTCGTTGGGTGCGTCGCTGGTGTATGCCATCGGTTCGCGCGTGGCGAACCTCGCATGGATGCAGCGGATCACGCGCGATCCGCGCGTCGCCGCAGTCCGCGCGGCCATCAGGGGCGACAGCGTCTGGATCATGTTCCTCCTGCGCCTGTCGCCACTGGTGCCGTACAACGTGTTGAATTACGCGCTGGCGTTGAGCGGCGTGCGATACGTCGACTTCGTCATCGCGCTGATCGGAATGATTCCGGCGATCATCATGTACACGTACTACGGCAAGGTGGTGGGCGACGTGGCGGCGCTGGCGGCAGGCGTGTCACCGCCACGGGGTCCCGAATACTACGCGCTGGTCGTGGTCGGGCTTGTCGCAATCATCGTCTCGACGACGATGATCTCGCGGGCGGCGCGGCGCGCGATGCAACGGCAGCAGGCGCGATAGCTGCCGCAGTCCGGGTGCTACGATGTCTTCGCGAAGCGGTCTTCGATGGCGAGAATCTTTTCGAGGCGCCGCCGATGCCGCTCCTCACCCGAGAACGTGGCGCCGAGAAAGGCGGCAACCAGGTCGGCCGCGAGTGCGGATCCGATGACGCGCGCGCCGAGGCACAGGACGTTCAGGTCGTCGTGCTCCACGGCCTGCCGTGCGGTGTAGCAGTCGTGGCAGACGGCCGCGCGAATGCCGCGGAACTTGTTGGCAGCGATGGAGACGCCGGCTCCGCTGCCGCACACGATGACCCCACGCTCGGCGCGTCGCTCCTGCAAGGCTGCCGCGACCGCCTCGGCGCAGTCGGGATAGTCGACGGCCGCCGTGGTGTGGGTGCCGAGATCGAGCACGTCGTGCCCCTGCCCGGGCAGCAGGGCCGCCAGGTCGCGCTTCAGGGCATAGCCGGCGTGGTCTGCGGCGAGGGCGACGCGCATGCGCAGGTATCTTAGCCCGCCTGCTATAATTCGCCGTATGCGAAATACCGCGAACCGGTTGGTACTTGCGGCCGCGACGCTCGCCTCGCTCGCAGGCGTCGCGGCTTCCCAAGACACGCCGCAGCAGCCGACGTTCCGCGTCCAGGTCGATCTGGTCACGACCGACGTGATCGCCCGCGACGCGCAGGGACAGTTCGTCTCCGACTTGAAGACGGAGGAATTCGAAGTCTACGAGGACGGGGTCAGGCAGGACATCGTGTCGCTCGTCCTGACGCACGGCGGCCGCGTGTTCAACGTGCAGGCGCCGCCGCCGGCGCCTGTCCGGGAGGGGATCATCCTTCCCGCCGCGCGGCCGACCAATGATGCTGCCGGGCGTGTGTTCCTGATTTTCATCGACGACCTGCACCTCGATTTCCGCATGACGCCGCGCACGCGCGATCTGATGACGCGGATGCTGCGCAACCTGATTCACGACGGCGACATGTTCGGCATGGTCTCGACCGGCACCTCGTCCATCTCGGAGCAGCTCACCTACGACCGGCAGGTTCTCGAGTCGGCCATCAAGCGCGTTGCGGGCAGCGGGCTCCGGCCGGAGGACATCATCAAGACCTCGCAGAGCGCGCAGGGCCATCCCGAGCTGCGGTACCGGGCGCACGTGGCGTTCTCGACGGCGTATCAGTTGATGCGGAATCTCGAAAGTCTGCGCAACCGGCGCAAAGCCGTGCTGTACATCAGCAGCGGCTACGACTTCAACCCGTTTGCGACATCGCGGCTGAAGTATCAGGCGGAGATGTTCGGCGATTCGGCTGGCGAACTGGATCCGTTCACGAATCAGCGGTTTCAGGGGCAGCAGTTCGCCGAGGCGGACCTCGTGCGCGAACTGGCGGAGCTGACGCGCGCCGCCAACCGGGCGAATGCGACGTTCTATACGATTGACCCCCGCGGGCTGGTGGCCGGTCCGGACCTCGATCAGGAGGTGGACACCGCCGAGTGGCAGGAGCACATCCGCGAGACGCAGGACAGTCTGCGCGTGCTGGCGGAACAAACCGGCGGCATCGCCGTGGTCAACCAGAACGACTTCGATCGCGCGCTCAAGAGAATCGACAACGAGACGAGCGACTACTACGTCCTGGGCTACTATTCGAGCAACCCCGATCCGCTGAAGCGGACGCGCCGCATCGAAGTGAAAACCCGGCGGAACGGCGTGCAGATGTGGTCGCGCACGTCGTACAGCCTTCGGCCCACCCCGACTCAGTAGTTGCGCGGGGCGCGCGCGGCCGCCTGGAACTGCGGACGGATCTGCTCGAACACCCGCATCACTTCGGCGACCGCTCGCGGCAGCCGGCGCATCTTCGGGTACAGCCAGCCCGTTTGCCGGTGGAGCGCATGTCCCGCGATGCGGCTGCAGCGCAGTTGTCGGGAGTGCACGTCGGCCGTGGCTGCCTGCCAGGGAATGATGCTGATCCCCAGCCCGTGACGGACCATCGCTTTGATGATCTCGACATTCTCCGTTTCCATCACGATTTCCGGCTCGATCCGCTCCCGCGTGAAGAATGCTTCGACAAGGCGCCGGGTGATGGAGCCGGTCTCGAAAAGAATGAACGGCTGCCGCGAGAGATCCGGCGGGCGGATGTCGCGCTTCTTCGCCAGCGGATGCGCCGGATAGGTGATGAGCAGGAGTTCTTCTTCCAGGACGGGCACCGACTCGAGGTCGCCGGCTTCAACGGGCACCGTGACCAGACCAAGATCCGCTGCCCCCGACCGTAGGAGCGCAATCGAACGCTCGCCGCTTCCGACGGTGATCTTGAGGTCCAGGTTCGGGTGTGTGCGACGGACTTCCGCCAGAAGTGACGGAAAGACATAGAGACACACGGTCATGCCGCCGACGAGCCGCATCGTGCCGTGCAGCGATTCGCGGGTGTCGCTGATGGCCGCAACGGTGTCCTGCACGTCCTGAAAGACCCGATGACTGAGCTGGAGCAGCGATTCACCGGCCGGCGTGATGCGGATGCGACGGCCAATGCGGTGGAAGACCGGTTCGCCCAGTTCCGCCTCGAGCAGCAGGATCTGACGACTGATCGCCGACTGCGACACGTGCAGCTTCTCGCCGGCGGCCGTGAAGGAACCGGAATCCGCAATCGCACGGATGATTTCGAGCTGTCGCAGATCCATGGCCCAGACTACATGCGCCGATCGCATGGATGCAACGGAACTAGCCAAGAGCTCTAACGTTGCTGTCCCCCCTGATCGAAGCCCTTGGCTAGTTCATTTGTCTGCTTGGCGCGCTCCGCGCGCCTAGACCGTTATGCGGATTGACTAACGGGTACAAAATCTCGTTCGAGGCCGCATAACGGTCTCATGACTGGAGCGTCCGCGGCGGGAGTGCTATGAAGACGTCTGATTAAACGCTCGGCACGACGGCGATCACACCCCGCGGGTGCTGCCCGTCGGGCTGTCAGGACGCCTTGACAGCGAACGGAACCGGAGGGGCAGCGTCGCGATCCTGGGTGATCGTATGGTTACGGCGGTGGCCGTGGAGATCGCAGCCCGGCCCCTTTTCTTCCACGTAGGTGACCTCGCGGCTCGTCGCCACTTCGCGATAGCGGCCGATGACGCAGCCGCATGTCAGCGTCCGAAATCCCAGGAGCCGCACCAGACTCATGCGCCTTCCTCCGTCCAGAGGCTTAGCAAATTCTGTACCGTTGAGGTAGAGCCCTCGCCGCAGAAATCGCCGGGCGACGACCACTTGGAATAACGCCGAAATCATCGCAAATGAACGCCGGACGTCGCGCGCGGCCGGTATGGAGTTGTGGCGGATGTCACACGCAGGCTGTCGGTGTACCGACGCGGTGGATCGGGTTCAAGCGATTGGATGTGACGGCCGATTCACTTGCGATCGCGCTGGCCCAACCGGAGCGCTCGAAAGCTTTCCAGTTCCACGGCCCGCTGGCGCGCAGCGGCGATTCGAGCACGGACGACGCGAAACACGAACACGGCGTGACACGCGCCGACGACGGCGAGCTCTTCCCAGGTAGGAGGGGGTTCGAGGGTCATGACCATGTTGATCGCCGCCGCCGCGACAAAGACGACTGAGAACAACGGATCGACGCCGCCGCCCGGGAGCGCCGGTCCCACGGTCATGGCGGCCGTTTCCCACTGCGGGCCGTCTGGTCCGGCTTCGTAGTACACCTGCAGGTACCGTCCAATCCGCTCGGCGCCGACATGCAGAGCGTGGATCGCCTCGAACCCGCCGACCAGGACAGCCAAGGGAAGGAGGCCCGCAACCGGCAGCTGGCCGAACAGGACCAGCATGAGCGCCAGGCCTGCCCATATCGCGCAGGTCACCGGCATGATCACCATCCTGGCGGTGCCGCGTCCCGAAATGGTACGTCTCAGCGCGACGAACTCGGCATTTCGCAGCGTGGCGAGTTGCGGAAGGGTCGCGTCAGAGGACTCTGGTGGCATTGTTCTGGCAACGCAGAGAGTACCTGTGGAACCCCCGGTCGTGTCAAAGCCCTTGCACGCTATCGAAATCTTGCTACAATGCCGAAACACTCCGTAACAACTTGTCGCGCAAGGGTTTGCTCGTGACCAACGACCGGCTCAACCGAACAAGACGACTGCTGGGTGCGATTGCGTTGGCCGTGTGCGGGTTGCCGAGCGCGACAGTGGCCCAGTCGGTCCTCCCGCGTGGACCTCTTGATCTCCAGGCCCCGCTGTCACTTCCTGCAGTCGAGCAGGTGTCGAGTTCCGCCGTCGCTGTTGAGCGCCACAGGGTCACGCATGTCATTCGCCCTGGGGAGACGCTGTCCTCGATTGCGCGTCGCTACGGCGCGAGCGTCACGTCGCTCAAGGCGTGGAACGGCCTGGAGGGGAATGCGATTCGGGCCGGTCAGCGACTCATGGTGTACACTGCCAACGCTTCCGTCGGCCGTGCACGATCGACCCGCCTGTCACGGCGAGCCGCGGCGGCGCTGGCGGTGCGCGAGGCGCAGGAGCCACGGTTCAAGCTCGATGAGAGCGGCGCGACGGTCCCCGACCTGCGCGCCGAGGCCGCCATCATCTACAGCCCGGAAACGGGACAGGTCCTGTGGGAAGAGAACGCGCAGGACCAGCGGTCGATCGCGAGCATCACCAAGATCATGACGGCGGCGGTGTTCCTCGAAGACGATCCTGATCTGACCCGCGAGGTCGTCATCCAGCGTCCGGACGTCTACCGTGCCTCGACAACGTATCTGCGCTCCGGCTACAAAGTGACGACCAGCGATCTGCTGCATCTGCTGCTGATCGCGTCCGACAACGCCGCTGCGCGGGCGCTTGCACGTGTGTCGCCGCACGGCTCACACGGCTTCATCGTCCGGATGAACGAGAAGGCGGCGGAACTGGGGCTGACCAACACACACTATACGGACACGTCCGGACTTCTGTCGGACAACGTGTCTACGGCGTACGACATGGCGCGGCTCATCACGTATGTCGGAAGCGATCACCGCATCGCGGCGATCATGCAGAAGCCACATCACTCCATCCAGGCCGGCCGCCGCACCATCACCATTCACAGCACCAACCAGCTCGTCATGAAAGGTGATGTGGACGTGCTTGGCGGCAAGACCGGCTTCATCCGGAAGGCAGGCTACTGTCTGGCGACGCTGCTTCGTCTGCCGCAAGGCGGAGCGCAGATCGCTGTCGTCGTCCTCGGGGCGAAGTCCAACGCCGGACGGTTCTGGGAAACCCGGCACCTGTTCAACTGGCTGGCGAGCAAGGCCCAGGAACTGGTCGGGGGCATGCCCCTCGAGGCCGCGGGCGCGAGCAACTAGCCGTACTAAGTTCTCGCTCGGAGCCGCATAACGGTCTAACTCGAATACCCCCTCTGCATCGCGGCCGCATCGAGCGGCAGCGTGGCGACGCTGTCGACCACCGGCATCACAGGACGCGCAGCGCGACGGCCATCATACGCTTTCAAGTATCGCGTACAGACGTCGCAGGCGTACACACGGTATCGACCATCAGGCGTCGCAAACGACGTGATGCGGGATCGGTCGCTGTTCCCGCAGAACGGGCAGGTAAGAGATTCGAAGTTCCAGCGGAGCCCGCACCGGCCGCAGATAAGGTGTCGCTCGGCGGTTGGCATGATCACGGCAAGTTCCGGCTCACCACCGCAGAGAGGACAGTGCGGGTGCCGCCAGGTCGCCAGCTCGCGCCGTTGCTGCACGACTTCCGCGCAACGAGAGAGAAATGGGCGCACGGCAAGCGCAAGAACCTGGTCGACGGCCTCGCCGCTGGTGCCGGCGACCGACGCCGGCGGCCGGGCGACGGCGGCTGCGACGTGCCGTTCGACAGCGGCCCGGTACCATCCGGCAAGGACCGACACCAGCGACGGGTCACGACCCAGCGCCTGGGCCTTCTGGTAATCCGTCTCATCGAGGGCGCCAAACCGGCGAAGGATGTCGGCGGTCTGCCTGACCGCGAGCCGCAGGTCAGTGAGCTCGATCGGAATGTCTTCAAAGCGGAGCAATGGACGCGCGTCAGCCTGGTGAGAGGCGAACGCCCCATCACTCAGGTCGAACGAGGGCAGCGGGATGCGGGTCTGAATGCGGCGCTGCACTTCGAGCAGCTCGAGGTGCATGTCCACGGCATCGGCAAGCTCGGGCTGTCGCTCTTTCAGCGCGCGAAGCTCGGCGACCTCTCTCGATTCGGACCGGCCCGGGCGCGACGGTCGAGCTGTTCTGTCGGGCACCCGGCCGATCATACCAGCCACGAGCGCTAGCAAGGCTGTGGTGAAGCTCACCAAGGCGCCACGGAGACACAGAGACACGGAGCCTTTTCCAAGTGTTTTCTCTGTGCCTCTGTGGCCAGGCCTGGACTCTTGCCACGGGCTGCCAGGCTGTCGAAGGGCGGTGATAAGTTGAGTGAGAGGAATGCGTATCCTGATGGTTGCCTCCGAGGCCGCACCGTTTGCCAAGACGGGCGGGCTTGCCGATGTGCTCGGGGCGCTTCCGCGCGCGTTGAACAGACTCGGGCATTCGGTAGACGTGGTGATTCCACGCTACCGGGGTATTACGGTTGGCGAGCGAATCGGACGCGTGAGCGTTCCGCTGGGCGGTCGGTTGGGCAGTGCCGACATGTACGCCACGGCGGATCGGGGCGTTCGAACGCTGTTCGTCGACCAGCCGGCCTACTACGACCGGGAGCAGCTGTACGGGATCGGCACCGAGGATTTCCCTGACAATCCGGAACGATTTGCGTTCCTGACGCGTGCCGCCCTCGAGTGGGCCGCCTCATCCGGCGAGCGCTACCGCATCGTGCACGCGCACGACTGGCAGGCGAGCCTCGCCCCGGTACTGCTTGCCGGGGCGTTCAGATCGGCCGAGGCGTTTCGCGGGGCCGCGGCGGTTTTCACCATCCACAACCTGGCGTACCAAGGCATCTTCGACTCCGATTGGCTGGAGCGGCTTGGCCTCGACCGGACGCTGATGCACGTGGGCGCACTCGAATACTGGGGCAAGGTGAGTCTGCTGAAGGGCGGGATCGTCTTCAGCAGGCTCGTCACAACGGTGAGCCCGCGGTACGCGCAGGAAATCCAGACGTCTGAATACGGCTTCGGCTTCGACGGAATCCTGAGGAGCCGTCGCGCCGACCTGATCGGAATCCTGAACGGGATCGATTACGATGAATGGGATCCGTCTCGCGACCCATACCTGCCCGTGCCCTACGACGCCTCACAACTGGATGGAAAAGACGCCGCGAAGCGGCTGGTGCTCAAAGCATTCGGGTTGCCGGCCGAGGATCTCGATCGCCGGCGACCGCTTGTGGCGATGGTCTCGCGGCTGGTCGATCAGAAGGGGTTCGATGTGATCGCCGAGATTGCCGATGAGCTGCCCACGCTCGGCGCGTCGTTCGTGCTGCTTGGCACCGGGGACAGGCGGTACGAGGAGATGTGGCGGGTGTTGGCGGCGAGGCATCCGGACCGGATTGCCGCCCGCATCGGCTTTGACGAGACGTTGGCCCATCGGATCGAGGGTGGGGCGGATCTGTTCTTGATGCCGTCGCGCTTCGAGCCGTGCGGGCTCAATCAGATGTACAGCCTTCGGTACGGGACCGTGCCGGTGGTGCGGGCGACAGGCGGCCTGTATGACACGGTGCGGAATTTTGAACCTTCGACGGGAGAGGGCACAGGCTTTACGTTTGAGCGCTATTCCGGAAGTGTGCTTCTGCGGACGCTGCGGCTCGCCCTGCGCACGTTCGAGGACCGGCAGGCCTGGCGCCGCATTCAGGCAGCCGGCATGCGGCAGGACTTTTCGTGGGACACGTCGGCGCGGAAATACGTGGCCGCCTACGAACGCGCGACAATTGGTATGTGATCCAGGTGCCCTGACGCGGGCCCGGAGGACCAGAAAGAGTGTGAGATGGCATCCGACAAGCTGAGAACGCTGACCGACAGCAATTTCGACCAGGAAATCAAGAACGGCGTCGTGCTCGTGGACTTCTGGGCCGAATGGTGCGGCCCGTGCCGCCGGATTGCGCCCATCGTGGAGGAACTCGCGGGACAGTACGACGGCCGCGCCACGGTCGGCAAACTGAACGTCGATGAGAACCCGAACGTGCCGGGGCGCTTCATGATTCGAGGCATTCCAACATTGCTGCTGTTCAAGAACGGGCAGCTCGCAGATACCCTCGTCGGACTGGCGCCGAAGGAAGACATCGCCCGCATGATCGACAAGCACCTCTGAGTCCAATGGCCGATCGAAGGGTTGTCATCATCGGCTCGGGTCCCGCAGGGCTAACGGCGGCCTTGTACACGGCCCGCGCGAATCTGAAACCGTTGCTCATCGAGGGCCTCGAGGCCGGCGGCCAGCTGATGCTGACGACGATGGTCGAGAACTGGCCCGGGTACCGTGACGGCATCATGGGCCCGGACTTGATGAACGAGATGCGGGCGCAGGCGGAGCGGTTTGGAACCGGCGTCCTGGCCGGCAACGTAGTCTCGGTCGATGTCCGGGATCAGCCCTTCACGCTCACACTGAGCGACAGAGCGCCCGTCACCACCGATGCCCTCATCATTGCGACGGGCGCGTCGGCGCGCTGGCTGGAGATCGGGGCCGACCGCAAGCTGTCTGGCCATGGAGTGTCGACCTGCGCGACGTGCGACGGCTACTTCTTCCGTGGCAGGCCGATTGCGGTCGTCGGTGGGGGCGATTCCGCGATGGAGGAGGCGATCTACCTCACGAAGTTCGCGTCACAGGTCACCGTCGTCCATCGGCGCGACTCGCTGCGCGCCTCGAAGATCATGCAGGACAAGGCGTTTGCCAATCCGAAAATCGACTTCGTCTGGGATTCCGAAGTCGCCGATATCGCCGACGTCCAAAGGGGCGAGGTCACTGGCATCGTCGTCCGCAACCTGAAGACGGGCGCCCTGCGCAAGCTGGCGGTCGACGGCGTGTTCATTGCGATCGGCCACACGCCGAACACGTCGCTCTTCACCGGTCAACTTGCGCTCGATGCCAACGGCTACATCGTCACACACGACGGAACGCGCACCAGCGTGCCAGGCGTGTTCGCTGCAGGTGACGTGCAGGACCATGTCTATCGTCAGGCGGTGACGGCCGCCGGATCAGGCTGCATGGCCGCTATGGACGCTGAGCGCTACCTCGACAACGTTCCCCGGCATCTCAATGAGACGCAGCAGGTTGCCACGTAGGGTGGACGCGGGCGGTCGGCAACCTCGCCCTAAAAGTAGCGCTTCACCCCGAATGTGATCGTCAAGGCGGTCGCGTCCGGCAACCCCGGGGGGTCGCTCACCACATCCCACCGGATTTCGCTCCGTATCGTCGTCAACTCGGTGGCGAAGTACTCGACACCGCCGCTGAAGTTGAGTCCACCGCGCGTTTCCCCCTCCGGATCGGGTCGGCCGTCCAGAAGCAGCCGCACGAAATAGGCCCCCGCGCCACCTGACACGAACGGATGCCACACGCCCATGTCCCAGTTGTAAATGCCGTTGAACAGGAGCTTGAACTGGCGGAAGTGATCCTCGGTGCGGCCGTTGACGCCGGGACTGGTCCAGGCCAGCATGCCGCGAACGCTGATCCGGGGCGTGACATACAGTTCGCCGAAGCCGTCGAGCGTGAAGGCGTTCTCGAACGCGTCGTCCGGGAAGAGCGCGCCGATATCGACGCCCGCGCCGACCGTCCCGACGTCGGGGGTCTGTGCCGCAGCGGGTAAAACGTTCCAGGCGAGTACAGCAACGATGCAGATGAGCTGGAAAAGTCGAGTCATACGTGCGACCGTAGCAACCCGACTGCCATCGGCTGAGTTTGTGGAAGGATGTTCAGCGGCCTGCGTCAATCCAGCCGCCTCCGACGACGACCTCGCCATCGTAGAAGACCACCGCCTGGCCGGGCGTGATCGCCGGCTGCGGCTCATCGAAGACGAACTCGGCGCGACCCGACCCGAGCGCGCGAACCCGGCCTGCAGCGGCACGATGGCGATGACGAATCTGGGCCGATAGGGGAAGCCACGCCGCCGGCGCATCGACGGCAATCCAGTTGACACCGGACGCGCTGAGGGCCGTCTGCTCGAGCGCCGCTCGGGGCCCGACGGTGACCGTTCCCGACTCCGCCTCGATCTCAAGCACGTACAGAGGGACGGGCGTCGACACGCCGAGGCCCCTCCGCTGCCCGACGGTGAAGCGGTGAACGCCACCATGTGTGCCGAGTACGCGCCCATCCTGATCGACGATCGGGCCTCTACGCGCAACGGCAGGCTCATGCCGCGCCACGAGTGACGCATAGTCGCCGCCAGGCACGAAGCAGATCTCCTGGCTGTCCGGCTTCTCCGCAACCTGCAGGCCGAGCCGCCGCGCCTCGGCGCGCACCTCGGCCTTCGAGAGCAGGCCAACCGGAAAGCTCGCTCGCGCGAGCTGCTCCTGTGTCAGTGGGAACAGGAAGTACGACTGGTCCTTGTCGGCGTCAGCGCCGCGCTTCAGCACCCAGCGACCGTGCGGCGTGCGCTCGACGCGCGCGTAGTGTCCGGTGGCCACCTGCTCGGCGCCGAGCCCACGCGCCCGGTCCAGGAGGGTCGAGAACTTCAGGTCGCTGTTGCAGTGGGCGCACGGAAGCGGCGTCCGGCCTGCGGCGTATTCGCGCACGAAATTGGAAATGACCGTGTCGTGGAACTGCCGCTCGAAATTCACGATGTAATGGGGAATGCCGATGGTCGCCGCCACGCGCCGCGCGTCGTGCAGATCGTCCAGCGTACAACAGCTTCCGAATGATTCGCTGCCGCGCTGATCGTAGAGCTGCATCGACAGGCCGATGACGTCATGACCCTGCTGCGCGAGCAAGGCCGCCGCAACCGATGAGTCGACGCCTCCTGACATTGCAACGACGATGCGCATACAGATCGTTCCGGTCGTTCAGGCCCGCGCGGGCACCCGCGTCAGGCTCCGCAGCTTTTCGACAATCCCCGGCAGAATCGCCACGACCCGGTCGATGTCTGCCTCCGTGTTTGCGGCGCCGAGGCTGAAGCGGATCGAGTTCTGCGTCCGGTGCGGTGGAAATCCCATCGCCTTGAGGACGTGCGACGGCTCGAGCGTTCCCGACGAACAGGCCGACCCCGTTGACACTGCGACCCCTTCGAGGTCGAGCGCGATGAGGAGCGACTCGGCCTCGACGCGGTCGAAGCTGATATTGGTCGTATTGGGCACCCTGGGGATTGGTGCTCCGTTTACGATCGTGCCCGGCACCGCGCGCAGCACTCCGTCTTCCAGCCGGTCGCGCAGCGCAGAGATGCGCCCCGCTTCCTGTTCCATCTTCGCGCGGGCGAGCGTAGCCGCGACGCCCATGCCCACGATGCCGGCGACGTTCTCGGTGCCGGCGCGGCGACTCCGCTCCTGCTTGCCGCCGGTCACGGTGGGGAGCAGCCGGAGTCCCCGCCGCATCCACAGGGCCCCCACCCCCTTCGGTCCGTAGAACTTGTGGGCCGACATCGACAGGAGGTCCGCTTCCAGCTGCCTGACGTCCACGCCAATCTTTCCGGCCGACTGCACCGCGTCGGTGTGGAAGAGCGCGCCCCGCGCATGCGCCAGTCGCGCCATGTCCGCGACCGGCTGAATCGTGCCAATCTCGTTGTTCGCGTGCATCACGGACACGAGCGCGGTCTTGTCCGTGAGGGCCTCGGCCAGCGCCGCCGTCGAGACGATTCCCGTTGCGTCGACCGGCAGAAGCGACGTCTCCCAGCCACGCCTGGCGAGCGCTTTCAGCGTGTTCAGCACAGCCTCGTGTTCGATGGCCGTGGCGATCAGGTGCCGCCGGCCGGTGCGTTCGAGCGCCTCGGCGACGCCGCGAACCGCGAAATTGTCGCTCTCGGTGCCCCCACTGGTGAATACGATCTCGGACGGATCGCCGCCGATGAGGGCCGCCACGGCGCTCCTGGCCTGGTCGACGGCGGCCTTGGCCCGCTGGCCGAAGTGGTGCACGCTCGACGGGTTGCCAAAGTCCTCCCGCAGCGCAGCCGCCATGGCGTCGAACACGGCAGGCTGGACAGGTGTCGTCGCGTTGTGATCGAGATAGATCCGGTGCACAGGGAACCCCCCCCTCGGCATCGTAGCATCCGCGCTACGTCCCAGCCAATGAAGGGGGCCCCAGACGGCCCTAGACAAGAATTTCGCCGCGCCGATATACTCTGTGGGCTCTTCCTCAGGCCGTCCGCCTTTTTGGATCGCGACGAGCCGCTAATGAGCCTTTTATCGGGGCGGAGGACGCAGATGTGGAAGCGTGATGAAGCGGTGAAACCGGCCAGCGGTCAGGTCACCCCGACCGGGCCAGCCGTCCAGAGCACTCAATCCAGTTCGTCGGCATCGCATCCTGAGCCGCGGCAGCAGACCGGGAGGGACGTCGTGAATATTGGAAAGTCCGTGGTGATCAAGGGTGAACTGAATGGCAGCGAGGACCTGACGATCGAGGGGCAGGTCGAAGGGAAGATCGAGCTGAAGGACCACGTGCTGACGATCGGACCGAACGGCAAGATCAAGGCGCAGGTATTCGCCAAGGCGCTCATCGTGTTGGGCGAGGTCAACGGCAACGTGACGGCCAGCGACAAAGTCGAAATCCGCGACGGCGGCTCGGTCGATGGCGATATCATCGCGCCACGTGTGGCGATTGCCGACGGCGCGCACTTCCGCGGCAGCGTCGATATGCAGCGCCGCGCGGTGCCAGCGGGAGCGCAGCCGCAGGCCGAGAAGCAGCGGTCCATCGCGGCGGTGGCGCCGCAGCCCCCGGCGGTACAGGTCGCGCAGCCGGCCGCGCGGTAGGTTGGCGTTGGTGATTGGCGATTGGTGATTGAGGGCTCGTGACTTGCCGCGGGCGGCGACCACGAGTCGGCGATCGCTCGTCGCCAATCGCAACCAGTCACGGGCCCTGCCCTTGATGTCCCGTAGAGCCCATGACTGGTTGACAGCATCTGTTGGCGCGCTCCGCGCGCGTTGGACCGCTATACGGCGTCCACCAACGCCGCGCAGCGGGTACAGATTCTCATTAGAGGCCGTATAGCGGTCCAATCCGCACGTCATACATCGCAGGTGGCTCTCTCCGACCTCTTTGGCCGGCGTCACAAGGATGAGCGCGGTGCTGACGGCCCCGTCCAGCTCACCAAAGTGCTGGACAGGTTCCTCGCGGGTCTGAGCGGCCGCTCTGAACCGGTGCTCCTGGACCTCGGCCCGGTCGTCGGCTCCAATGTCACGTTCTTCCGGGAGCAAGTCGGCTGCAAGATCCATCTCGTGGATCTGCCGACGGACATCGATCGCCATGTGATAGAAGGAAAGCTGGACGCGCTTCCGGCCTTTTTCGATAGCCGCTTTCCGTACGAGCCCGAGACGATCGACGGCATTCTCTGCTGGGATATTTTCGATTTCCTCGATCGCCTTCCAGCCGAACGTCTGGCGCAACAACTGAAACGCGTGCTTCGACCGGGCGGTGTGCTGCTGGCATTTTTCAGCACCGCCGACCCGCGCTCCGCCCCCCGGCCCATGTACACGAAACATGTGGTCGTGGACAGGACACATCTCCAATACCGGCCGTACGCTGGGGCACGGGCCAAGCAGCGCCCGTTGCTCAATCGGGACGTTCAGCGGCTGCTCGACCCGCTTCGCATTATCGAGAGTATCCTGCTCAAGAACAATCTGCGCGAAGTCCTGTTCCGCAAGCCGGCAGCCGCCCAGGCGACGGCGGCGCTTCCCGCAACCCGCTGACCCGGCGGCTGATGGCGCGACCCGTCATCGCACTGTTGACCGATTTTGGAACAAAAGACCATTACGCGGGCACCGTGAAGGGTGTCCTGCTCGGCATCTGTCCGGAGGCGGCGTGCGTCGACATCACACACGAGATCTCACCGCACGACGTGCTCGGCGGGGCGCTGGAGCTGGCGGCCGCCTACAAGTACTTTCCCTCGGGGACCGTCTTTCTGGTTGTCATCGACCCTGGCGTCGGATCGACGCGGCGTCCGATTGCCGCTGAGGCCGGCGGGTACCGATTCGTGGCGCCCGATAACGGCGTCCTGACGCTCGTGTTCGAGGAGACGCCACCCAAGCGAGTGGTCGAGTTGACCGAGCGCCGGTACGCGCGACCCACCCTCAGCCGGACGTTCGAGGGGCGTGATCGCTTTGCGCCGGCGGCGGCGTGGCTCGCCAAGGGCATCGGCTTGACCGCCTTCGGACGCACGCTCACGGCATGGCAGTCGCTGCACGTGCCGGAGCCGACCGTGGATCGCTCGCAGGTAATTGCGGAGGTGCTTCGAGTCGATCGGTTTGGCAACTTGGTCACGAATCTGAACCGCCGGACCTTCGAGGGTTTTGCAGGGGGTGATCCCATTGAGATCGTCGCGGGTCCGGAGGTCGTCGCCAAGGTCGTCGGCGCATACGCGGATGTCGAGCCCGGCACGCTGTGCGCCCTGTTCGGGAGCTCGGAGCATCTCGAAATCGCCCTGAACGGAGGAAGTGCCGCGGAGCGGCTGGCGCTCGGCCGCGGGGCGCGGATCACGATCTCGAAAACCTAGTCAGTGCCTTGGGCACGGAGCACTAACCAGCCAAGGGGCTCTGCCCCTTGATATCCCCGCAGCGCCCCTCGGCTGGTTAGGGCTGTGTCTGCTTGGCGCGCGCCGCGCGCCGTAGTCCGTTATGCGGCTGCCGACGGCAACGAGTACAAAATTCGCGTTTCGAGCCGCATAACGGACTAAGCACCAGGCACTGACAATGTGGTACGTTGGGCCGAATGGTCAGTTTTGACTTGACCGAGGAGCACCGCCTCCTCGAGCAGTCGGTGCGGGAGTGGGCGGACAGAGAAGTCGCGCCGCGCATCCACGACCTCGATCGAGCGCACCGCTTCGATCGCGGGATTCTCACGCAGATGGCGTCGCTTGGACTGCTCGGCATGTCGATACCGGTAGAGTACGGCGGTGCCGGCATGGACTACATCGCCCTCGGCGTCGCGAGCGAAGAGCTCGAATATGTCGATACGTCGCTTCGCGTCATCATGTCCGTCCATGCGGGTCTGAATTGCCTCACGCTGCTTTCCTGGGGCACTGAGGACCAGAGGCGGCGGTACCTCGTTCCGCAGGCGCAAGGCACGAAGATTGCGTCGTACGGCCTGACGGAGCCGTCGGCGGGCAGCGACGCACGCGGCATACAGACGGTCGCGATCAAGCGCGGCGACCGCTACATCGTGACAGGCGAAAAAATGTGGATCTCGCTGGCGGACGTGGCCGACAACTTCCTCGTATTCGCCTGGACCGATCTCGACAAAAAGAGGGACCGCGATCCCTCCGGCATCAGCGCGTTCATCGTAGAGCGCACGTTCGGAGGCTTTTCGAGCGGGACAATTCAGGAAAAGTGGGGCATCCTCGCCGGCAACACCGGCTTCTTCAAGATGGACGAGGTCGAGGTGCCGCAGGAGAATCTGGTCGGCCGCGAAGGCGAGGGCTTCAAGATCGCCATGTTCGCGCTCGATCAGGGACGCTACACCGTGGCAGCCGGCGCCACCGGTCTCATCCGCGCGTGTCGCGATGCAAGTGTCAAGTACGCACGAGCGCGCAAGACGTTCGGCGTGGAGATTGGTTCGCACCAGCTCGTGAAGGAAATGATCGCGCAGATGGAGTCCGACTACGAGGCGGCGCGCCTGCTGTGGCTGCGAGCCGGCTGGCTGAAGAACGTCGGCCGGCGCAATACGAAGGAGACGGGGCTGGCCAAGTGGTTTGCCACGTCAGCCTCCGAACGGGCCGCCGGCGATGCCGTGCAGATTCACGGCGCCAACGGCTATTCAGACGAGTATCCGGTCGGACGCTTCTATCGCAACTGCAAGGGCGCCGTGATTTACGAGGGGACGCGCGAGATCCACAAGATCATGCAGGCGGACTATCTGCTCGGGTACCGTACGGACCGGCCGGCGCGCTGTCCGCTGCCGGCCTACAACCGTTGACCGCCGGGCGGGCCCTTCACCCCTCGACGTGCTCGGGATGACCCTGCGCGTGTCGAAGGGTCAGGGCCCGCCCGGCTTGTGACGTGTGACGGGAGGAGAGCCCTATGACGATCATGCGGACGATCCACCAACAGGATGTGGGCATCGCCGAGACGACAGGCCGCAGATTCATGGATCTCGATCTGTCGCTCGACTTCCTGCGGGTGGTGGAGCAGGCGGCCATCGCCTGCGCCCAGACGATGGGTCAGGGCGACCGTCACAAGTCCGATCACGTCGCCGTCGAGGCGATGAGACGCGAGCTCGACTCGGTGCCCATCGACGGCACGATCGTGATTGGCGAGGGCGAACGTGACGAGGCGCCGATGCTCTACATCGGCGAAAAGGTCGGCCAGGCGCACCGAGACGGCAACGGTGGTAGGTATCCGGAGGTCGACATCGCCGTGGATCCCCTCGAGGGGACGAACCTGTGCGCGACCGGATCCCCCAATGCGCTGGCTGTCCTGGCGGCGTCGGAGAAGGGCGGATTGCTGCATGCGCCGGACATCTACATGGAGAAGCTGGTCGTCGGACCGAGCTCGAAGGATGTGGTCGATCTCGACGCACCGGTCCGGTTCAACCTGCGCGCCATCGCGCAGGCCCTCGGCCGCCGCGTCGAGGATCTCGTCGTGATCGTCCTCGATCGTCCACGCCACAAGGATCTCATCGAGGAGATCCGCGCAACGGGTGCCCGCATCCGATTGATTGGCGACGGCGACCTCTCGGCCGGGATCGCGGCGGCTGTCGTGGGGAGCGGTGTGCACGCAGTGATGGGAATCGGCGGCGCGCCCGAAGGCGTGCTGACGGCGGCAGCCATGCGGTGTCTGAACGGTGAGATCTACGCGCGCCTGGTCGTCAACAAACCTGAGGACGCAGAGCGGTGCCGGGCGATGGGTATTGCCGACCTCGGGAAGGTGTACCGCGCGAAAGACCTAGCGTCGGGGGAGCGGGTCATCTTTGCGGCCACCGGCGTCACCGACGGCGCGCTGATGCGCGGCGTACGGTTTTTTGGCGACGGCACGCGCACCACCTCACTCATCATGCAGACCCACCAGCACCAGATCCGGTTCATCGACAGCATCCAGGTGAACCCGGCAAAAGATGTCAAGATCCGGTTCTGAGTTCGCGGGTGCACTCCTGGAAGCGTAATCAGGCGGCTGTCACCGCGGCCGCGTTCGTCGGGTTCACCGGCTTCACGCTGGTGATGCCGTTTCTGCCGCTCTACATCAGAGAGCTTGGGGTCACCGATGTTGGCGAGATCGCGCTCTGGACCGGCGTGACGCTCGGCGCCTCGCCGGCCATTGCGGCTCTGACGGCGCCACTCTGGGGGAGGGTGGGCGACCGCTTCGGCAACAAGCTCCTGGTTCAGCGCTCGCTCATCAGTTTCATCGCGGTGATGACGGCGATGGCGTACGCCACGCAGGCGTGGCATCTGCTTGCCCTGCGAGCCATTCAGGGATTTTTCGCGGGTTATGGACCGCTCACGCTGTCGATGGCGGCGCTCTCGGCGCCGCGCGAGAAGATGGCGGTGGCCATCGGCACCGTGCAGACCGCCCAGCGGATGGGGCCGGCCATCGGTCCCGTCATCGGGGGGATGCTCGCGCCGGTCTTCGGGTTGCGGAACTCGTTCTTCGTGGCCGCCGGCTTCTATGGCGTCGCCTTCGTCCTGCTGACCACGCTGTACCGCGACCCTCCTCGAGCGCCCAGAACGGTCGAAGGCCGCCCACCGACGCCGTTCGCCTCGATTCTGGCGTTCGAGAACTTTCTGCTGGTGATGCTGCTGCTGTTCGGGCTGCAGCTCGTCGACCGCAGTTTCGGCCCGGTGCTGCCGCTCTACCTCGGGGAGATCGGGTACGCGCCGACAGAGGTTCCGCTGATTGCCGGCGTGCTCTTTTCCGTGTTGGCGTTGACCGCCGCGCTCGGCAATCAGCTCTCCAGCCGGCTGCTGAGGCGCCACTCGCCACGGATGGTCATTGCGTGGGCGGTGGTCGTGGCGGCCTGTGCGCTCACGGTCTTCATCGTGTCGACCGCACTCTGGCTGTTGGCGGGCTCCATGGCGGTGGTGGGCTTGTGCATCGGCACGTCGATCACGACGGCATTCACGGCAGGCGGGGCGGTCATTCCGCGCGAGGTGCACGCCACGGCGTTCGGCTTTCTCACCAGCGCCTCGCTCATCGGCGTGGCGCTGAGCCCGGTGCTGAGCGGCCTGCTTGGCGCGCGTACCCTCCGGGGGGTCTTCGTCGCCGGGGTCGTGGTGCTCGCGATTCTGGCGATTGTCGTGCGGCGGGTGATGGTGGAACGGAATCCGCCGCCCGAGTCGGCGCCGGCGGTGGAAGAGAGCTGAACGAGCAACACTCCGCGCACGCTGAAGCGTGCGCTCTACAGGTGCGATGGTACATCGGCCGTCGTCGGCGGTGTGTCATCGGCCGTGTGTAGCGCGCAGACTTCAGCCTGCGCATGTCCGGCTTCAGCCGGATGCCGTGCGAGGTTCGGGCAAGCCAACCTTGCGGCGGAGCTCCTGGAAGTATGGATCCTGCCGCGCGACGTCGTTCCACGGCGCGTCCAGGTAGGGGAGCAAACCGTTTCGCTCTTCCAGGCACGCCTCCATCATTCGCCTCCAGTTCGCGAGATCACCCATACCTTGATACACGGCGGAGAGGGACATCGGAGAGACGTACGTGTGCTTGGCGAGTTCCTCCAAGTCGGCGAGCACACGAGCGGCGTCGTCTCGGCGACCAGCCGAGCCGTACATCCACCCGACCATTGCCGTCCAATGCGGATGGTGTGTCATCGCAGCGCCTTTTTCGAAAACCTCGGTCGCCTCTCCATGTTCTCTCTTGGCCGCGTAAGCAAGGCCGAGGTAGATGTGTGCCGGCGGGTAGCCGGGATCGAGCTCGAACGCCTTTCTGGCGGCGGCAATGGCTTCGTCGTACCGACGCGTCTGGTACAGGACGTAGCTCAAATTGCCGGCAGCGATGACTGACAGAGGGTCGATTTTCGTGGCCCGCTCCGCCGTTTGAATCGCTTCTTCCGAGCGTCCGACGATGGCCAGCACCTGCGAGTACGGGCCGAGCGCAGGGACATTGTCCGGGACGAGCTCGAGCGCCCGGCGAAACGCGCGCTCGGCGGCCGGCCAGTCCCAGTCGTACCAAAAGGCGCACAGGCCCAGGGATGCGTACGCCTCGCCCAGTGAGTCGTCGAACCCGAGTGCTTTCTGTACGGCGGCCTTGGCCCGAGGGAAGGCTTCCCTCGGGCTCATCGTCCCGTACGCGGTAAATCCCAGAAGAGCGTAGCAATCGGCAATGCCGGCGTAGGCTAGGGCGTAGGCAGGGTCCTGCTCGATGGCCTGCTGATAGAACACGAGGGCTCTCTGAAAGCTCGGCGGCGTGCGCCTGGCCCAGTGGAATCGCCCCTTGAGGTACAGGTGATACGCCTCGGAGTTCTTCGTCTGCCTCGTTGCACGCTTCTTCGGCTCGGCCGCCAACGTCAATTTCAGCGCCTGCAGTACTTCATTCGCGATCTCGTCCTGTAGCACGAAGATGTCCGACATCTTCTTGGCGAACTGTTGTCCCCAGAGTTGGGCATCCTTCTCGATGTCCACGAGGTTCATCCTCACGACGAGCGTGTCGCCGTGGAGGACGATCCTGCCGGTCAGGATTGCCTCCACGTTGAGCTCTCTGGCGGCCCGCTGCAGGTCGGTATCAGCACCCTTGTAGCGAAATGATTTTTGCGGTTGTGCGACCCGGAGCCGCTGAAGCAGCGACAAGTTGTTGATGAGGCTCTCGGCGATGCCTTCGCTCAGATACTCGGCATCGGGATCGCCACTGGCGTTCACCAGCGGCAGGACGGCAACGGATTCGATCCCCTTCCGGCCGCGCACCTGGCGCGGCACTGCTTTTGCCGCGACGACACCTCCCGACTCGCTGTCGCGCCTCAGCCGGATCAGATCGGACCGCAGGTCTGCGGCGCTTTGATACCGCAGTCTGGCGTCTTTCTCGAGCGCCTTCGCGATGATGCGGGCCAGCTCCGGGCGCATCCGGTCGAGGGCGGCTGGAGCGCGATTGAGAATCGCCTCGAAAATGACCGCGCTGGTGTTGCCCGGAAACGCGGGCAGGCCGGTGGCCATCTCGTGCAGTACGACGCCGAAGGAGAACAGGTCGGCGCGGGTATCGACGTCCTCGCCCCGCGCCTGCTCGGGCGACATGTAGGCGACGGTGCCGAGCGCCGTTCCCGGGCTCGTCAGGTGCGCCACCAGGGCTTCCACTGTCGGCATGGCCGAGTAGACCGGGGCTGCCTCGGCGCGGACCTTCGCAAGCCCGAAGTCGAGGATCTTCGGCTGCTCACGCGTGGTGATGAAGATGTTAGCCGGCTTGATATCACGATGCACGATACCGGCGCGATGCGCAGCGTCGAGCGCATCGGCGACGGCGGTGGCGATCTCGAGCAGCGCGGCAAGCTTAGACGGGCGCGCGTCGAGATGGTCGCGCAACGTCTGACCCTCGAGCAGTTCCATGGCGAGATAGTGTCGCCCGGCGTCCTCGCCGATGTCGTAGATCGTGCAGATGTTCGGGTGATTGAGTGCCGCGGCGGCCCGGGCCTCACGTCGGAACCGCTCGACCGCCGCGGCGTCACGGCTGATGGTGTCCGGCAGCAGCTTCAGCGCCACGAAGCGGCCCAGCCGGGTGTCCTCAGCCCTATAGACGACGCCCATCCCCCCGGCACCGAGCGCCGAGACGATGCGGTACGGGCCCAGCTGTGTGCCGGATTCGAGCGCCATGTGAGTCGGTGCGGGATTTTATCGCATCACGCGGCTGAGCACCGCGAACCCCGAACCCCGAACCCCGAACCAAGAACCGAGAACCGAGAACCGAATGTGAACACGAACAGAGAAGCGAGAACCGAGAAGTGTGAACGAGAGTTCATGGTTCTGGGTCTTGGAGTCGTCCCTTGTGCTTCCGGCGCCGCCATGGACGCTTCGTCTTGTCCTCGTGCACGCCGCCGGTCTGGCGCGGCAGTGGAGCGCGAGGCTTGACAGTCGTCTTTCGTCTGCGTCGTCGAGGCGCCACGGTCGTGGTGCTATTGTAGTCAGTGTCTCCATTGAAGCCTGAACGCGCCGCGCTCGTCGGTCTGGTCACAGGCGCGGGTCGACGCGTCGACGCCGATCGGTCGCTGGCCGAGCTGGCGGACCTGGCCAACGCGGCGGGGGCTGTTGTCGTGCTCCGGGTGATGCAGGAAAGGTCGAGGCCGGATCCGGCGACCTTTATTGGCGGGGGCAAGGTCGCGACGCTTGCGGCCGCCTGCGCGGAGGCCGGCGTCGACCTGGTCGTCTTCGACAACGAGCTGACGCCGGCCCAGCTGCGACACCTCGAGGAAAGGCTCGAACGCAAGGTCCTGGATCGTACGCAGCTCATTCTCGACATCTTCGCGAGGCGTGCCCGGACCCGTGAAGGGAAATGGCAGGTGGAACTTGCGCAGCTCAAGTATCTGCTGCCTCGTCTCGTAGGTGCCGGAACGGCGCTGTCGCGGCTTGGCGGCGGCATCGGTACGCGCGGCCCCGGTGAGACGAAGCTCGAGAGCGACCGCCGGCGCATCCGTGCCCGCATCCAGTCGATTCAGCGTGAGATCGATCAGGTACGTCAGCGCCGTACCCAACTTCGCGATCGGCGTCAGAAGCAGTCCATCCCGACCGTTGCCCTCGTCGGGTACACCAATGCCGGCAAGACCACGCTGTTCAACAGGATGACGCACGAGCGGGCAGCGGCCTCCGATGCCCTTTTCGTCACGTTGGATCCGCTGATTCGCCGGGTTCGTCTCCCTGACCGGCGTGCGCTGCTCGTGTCGGACACGGTTGGCTTCATCGATCGACTGCCGCACGCGCTCGTTGCGGCGTTTCGCGCCACGCTCGAGGAGGTTGCCGAAGCGGATCTGGCGCTGCACATCATCGACGCGGGGGCATCGGAGCGTGACCGGCACGTTGCCGCCGTTCGGAAGGTCCTGGAGGAAGTGGACGCAGGGGATGTGCCACTACTCGACGTGTACAACAAGGTCGATACCATGACTGCTGATGAGCGTCGCCGTCTCGTTGACCGCGATCCCGCCGCGGCACTGATTTCGGCTCGTACGGGAGAGGGGATTGACGAGCTTGTGCAAATGATTGCCTCCCGCCTCGCGCTTGATACGCGGCGCATTACTATTACCTTTGACAGTGCGAACGCGTTCGACCGTGAACAGATTGGGCGACTCTATCGCGTGGCGCGCGTCGTCAGCCACATCACCACCAACGGACGCGTCGTGATCGAGGCGGACGTGCCGCGACGCTACATTGCGCGGCTGACGACACCCGACAGACCCGGAGAACACGCCGATGCGAGCTGAGCGGCTTGCCCTGGGAGTGGTAACAGCCTGTATGGTTGCGGCCTGCGCCACCCGGACCCCCGCTCCGCCGCCGGTCCCGACGTCCCCGGCCTTTTCCGAGTTCATGTACCCTGGCGTCCCGCAGGGACTCGGGAGCGCGGCCGACGCCGCTCGCGTCGACCGCGGGTGGCGGTACCTGCAGAACAACGACCTTGCGAATGCCGACCTGGAGTTCGGCGCGGCGTTGAAGCAGACACCGGCGTTCTATCCTGCCCGTGCGGGAATCGCGTACGTGGCGCTGGCACGCGAGGCGTTCGACCAGGCGCTTGGTGCATTCGACGGGGCGCTGCGGGCGGCGCCAGCGTACCTTCCGGCGCTCGTGGGCCGCAGTCAGACGCTGCTCGCCCTGAAGCGGGATGCGGCGGCGCTCGAGACGCTTGAAGCGGCACTCGTTGTCGATCCGTCACTGACTGAGGTGCGTCGCAGGGTTGACGTCCTGCGCTTCCGCAGTCTGCAGGACCTGATAGAAACGGCGCGGACGGCCGGTGCCGCGGCGAGATTGGACGAGGCCGCGACGGCGTACGAACGGGCACTTGCGATATCGCCGGACAGCGCCTTTCTGTCCCGTGAGATCGGCCTCGTCGCGCGACGGCAACGAAATGTCGACTCGGCATTGCGTCACTTCCGACGCGCCGCGGATCTCGATCCGGCGGACGCCGCGTCACTGATTCAGATTGGAGAACTGCTCGAGGGGCGGCAGGACGTTGCGGGCGCTGAGAGCGCATACCGGCGGGCGGCGGACATCGACCCGAGCGCCGATCTGAGCGCACGGCTGGCGTCGATTGCAGAACGAACGCGCGACGCCCAGCTTCCGGCCGAGTTCCGGGCGATTCCGGCGTCTCCGCAGATTGCGCGGGGTGACCTGGCGGCCCTCATCGGCGTGCGTCTCGAAGAGGTCCTGCGGCTGGCGGCAGCACGAGAGGTCGTGGTGACCGACGTAACCGGACACTGGGCGGCCTCGTGGATCACCTCCGTCGCCCGCGCGGGCGTGATCGAGCCGTTCGCGAACCACACATTCCAGCCTGGCAGTGTCATCACCCGCGCCGATCTCGCCGGCGCCGTCAGTCGCCTCGTCGCGCTGCTGGCGGCGAGCCGGCCGGAATTGCGGCCGCACTTGACGGCACGACCCCCTATCGCCGACATGTCAGCCGGGCACCTCAGCTATCCGGCTGCGTCGGTGGCTGTTGCGTCCGGAGTGATACCGCTCGCCGCAGACGGCCGGTTCGAGGTGGGGCGGCCGGTCTCGGGCGCCGAAGCCACGGAGGTGGTCGCTCGGCTGCAGGGCTTTGCCGGCGCCGGGCGCTGAGCCGCCGTGGGCAACCTCACCGTCGCGAACCAGCTCACGATTCTCCGGATCATGCTGATCCCGGTGTTCGTCCTGCTGGTGGTCTACGGCTACCTCGGCTGGGCGCTCGTCACGTTCCTGACGGCAGGGATCACGGACGCGCTGGATGGGCTGATCGCAAGGCGCGCTGGTCAGCGCACGAGTCTCGGAGCCTGGCTGGATCCAATGGCGGACAAGCTGCTCCTGGTCACCACGTTCATCGTGCTGACGCTGCCGGACGTTCCCCTCACGAATCATCTCCCGCTCTGGCTGACCGTCTTCGTCATCAGCCGCGACATCCTCATCGTCGCCGTAGTGGCCATCATCAACCTGGCGATCGGCCCGCGCACGTTCACGCCCTCACTCTGGGGCAAGCTCGCCACGGCGACCTACATCGTCACGAGTGTGGTGGTCATGTACTACAACTTCCGTGGCGAGCAGGCGCTGATTGTCGACCTGTTCGTGTGGACCGCGCTCGGCGTGACGCTGGTCTCCGGAATCGATTACTTTCTCAAGCTGCGTCGCCTGATCAACGAACCGGAGGCGATGTAGATCCCGCTCGACACCTTCTTACTTCGACAGGCCACAGAGTCACGGAGACACGGAGTTAGATAGAGGGAAGTTCCTCTGTGTCTCGGTGTCTCTGTGGCACGTGGAGGTAAACGATGCGTCAAGGGCCGAGTTTCCGTTTGAAGTAATCGACCGTCGTGAGGAGGCCTTCTTCGAGGCCCACCGTCGGTTCCCATCCGAGCAAGGTTCGCGCCCGCGTGATGTCCGGCTGGCGCTGCTTCGGATCGTCCACGGGAAGGGGACGGTACACGATCGTGCTGCGTGAACCGACCAGCCTGATGATCGTGCGGGCGATCTCCTCGATCGTGACCTCGTGCGGGTTGCCGATGTTGACGGGGTCATGGACACTGGAGTCCATCAGTCGCAGCACGCCATCGACCAGGTCGCTGACATAACAGAAGCTCCGCGTCTGATGGCCGTCACCGAACACCGTCACGTCCTCGTCGCGCAGCGCCTGCGACATGAATGCCGGGACCGCGCGGCCGTCGCGCAAGCGCATGCGCGGACCGTAGGTGTTGAAGATCCGGACGATCCTCGTGTCCAGGCCGTGATGCCGGTGGTACGCGAACGTGATGGCTTCGGCGAACCGTTTCGCTTCATCGTAGACGCCGCGGGGGCCGATCGGGTTGACGTTGCCCCAGTACGTCTCTGTTTGCGGATGCTGAAGAGGATCGCCGTACACCTCAGACGTCGACGCGAGCACGAAGCGCGCCCGTTTGGCCAGGGCGAGGCCCAGGGCGTTGTGCGTGCCGAGGGAGCCGACTTTGAGCGTCTGGATTGGGAGCTCGAGGTAGTCGATGGGGCTGGCCGGACTGGCCCAGTGGAGGATGACGTCCACCGGGCCGTCGACATCGATGTAGCGAGTGATGTCGTGACGGATGAACTCGAACGCACGCCCGCGGAGGTGCTCGATGTTGGCGAGGTCGCCTGTCAGCAGACTGTCGATACCGACGACCGTGTGCCCTCGGTCCAGCAGCGTGTCGCAGAGATGCGACCCGAGAAACCCCGCTGCGCCCGTGACGACGACTCTCAATATGCGATTCCGCGCTGGAACAGGCCGCGAAAGAGCGTCAGCCACATGATCTTGAGGTCGAGCGTCACGGACCAGTTCTCGATGTAGTAGAGGTCATATTCGATGCGCTTCTCGAGCGAGGTGTTGCCACGCCAGCCGTTCACCTGCGCCCAGCCGGTGATACCGGCCTTGACCTTGTGGCGCAGCATGTACTGCGGAATGCGGTACTTGAACTGCTCGACGAAGTACGGGCGTTCCGGCCGCGGGCCGACGATCGACATGTCGCCGGTCAGCACGTTCCAGAACTGCGGCAGCTCGTCGAAGTCGAAGCGTCGGAGCCACCGTCCTACCCCTGTCGCGCGAGGGTCGTCGTCGCGCGCCCAGACGGGTCCGGTCGCGTCCTCGGCTCCCTCGTGCATCGAGCGGAACTTGTAGACGTGGAACGCCTTGCCGTCGAGCCCCATACGCTCCTGCCGGTAAAAGACCGGCCCCGACGACGTCAGCCTGATGAGGGCGGCGATGATGGCCAGGGGAAGTGCCAGCAGCACGAGCGCGATCGCGGACACGGCGACGTCGATCGCGCGTTTTACCCAGGTGTTGAGGCCCTGCAGCGGTACATCGTTGATGTTGATGATCGGCAGACCGTCGAGGTCTTCGAGGCGTGCACCCAGCGCGATGAACTGCAACAGATCGGGCACCACTTTCACGTCGATGCACTCGCGGCTGGTGATCTCGATCAGCTCGAGGAGCTTGGAATGCTCTTCGAGCGGCAGCGCCACGTACAAGTGATCGACGCGTTCGCGCTGGGCGATCTCGCCCACCTCGGCGAGTGTGCCGAGCAGTGGCAACCCGCGATACCCGAGGTGATCGCCCCCGGCGCGGTCGTCGACGAATCCGATCGCCTGGTAGCCGAGCTCGCGATGCTGCAGAATGCGGTCGGCCACCATGCGGCCCAGATCGCCGGCGCCGGCAATCAGAATACGCTTCAGGCCGACGCCGGCCCGCCACCGTCGCTCCAGGAGCTCCCGAATCGTCTCTCGGGACATGTACGTGAAGGCGACGTTGAAGAAGAGAAACAGTGCCCAGACGAGCTGCGACACCTCGTACGCCCCGCGCGCCTTGGCCTCCTCGGAGGCGTAATAGGCCTGCACGTACAAAGTGGAGATGACCCCGAGGACAACCGCAAGGATGCTGCCGATGAGAACCGAGAAGAAGTCGTCAACGCGCGAGCGGCCGCGGCGCAGGCGGTAGACGCCCTGAAGCTGGAAGGCGAGCGGTGTGAGCACGGCGATGAACGGCAGCACGTTGACATACTGCTCGAACGGGGGATAGCCGCGGGTCACCGGGACGAGGCCGCTTTCGAAGCGGACGCCGTACGCGAGGATGAACGCCCACATGGCCAGCACGGCGTCCGAGGCGGCGTAGAACGCCACGAGGAGGCGGTTGTACCGTCTTACCATCGCGTTCCGGCAGGCGCGGCGGTCGTCTCGTCGATCACCGCGCGCATCCGCCGCACATAACGCTCGCGCGCAAACCGCTGGGCGGACGCCCGAATCTGCGTGGGGTCGAATCGGTGACACGCCACGCGTTCGAGCGCCGCGGCAAGATCACCGGCGTCCGGTTCACCGAAGAGAACGCCATTGTCGCCGTCGACAACCGTTTCCATAGCGCCGCCGCGGGCAAGGGCCACGACGGGCCGGCCGCAGGCATGTGCCTCGACCGGGACGATGCCAAAGTCCTCCTCGCCGGGCAGGATCACGGCCAGCGCCTTCCGGTACTCGTCGCGCACGCCGGCGTCGTCCAGCCGGCCCAGCCACTCCACGCCCCGCCCCGCGCGCGCTTCGAGCCGCCGCCGATCCGGGCCGTCTCCGATGATGCGCAGCGGCGCGCCCACGCGCTCGCAGGCCTCCATCGCCAGCTCGATTCGCTTGTACGGTACCAGAGCGGACACGACGAGAAAGTGAGTGCCAGGGGTAATGTCGGCAGGATGAAAGAAGACCGTGTCAACCGGTGGATACACGATCGTCGCCTCGCGATTATAGTATCGGCGGATCCGGGCCGCAACGTGGGCGGAGTTGGCGACGAACCGGTGCACGCGGGAGGCTGTCGCCGCATCCCACCGCGCTATTCGCGCCATGAGCGGCCGGTATACCCATCGATGGGCGAGCCGGCCGACGCGCGCCGGGCCGAAGTAAGCATCGAATTGATCCCACGCATACCGCATGGGCGAATGACAATAACAGAGATGTCGCGCCCGGCCAGCGGGGACCGCCGCCTTGGCCGCACAGTGACTGGAACTGATGACGAGGTCGTACGGGTCCAGGTCGAATTGTTCGACGGCAAGGGGAAAGAGCGGTAGGTACTGTCGATAATACGTTGCCGCGCGCGGCAGCCGCTGCACGAACGACGTCTCGATCCGGTGACGCTCAATGGCGGGCGACACGGACCCGCGGACGTGGCACAGCGTGAATATGTCCGCGTCGGGATACAGCTCGCACAGCGCCTCGAGCACCCGTTCGCCCCCGCGCATCCCCGTCAACCAGTCGTGGATGAGCGCGGTCCTCAGTTGGTGCCTCCAACTTCCTGGTACAACTCGCGTGTTCTGGCGACGGAGCGTTCCCAGGAGAACTCGCGTGCACGCGCGATTCCTCTGGCGCGCAGCTCGGCGTTCAGCACGGGATCGGTGAGAACCCGCTGCATTCCGTCGACGATCGACTCGACTTCGTATGGGTCAACGAGCACGGCGGCATCCCCGGTGACCTCGGGCAGCGATGACACGTTCGAGGTGACGACCGGTGTGCCGCACGCCATCGCCTCCAGAGGCGGCAATCCGAACCCTTCGTACAGCGACGGGAAGACGAACAGCGCGGCAAGCCGGTACAGGACGGCCAGTGTTTCGTCTGGCAGGTAGCCGAGGAACCGGACGTGCTTGTGAAGCTTGTGTTTGTGGACCGCGCGCCGCAGGGCCGGGAGCTTCGAAATCTCGTCGCCAATGATGAGCAATTTCAGGTCGTCGAAGCCACGGTGACGCAGCAGGTCGTACGCCTCAATCAACCGCACGAGGTTCTTGTGAGGCTTGATGTTGCCCGCGTACAGCACGAAACCATGGGCGAGCTGATACCGCTCCCGCACCCGCGCGACATCGTCGTCGGACGGCGCGGTGCGAAACCGCTCGTCAATCGCGTTGTAGACCACGACGATCTTCTCGGGTCGTACGTTGAAAAAGTGAATGATGTCGCGCTTGGACGCCTCCGACACCGTCAGAATCCGGTGCGAGCGCCGGACGGCCGTCCACATCGAGGCCCTGGCGTACAGGTATGCCCACCGGTTCGGCAGATATTGCGGGAACATCAGGTGGATGCAGTCGTGAATGGTGACGACCGATCGGCATCGTGTCGCCGCCGGGAGCACGTAATGCGGCGCATGAAACACATCGGGCTGCTCGCGGTGCAGGACCCACGGCACGTGGAGCTGCTCGCGAAGCGAGTAGGTCGGTGACGGCTCGAGCACGGTGCGGAAGTTCGGGCCGAGCTGAGCGCCCACGGCGAGGTCGGACGCGTGGCACAGGAGGACGTACTCGCTCTCACGATCGATGCGAGCCAGGTGTCGCAGGAGATTGCGCGTGTAAGTCCCGATGCCGAAATCGTGCAGTTTGCGCGCGTCGATCGCGACTCGCATGCACCAGCCATTATATTGGGTGTCAGTCTGGCGGCAGGCGGTTGCGCACCGTCAGGTAGGCGCGAAGAATCGGCGCCCACTTGGGATGGTGCTTCTCGTAGAACGCAAGCTGGCTCCGACGATAGGCGATGCGCGTGGCTTGCGGGTGCGACGCGGCCGATCGTCCCCGCAAATGGGACACCTCGGCGTCAGGAGTGAACAACACCTTGCGGCCGCGTGCGCGAATCGCCGCACAGAAGTCGACATCCTCGGCGTACATGAAATACCGCTCGTCGAACAAGCCGATGGCTTCCGCGTCGATTCGGCGAACCAGCAGACACGCGCCGCTCACCCAGTCGACCTCGCGTGGCCGCCGCGTCAGCCGCTCCACGTATCCGCGGATAATCGGCAGTCCGCGGTCGTTGCCGCGGACGAGCACGCGCTGCCGCAATTCCGTGAACGGCCCGATCATCGAGCCGAAGGACAGTTCCGGGCGTCCATACTCGTCCACGAGCCGCGGGCCGACGACCGCCGCATCCGGTCTCGACTCCAGTGCGTCGAGCAGCCGGCCAACTGCGGCGGGCCGGGCTTCGGCATCCGGGTTCAGCAGCAGCACGAAGGCCCCAGACGACTGCCGAATGCCGATGTTGCTCGCACGGGCAAATCCGACGTTTGCCCCGGCCTCGATCACACGCACCGCGGGCCACCGCTGACGGACTGCGTCGGCGGTCCCGTCAGAAGAGGCGTTGTCGACGACGAGCGTCTCGTGGTCGAGCGGGGACAGGGTCCGCGCCAGCGAGCCGAGGCACGCGTCAATCTGCCCGATCGAGTTGTACGTGACGATGATGATCGAGACCCGGGGCATCACGAAAGGTGAAACGGCCGACTTGTCGCGCAGGCCAGCAGCACGCTGAGCACGTGTGTCGCACAGGCGTGCCACGAGTAGCGCGGCAGCAGCCGCGCTGACGCGTCGAGGAT
>JBOGIR010000057.1:0-2139 GCA_050742335.1 Vicinamibacterales bacterium | reverse complement strand
CATTGAAGAAGTACGGCTGCGCGAAGTCGGGGAACCCGACATCGTCCATGCGCCGGCTCTGGTAGCGCACACGCAGGGTGCGCCGCTCGCCCACGCGGACCAGCCCCGACAGGTTGATGAAGCGCCCCGTGGCGCTCGAGCTCGCCACCTCGCGGTCGGTCCGCACGTACGGGGCGTTGAACGGATCCGGGAACGCGCCGAGCGCGAAACCGAAGGCGTCGTCGATCGTGTCGCCCCGGCGCAGGCGGCCGGCGGCGAACAACGGGCGTGTGTCTTCCACGTCCAGCGCCCCCGCCGAGTAGTTGTCGAACCGCTCGGCGCCCATCTGCAGGCGAACGGCATAGCGCGGCGCGCTGACGCCTACCGTCGCGGTGGCTCGTCGGCCCTGCTCGTTGGAGCTGTAGAAGCCGTTGAAGCCGTAGAGCGCCAGCACGCGATCCGAGAACGTGGGTTCGTTGGTGATGATGTTGATCGTGCCGGCAAGCGCGTCCGAGCCGTAGAGAAGCGTGCCCGCGCCGTTGACGATTTCCACCCGGCTGATCGCGTCCGGCGAAATCAGGCCGACTTCAGCGCCGGTGCGATCGGTGGCCTGCCGTGCGGTGTTGAGCCGTTCGCCGTCGACGAGCACCAGAAGGCGTGTCGAGTCGAGGCCGCGCACTCTGGGCCGCACGCCGAACGGGCCGTTGCCAACCGGCGTGACGTTGGCGACCTTCGACAAGGCATCACCGGTGGAGAGCGGATTGGCCTGACGGGTCGCCTCGCCGGTAATCCCCTCCACGTGGAGCGGAATCTGGCGCGACTCCCGTTCCGCGCGCGCGGCCGTCACGGTGACCTCTGCTGTCACTCTGCCCAGGTTCAGTTGCACCGGCACGTCCAGCGTGTCCTCGGCCGTCGTCACGAGCACTGTGCGTGCGGCTTCGGAAAATCCGCCCAGTGTCACGATGATGAGATACGTGCCTGGCGCCGGCGCTTCGACGTGGAACCGGCCCTCGCCGTCGGTCTCGACAACGGTCTCCTGACCGGTGGCGATGCCGCGGAGCACGACGCGCGCGCCCGGCAATGCCGCTCCGGTCGAATCCAAGACACTGCCGCCAACGGTTGCCGCCTCGAGGGGCAGCGCCACCAGGAAGGCGATGCAGAACACCAGACGTGCACACACACCAGACACCATGACCACCACTCCATGTAAGAAACCGTGTACCGCCGGGCTATTGTAGAGGTTCTCAGTACACTTTAGGCCGCATCGGAGGAAGGGCCCAGACATGCAGCTCATCTTCGAACAGATCCGTGCTGGCGGCGATCGCAACTTCGGCTACCTGCTCGGAGATCGCGACGCAGGGCGGGGTGTGCTGATCGACCCGTCGTACTCGCCCGAGGCGTTCGTCCAACGCTGCAGAGATCAGGGGCTGACGGTCACGCACATCATCAATACACACGGGCATCCGGATCACACGAACGGCAATACCGTGGCGGCCCAGCTCACTGCGGCACCGGTGGCTGCGTTCGCGGACTCCTCGCTGGTCAGTCCGGATCTTGGCCTCGGCGACGAGCAGGAGCTCGCAATCGGCGGACTGCGGCTCCAGTTCCTCCACGTGCCCGGCCACTGCCCCGACCACCTCGTGATCTACGAACCGTCGTGGCGCGTCCTGATCACCGGCGATCTGTTGTTCGTAGGAAAGGTGGGTGGGACTGCCAACGATGACGATGCGCGCATCGAGTGGGCCAGTCTGCAGAAGCTGCTCGACCGGTTCCCGGACGAGGCCACCGTGTGGCCCGGGCACGACTACGGAGTGCGCCCCAGTTCCACGATCGGCCTGGAGCGCGCGACCAACCCGTTTCTGCGCTGTGCCGACCTGGCCGCCTTCCTCGCGCTCAAGCGGAACTGGCCGGCCGTCAAGCAGCGGCTCGGCCTGAAGTAGCTTGTTCCGGAACTCGGTTGAATTGTCAGTGGCGAAGCCCTGTGGAGGTCAGGCCGACATGAATCGCCTGACCGCGCGAGACGGCTCTGGGAATCAGCCAGCGCGGGGCCCCCGCCGCGCGGGCTATGCGCGGTGGGGTGCGTCTCGCGGAGCTGGCGTCACCCGGCCGCGGGCGGCGTCGCAGCGCGGTCCGGCCACCGGCCAGCCTCCGCCAAGGCTT
>JBOGIR010000056.1:0-5883 GCA_050742335.1 Vicinamibacterales bacterium | reverse complement strand
GAGCTGAGTGGATGAGTTCAAGAACGGAGAATCGACGCGAAGTCCGATTCTGCGCTGTCGCAGCCTGGGGCCTGCGCCCGTCAGCGATAATCACTTGGGCTTTGGGCCGGTGCGGTGGCAGGCCCGGCTCGAGGAGGTGGTCTGGCCGCGATCGGCATCGGGAGTCTCTGCCCCGCGAGGTATGTCTGATGCAAACGATCCTCGGCGCCAACGGCGTCATCGGTGGGGAGCTGTCGCACCACCTTCGGCCGTACACGGACCGCATCCGCCAGGTAAGCCGCTCACCGAGGCAGGTGAACACGATGGACGAACTGTTGAGCGCCGACCTGCTCGACGCCAGGGCCACTGCGGACGCGGTCGCGGGGAGCGCGGTCAGCTACCTCGTGGCTGGCCTCACATACCACCATCGGGTGTGGCAGGAGCAGTGGCCGACGGTGATGCGCAACACCATCGACGCGTGCAAGCGCCATGGCAGCGCGCTCGTGTTCTTCGACAACGTCTACGCGTACGGGCACGTGGACGGTGTCATGACCGAGGAGACACCGTACAACCCCTGCAGCCGAAAGGGTGAGGTCCGCGCACGAATTGCCACGATGCTCATGGACGAAGTGAAGCGCGGGGAACTGCGGGGCATGATCGTGCGATCGGCTGATTTCTATGGCCCAGGCGCCGTGCTGAGCCTCACGCACGCGACCGTGACCGAGCGCCTCAAGGCCAAGAAGACGCCGCAGTGGATCGGCAATCCCAACGCCGTGCACACGTTCACCTACACGCCCGACGCCGGCCGCACCGTCGCCCTTCTCGGCAACACGGTGTCGGCGTACGGTCAAGTGTGGCACGCGCTCACCAGCAAGGAACCGATGACCGGGGACGAGTACGTGCGCATCGCCTGCGCGCTGGCGGGAAGGCCCTACGCCTTGCAAGTGGCCCCGCGTTGGCTGTTGTCCCTCATGGGCCTCGTCGTCCCTGTGCTGCGTGAAAACATGGAGATGCTCTACCAGTTCGAGCACGACTACCGCTTCGACAGCAGCAAGGCGGAGCGAGCGTTCGGGCTCACACCCACGGAGTACCCGGAAGGCATTGCCGCAACGTTGAAAGGCTAAGGTCTGGTTTGTAGCTCGACGGCCGGCCGCCGCACCAGGCCCTTCAAGTCTCGTTATCAACGCCGATTCAGCGAGCCACTCGCGTTGAAGTCTGTCGCCGCTGGGCGGCTTGAGGACCAATCCCATCAAGCCGAGCCACCGGTCGGCATCCATCACGGAATCCAGGCGTGCCATTCGGCGATGTCGTGAGCTGCGGCGCGACCCTCGCTGAGCCCCGCAGGCACCTGGCCCGCGCCGGCTCCAATCCTTAGTCATTCGTGCCGGTTGGAAGGCTCAGCTCCGATCAAAGGGGTAGCGATCGGCTGGTCAGATTGTTGCTAGACACCACACCCGGCTGTGGCACGTGCGAACAGATCAACACTGATCTGCTGGCGTTCATCAAGTCATGAGCGATCGCATCGATAGACGTGACCGCCCTGAGGGGTAGGAGGATCTCATGGTCAGTCGCTCGGCCCTCGGTTGGGGTGTAACCGTACTCGTCCTGTTCTCGCAGACGCCTTCGCCCAAAGCCACGCAACAGGCGGCCGCAGGAGCCGCAGCGATCGCTGTGCATACAGCAGATGTGGACGGACTGAAGGTGCAGTACCTCACCGCCGGTCACGGCCCCGCGATTGTCCTGTTGCACGGCTACGCCGAAACCTCCCGCATGTGGCGCCCATTGATCCTGCGGCTTGCGGCGAGCTTCACGGTCATTGCACCCGACTTGCCAGGCATCGGCGGTTCGGAGATTCTAACAGACGGCCTGGACATGACGCGCGCGGCCAGCCGTATGCACGCGCTCGTCAGGGGTCTGGGTGTGGCGAAGGCAGCCGTGGTGGGGCACGACATCGGATTGATGGTCGCCTATGCGTACGCCGCGCAGTTCCCGGCGGAGGTGGAGAACCTTGCCGATGCCGAGCCTGTACTCGCCCAGATATCCGGCTTCGGTCCCACCGACACCCGCTATGTCGATCCCGCGAATACCCCGAAGACGCCAGGAGGCCGGTGAGCGCATCATGTCGATTCGACCCGTCAAGAAACTGATAACTGCCAAGCCCACTCTGGAAGGGGCGGGGGTGCACCTGCGTCGCGCGTTCGGCTTTGGCCAAACGTCCGACTACGACCCGTTCCTCCTGCTCGACGACTTTCGCAACGACGTGCCGGAGGACTACCTGGCCGGCTTCCCTTGGCATCCGCATCGCGGCATCGAAACCATCACGTATGTACTCGCTGGCATGGTGGAACACGGCGATAGTCTGGGCAACCGCGGCGCGATTGGCGCCGGCGACATCCAATGGATGACGGCAGGGAGCGGCATCATCCATCAGGAAATGCCGAAGGGTGATCAGAAGGGCCGGATGCACGGGTTTCAGCTGTGGGCAAACCTTCCCGCGGCCCTCAAGATGACGAAGCCTCGCTACCAGGAAGTCAAGGCGACCGACATTCCAGAAGTCACCGATGACGATGGCACGCATGTTCGCCTCGTCTGCGGGCACTTCTGGGGCAAAACCGGACCGGTCGAAGGCATTGCAGCCGATCCGACATACCTCGATGTCTCGGTTCCGCCAGGCAAACGAAAAACGCTGCCAGTCGAGACGATGCTTCACGCGTTTGCCTACGTATTCGGCGGATCGGGAACGTTCTGTAACGCCTCCGAGCCGCTCGCGGTCCCGACGGAAGGCGTCGGATGGTGGCCTCATAGCATGCCTCCGGCTGAGGTCGACAATCGCTCGCTGGTTTTGTTTGACCGGGGCGACGAAGTGGTCGTCCAGGGCGGTGAGAACGGCATCCGGTTCCTGTTGGTGTCAGGACAGCCGCTCCAAGAACCGGTAGCCTGGTACGGGCCAATCGTCATGAATACGCAGGCCGAGCTTCGCCAGGCATTCAACGAGCTCGAACGAGGCACCTTTTTGAAGCCTGACCATCGGGAGTAAGTCCGAGTGCTGTTTCGCAACGCGGTGCTCGGCTACGTGACGCCGCGACGGAGGTACCTGTGGATGGCACGCTAACGCCAACAGGAGGGCTGTGCCATGAGCACGACAGCAGGCAATAGCACTCTGATCGCCGTGCGCCTTCCTTTCATCGCTGGATCTGGTAACTCCGGACGGTGTCTACGGTGATCGCTTCGGCTCGCCGTCCGCCGAAGTGCGCCCGGAGGTGCTCGACGCGGGCGCGTGCCGTCGTCAGCGTCCGATACCAACGCAGCACGTAGTCTTCCAGGTAAGCCAGTGCCATCGTGTCGAAAGAGAGCGGTGCCTCTTCACTCACGTTGGTGAAGTCGAGCGGTGGGTTCCGTATCAACCGGCCGGCTTCATTTCGGAGAGCAGCGTCGGGATGAGCTCCGATACGGTCGGATGAATCGGCACGGCGCGCTGAAGCACGTCGTACGGAACACCCGCGTTGACGATATCGAGCACACCGTGGATGGCCTCATCGCCGCCGGTGCCGAGAATGGCCGCGCCGAGAATTCTCTTGGTTGCCACGTCCACGACGACCTTCATGAAGCCCTGGGTTTCGCCCTTCTCGACCGCCCGTGCCACGCGACTCATGGGGCGCGTGCCGATCAGGAGCGGACGGCCCCTCGCCCGTGCCTGGGCTTCCGTGATGCCGACTCGGCCGAGTGGAGGATCGATATACAAGGCATACGCCGGCACACGTGCCTTTACCTCGCGATGTTCGCCGTCGAGCAGGTTGGCCGCCACGATCTCGAAGTCGTTGTAGGCCGTGTGCGTGAAGGCGCCGCGGCCGTTGCAGTCTCCAAGCGCCCAGATCCCAGGTACGTTGGTGGTCAGATCCTCGTTGACAGTGATGTACCCGTGGGCGTCCGTGGCTACGCCCGCCTTGTCCAGGTCCAGATCATCGGTGTTCGGGCGACGACCAACCGCTAGCAGGACGTGCGATCCGATGACGTCGGGTGGTCCGTCGGCACAGTCAACGAACACCGCCGCACCGCGCTCGTGTGGTGCAAGGCTGATGCACGTCGCACTAGCCCGGAAAATTCACGAAGGGGCCGATTTCGGTAGAGACACAAACGCCTCCGCATGGTAGAAAGCCGTTGCGACACGATCTTTCTCCACCACGGAGGCGTTTGCGTTGACGACTGAGACGATACCACAGCCTGTTCTCTTCCCTGATCTCTTCGATCGCCCTCTCGTCGCCACCTTCGATCAACCGCATGCGAGTTCCGACGGCGGCGCCGTGTTGTTGAAGGCGGCCGAGCGAGGGTACGAGCTGATCGACGGGTTCGCGCGGTGCCTGGTGGACGACCGGCAACCGGGCAAGGTGCGACACACGCTCGCGGATCTGGTGGCGCAGCGGATCTTTGGGCTCGCCTGCGGCTATCCCGATGCGAATGATGCCGACCGGTTGGGCGACGATCCGATGCAGAAACTGTTGCTGGGGCGTGATCCGATCGTCGGCGAGCGCCTCGCCTCGCAACCAACGATCTCGCGGTTTGAAAACGGGGCCGCCAGCCAGGTGCTCTACCGCATGGGACGCGAGCTGGCGACCAGCGTCATCGACCGGCACCGTCGTCGCCTGCATGGCCGCGCCCGCCACATCACGATCGATCTCGATCCGACGGACGACCCGACCCACGGCGCGCAGCAGCTGACGTTCTTCAACGGGCACTATGACTCGTGGTGTTATCTGCCGCTGCTGGCGTTCGTGACCTTCGATGACGAAACCGAGCAGTACCTCTGCGCGGCGATGCTCCGGCCGGGCAACGTGCCAGCCAGCCGTGGCGCGCGGGGACTGCTGCGCCGCCTGATCGACCTGCTGCGGATCGCGTTTCCGCACGCGCGGTTGCTGGTCCGCCTCGATGGCGGCTTCGCGACACCGGAGATCTTTGACGTGCTCGACGCCGAGCCCCGACTGGACTATGTCGTCGCCATGGCGGAAAACGCGGTGTTGACGCGGGTCGCCGACCCCACGATGGTCGAGGCCCGCGCCCTGAGCGAGGCGAGCGGGCAGACCGCGCACGTCTACACCGAGGCGGACTACGCCGCCGGGACGTGGCCCCACGAGCGCCGCGTGGTCATCAAAGCCGAAGTGGTGCGCCTGTCTGGCCGGGAGCCGCGCGACAACGCCCGCTTCGTGGTCACGAATCTGCGGCAGACGCCGCGCTGGATCTATGAGCACGTCTACTGCGCCCGGGGGGACATCGAGAATCGGATCAAGGAACTCCACGATGGACTCCAGATCGGCCGCACGAGTTGCTGTCGCTTCTGGGCGAATCAACTGCGCGTGCTCCTCACGGCGGCGGCGTACGTCCTCATGCAGGAACTCCGCCTGCGGGCCGCGCGCACCGCCTGTGCACGCACGCAAGTGACCGGGCTGCGCGAGCGGCTGCTCAAACTGGGCGTCCATGTCGTCGTCTCGGTGCGCCGCATCGTCCTCCATCTGCCCACGTCGACCCCCGACCTCGTCGCGTGGCGGCACATCGCCCTCGCGCTCGGCGCCCGAACGGGATAATTATCGGCTCACGCTCCGACATGCGGCTTCTCTCCGGATCGTCATGGCGGAGCTGTCGTCGCGAGCCGCTCGCCCGACGCTCGCATCGCGTGTGTCACCGATGTCAGCGTTCGTCACCCGGTGGCGCTCCCTCCCACCGGTGCTTCACGATAGGATCACACCGCGCCGACACCGAAATCGGCCCCTTCACGAATAATGCGGGCTAGAGCCCGACGGCAATCGCGGCCACTGGATGAACGTCGATGAAAGGCTGCAAAGGGTCGCTGGTGTCAGCGCCGATGACACCGCTACGGTCGAAGTCGAGCCCATCAAAGAGTGGCCAGAGCCC
>JBOGIR010000055.1:0-9197 GCA_050742335.1 Vicinamibacterales bacterium | reverse complement strand
ACCGTGCTCTGCAGCGTCAGTTCCCGGTTTGCGAAGCGACGTGGCGAAGTCGGCCAACAAGGTTATGAAACCGATTCTCATCATTGCCCATGTTCCAGCACGATCTTCATCCGCTGACCGCCACCGTCGGAACCGAGCATGCCGATAGCGGCCTTCAGCTCCCCGAGAGGCATGACATCGCTGATGAGCGGCTCGAGCCGCACCTGACCCCGCTGCACGAGCCCGATGGCGCCCGGATAGTCTTCGCTCTTCGCCACACGCGCGTTGATGAGCGAAAGCTCCTTGTAGTAGAGATCATAGAACGGCAGCGCACCCTCCTTGGCGGTGATGATGCCGAACATGAGGATTCGGCCGCCCGACCGGGTCATGTTCACGGCGACAGCCAGCTGCTGTACGACGCCGGTGGTTTCGATCACTACGTCCGGACCACGGCCGTCCGTCGCCTCGCGCACCTTCTCGACCGCGTGGCCATCACCCGGACACGTCACGTCGGCGCCCAGGGTTTCAGCGAGCGCGCGCTTGTGGGCGCTGCGAGTCACGCCGATCACCGTCGCACCGCGCGCCTTGGCCAGCTGCACGTGCAGCTGTCCTGTCACACCAAGTCCGAGCACAACGACGGACTCCCCGGGAAAGATGTCGATCTGGCGCTGCGCGTGGAGACAGGTGGTCAGCACCTGGATCATCGGCGCCGCACGCCGGTCGATGCTGTCAGGGAGCCTGAAGACATGCGTCGCCGGCGCCGCGAGGTACTCGGCAAAGCCGCCGTTGGCGTCGCGACCGAGCAGCATGCCGTTCGGGCAGAGGTGCGTCTGACCAATCCGGCAGTGGAAACAGACACCGCAATAGAGCTCGGGATCGATGATGACCCTGTCGCCCGGCCGGAACGGCGCTCGGCCGGCATCGACGACCTCGCCCGCCATTTCGTGCCCCATGATGCGGGGATACCGAACGGGGATCGATCCGTTGAAGATCTTGTAGTCGGTGCCACAGATGCCGCTGTGCGTCACGCGCACCAGCACGTCACCCGCGGCCGGAGCGGGCCGCGCCACCTCCTCCAGGCCGAGTTCGCCCGGAGCGGTCAGGACCATGGCCCTCATGGACAGATCCCCGGAAGTGCAAAGTGCAAAGTGCAAACTTCAAAGTAATTACACAAGTGCATCAAGGCTGACTGTGGCCGCCGTACTTGTAACTTACTTTGCACTTTTCACTTTGTACTTTGAACTTGCAGCGCCTCAGGATTGACCGGGTTCCGTGGCGCCTGTCCGCTGAGCACCGCCACCACCTCCTGCGCGGCTTTCGTCTGCAGTTCGACGAGCGACTCCTCGGAATAGAAGCTCGTGTGCGGCGTGATGATGACGTTGTCGCGGCCGAACAGCGGAGAGTTCGCCGGCGGCGGCTCCTGCGCCATCACGTCGAGCGCCGCGCCCGCAATCTGCTTCGCGTCGAGCGCCTGCGCGAGCGCCGCCTCGTCGACGATCGGCCCCCGCGCCGTGTTCACCAGATACGCGGTGGGCTTCATCTGCCCGAAAGCTTCCGCGTTGAACAGGTTCTTCGTCTCGGGCACGAGCGGACTGTGAATCGACACGTAGTCGGACCTCTTCAGCAGCGTCGCGAAATCCACCCCCTCGACGCCGGCGCCGGTGAACACGTCCTTCGGCACGTACGGGTCGTAGGCAACAACCTGCATGCCGAAGGCCTTCGCCTTGGGCACGACGAGCTGCGGAATGCGGCCGAACCCGACGAGCCCCAGCACCGTGCCCCGCAGGCGATGGATCGGCACGACCGCCGGCATCTTCCACGTGCCGCCGTGCACCTGCGCGTTGATGAAGGGAATCTTGCGCACGACAGCCAGCAGCAGCGCCATCGTGTGGTCCGACACCTCGTCGATGCAATAGTCGGGCACCTTCGTCACCACGATGCCCTTCTTCGTCGCCTCCGCGATGTCGACATTGTCGACGCCGATGCCGAAGCGGGAGACGATCCGGCACTTCGTCAGTTGCCGGATCATGTCCGCCGTGATCTTGGCGTAGGTCACCAGGATCGCGTCGGCGTCCTTCGCGATCGCCATGATCGCCTCCGGCGTCGGTGCCGGCGCGAGCTGCAACTGGCCTCCGACCCGCGAAAGCACCTCGCGGGCCGGATCGAGATTGGGGAAAACGGAATCCGCGACGGCGACCTGATATGACATACGCGAAGTAGGCGGTAGGCCGGCTGCCTACTACCTCGTCATGGCTTCTTCCATGTGCTCCATGCGCGTGAAGACGACAGGGCCGTCCGCGCTCACCAGCACGTTCTCCTCGAGGCGGCAGGTCTGCTCGAGACCCGGGTGCCCCGCGAACGTCTCGATGGCGAAGTACATGTTCTCCTTGATCTCAGCCGGATACTTCATCGAGTACGCGCGCGAGATCCACATGCCCTCGTACAACGTGATCCCGATGCTGTGCGCGAACTGCTGCAGCGTCACCGTCCCGTACGTGTCGTCGTCGTAGGTGGGAAACGCCCTCGCCACGTCGGCGGAGGTGCTGCCCGGCCTCAGATGCGCGAGTCCCGCGTACATCGAGTCGTACACCTCGCGGTAGAGGTCGATCTCCTTGCCGGTCATCTTCGTCCCGTATGGCCCGCCGCACTTGAAGCAGCGCACGAAGTCGATGAAATAGCCGGACGGGCCGACCGCGTTGATATCGACGATGACGAGGTCGCCCTGGCGAATGAGCTTGTCGGTGGCCCACCGGCGGTACGGGCTGGTGTTGCCGCCTGAGGCCACGATGATGTCGTAGATGATTTCGCAGCCGCGCTCGAGCATGAACTCGTGCACCTTGGCTTCGATCTCGCGCTCGCGGACGCCCGGCTTGAGCCACTCGTACTTGATCTTCCACATTGCCGCGTCGCCGATGCTCGAGGCCTGCTTCAGCAGCTCGATCTCGTCGCGGGTCTTGACCGTGCGCGCGCGCGACACCGCCGGCCAGCCGTTGACAATCTTCAGGCCGGCCTTCTGGAACGCCTCGAAGGCGGGCATGTCGAGGTTGTCGATGCCGATCTTCTCCTTCATGACGCCGTGCTCCTTCAGCACTTCGACAACGCTGTCGGCCATGCGGCCCGCCATGTAGGGAACGGCGCCCTCGGCCCACTGCCAGGTGATGGCGGGGCGGATGCGGCCTTCCATCCAGGGGAGGTCGATCTTGGCGCACTGCATGTCGGAGCCCGCGGTTTCAAACAGCGTCGGCGTGCCCTCCGTCGGAACCACCGCGTAGCGGATATTGATGTTGTATTTCCAGTTCCCCTGGTACGACGCCGTGGCGTAGCGGATGTTCGCCCCAGCGAACAGCACCAGCGCACCAACGCCCTCGGCCTTCATCTCGGCCTGGAGCTTCTCGAGCCGCTCCTTCCGCAGCCGATCGAAATCGACGCGGTACTGCCAGTCGGCGCCGGTCTGGCTGTACAGACGCCTGGGGTCGTATTCGTGCGGCTTTCCGAGCCAGCTCAGGTCCATTCCGTTGCTCTTTGCTTTCGGATCAACAACCATGCTCATTGAACTGCTACTCCATGTAGACGAAAAAATCGAGGTGTCGGTAATGGCGCCATACATTCTTCGCGGCGGCGCCACCGCGCTGGTCCGGCTAAAGCCGGACACTACGTACGATGGCGTGAAAAGCCTCTACCGCGTGCCCTGCTGCACGGCGCCCGTGTATTCCAGGATGAACAGTCCGGTCCCGATGCGATCGGAAGCGTACGCCAGGCCGCGGTGATCGATGTCGACGTCGTTCATCTGGATGACCGTCGGCTGACCCTTCGTAATCGGGTGTGACATGGCGTTGGTCTTCGGGAGGTAATGCCCGATCTCCCGCATGTTGTAAGGGTCCGTCAGGTCGACGACGCGAACGCCGGCGTTGAAATACGCGATCCAGGCGATCTTGTCCTCGAACCGGTTGATCTTGCCGTTGACCGTGTCGGCCGACTGGTGCGGCCCGAACCGGCCACCCTTCTTGCAGAAATCGCCCACGGGTACCTGCCACACCGACACTGGTGTCGGTTTCGTTTCTCCCGTGATGTCGACCATATACGACGCGGTGCGGATGGGGTTCTCGCACGGCGCGCTGTCGGCGGCGCCGCCTGCTTCGTCGACGACGAACGCATAGGTCCGAGGCAGCCCGCTCGGCCCGACGTTCGGCACCGAGTCGTACACGATGGGCGACACCGTGTGTGGACCGCGGAACGGCGGGTTCATGTCGAGCGACCAGAGCAGCTTCTGGTTGGCCGGATCCGAGATGTCGAACCCTGCGATGTGGCCGCCCGCGTTGCGGTAGCCGATGTAGAGACGCTTGTTCTCCTCGTCGACGACCGGATGGTGTGTGTACTGCCCCTCGTAGCCCGGCTCGCCGTCCTTCAACCCGGGCAGCCAGGACCGCCCCAGGAATTTCGGCTCCTTGGGATTCTTCAGATCGAAAATCTGCACGATGACGTTCCGGAAGCCAGGCTCGCCGGACGCGGCGTAGAAGTAGCCGGTGTCGGGCGACCACCATCCCTTGTGCGCACGGACGATGAACTTGCCGCCGCAGCCGCGGCCACACGAGTTGGCCGGCGTGCCGGTGATTTCGCCGACGAGCGAGATCTTCGACGGATCGGTACCGCGGTCCGTGATGTCGAAGATCTGGTACTTCAGGTCCGTTCCCGTTTCGCCCTGGGTGAGCGCTTCGGAATTGCGAATCAGGTAATCGCGCCCCGATCCGTCGAACTTGTAGTCGTAGACGACGGAGACGCCGCGTGAATTCCGGTCCGCATCGTTCGGGATATGCCACACGTACTTCGGATTGGCCGGGTCGTCAACGTTGAGAATCGACGTGCCGTTCCACTCCTCTTTGCCCGTAATCGGGTTCATCTTGGGCTTCTGGTCCCAGTAGCTCTCGTGGTGGCCGACGTACACCCAGCTCCCGTTGGCCTGGTCCGACAGCGTCGTGACGACCAGCGACTCGCGCCCCTGCAGGTCGCTGTAGCCGACGAGCCGCACGTTCTGCGCGCTTTCGGCGCGCTCGTCCGCCGCCGACTCGCCGGCGGCAGGAGCGGCCGGCGGCGTCGTCCCGCACGCGACCGAGACCGCCATCAGCGGCACGACGGCCACAGCCGCCATTCGGTGGATGATCCGCCTCGTTGTCTGCGTCATCGCGATCTCCTCGTCAGAACCTCACCATGGCCTCGAGCTGTAGCGCGCGCGGCGTCTGTGGATTCGTATAGGTCAGGAAGCTTGCCGGATTGTAGATGCGATTGGCTCCGGTGCGGGCGTATTCCGTGTAGTCACCGCCGTTGAGCAGGTTGAACACGCCCGCCGAGAGGTCGATACTCCGCCCGCCCGGAGCGTCGAACGTCCGTCCGATCCTGATGTTCAGCGTGTGCACGTCCGGCGCCTTCACCTGGCCCTCTCCCCGCGTCGGATGGTAGAAGCGGATGCGCGTGGACAGCGGGTTCGGCTGGCGGTCGCCGGTGGAGGACACCACCGTACCGGGTCCAAACGGGGCAATCTGCGGGCTGTTGGCCGGGAGCTGGTCGATGATCGGGCCGCTGTACGGCCCCGCCATGATGGTGTAGTTGGCGGAAACCAGGAAGCGGGCCGGCGCATTCCACGCTGCGGACAGCCGCACCGAGTACGGATTCCACATCGGGTTGTTCACCAGCGTGTTTCCCGTCGCGAGGCTGTTGTGGTCCTGCACGCCGTCGGTGCGCCACACGAGCCGGTTGTTCGGGAATGCGTCGGGCTGGATGAACCGGGCGGGGTCCGTCGGATTCCACGTCCCCGTCAGATGTTGCCACTGCCGGTGGATCGTCCCGAGAAACTGGAAGCCACGCGTCAGGTTCTTCGCAATCGTGATCTGGATCGCCCGGTAGTCGGTCTGGCTCCACGTGTTGTTCGTGATGCGATGGAGCAGGCCGCGGTCCGGATCGACGCGCCCGAACCCGCCGAACGGCTGGAACGGGCCGGCCGGATAGAAGCCGTTGATGTCGACCTGCGCGTACTGCTGCTTGTTGATCTTCACGATACCGGCGACGTCCACGCTCATCTGGCCCGGGAACTGCCGCCGAAACCCGAGCGTGAACTCGTCGAACAGCGGCTGGTGCAGTTCAGGGTCGAACTGCTGGCTGGAGATCGCCGCGGCCCTGGGCGGGATGAGAATGACGGTCTCGAACACGCCGTCCCCGTTGACGTCGTACTCGTCGCGGAGGCCCGCAGCGTCGTCACCGCCGAACGCCGCCACCGGGTGCCGCGTCCCCATGAGCTGCTGGTGGATCCGCACGTAGCCGCCGCGCAGCACGTTGCGGGCGTCCTCGGTCAGCAGGTACGAGAAGCCGAGACGCGGCGCGACTTCGGTGCTGTTCTGGCGCACGAGGTCGCGCAGCGCGTCGTACCTCCGCACGAAGTCGACACGCAGGCCCACGGTGGCTGTCAATCGCGACGTCGGTTTCCAGGTGTCCTGCAGGTAGAGCCCGATGTCGCGATCGCGTCCGGACGCGGTGTGGGGGGTGAGGGTGCCAATCACGTACTGGCGATGGAACGGCACGGTACCGGCGGAGGGATCGCGCGAGTTGATCTGCCGCCGCTCCTCCAAAATGAACCCGTCGTTCAGATACTGAATGTTCTTGTCGAAGTGGTTTCTCGGCATCGCCAGGAAGCCGGTCTGGACGTCGTGCGTGCCGGCCCACCCCCGTGCGAACCACGTGACATCGCCGCGGAGCATCAGGATCGAGGAGGTGTCGAGGTCGTAGCAGGCGTCGCACGCCGTGGACGCCCACTGGCCGCCGCGCACCAGCAGCCCCGAGCCCTGCAGGATGCCCTGATTGACGAACGCCTCACGGTTGTACTCGAGGAGCGGTCCCGAGAGGGTGCGGCCTTCGTAGCTGTCGAGCGAGTTGCCCCCCTTGGTGTTGTAGCTGGTGGTGAACGTCGTGGTGACGTTCTGGCCCCACACCGACGTGAGCTTCGCGCCGTACATCGGCCCGCCCGTCGAGAGCACCTCGATCGGTTCGTAGTCCTCCGCTCCGACCACCTTCAGCAGCAGGCGGTCGGCCTGATAGACGCCCGACAGGTCGTGGTTGACGCCCACCTTCGTCGTCACCTTTGCCCACGGCTGAAAGCCGCGGATCGAGTTGTCGCCCAGCGTCCCGTTCGGCACGATCGCGCGATGGGCCGCGACCTGCTCGGGGTTCCGACCGGTGCCGCTCTTGTTGTCGGTGAAGCGCAGCGCGCCGAAAAACCAGGTCCGGTCCCGATGAATCGGGCCGCCAAAGGAAAAGTCGCCCTGGCGGACCTGCCGCGTGGCGGGCGTTCCGTCGGTGACGTTGTTCCCGTTCCAGTCGAACGGCTGGTACTGGCCGGCAGCAGTGCCCCTGAACTGGTTGCCGCCGCTCTTGCTGATCATGTTGATGACGAGGCCGTACCCCATGGGCGACGCGGCGTCGACGCCGCCGGTCTTGATCTCGGTATCCTCGATCGCCTCGGAACTGAGGCCCGTCCGGTTGATGTTGAAGTCGTTGTAGTTGCCGGCGTACATCCCCTCCATCAGCGTGACGGCGTCGCGGTGCTCGACGGCGTTGCCGAAGTAGTTCTGCCGGCCGCTGCCGTCGTTGTGGGGGCGCGAGATCACGCCGGGCGCCATCATCAGGAAGTCGCTCCAGTACCTGCCCTCGACGACGGGCACCTGTTTCTGGAAGTCGGCGTCGATGTTGAGCACGTTGCTCGGCCTCGACACTTCGAGCATCGGCGAGTCGCCGGTCACGGTGATCGTTTCCTGCACCGTGCCGAGACCCTCGTCACGTCCACCTGAAAGTTCGCGGCGGCGCGCAGGAGCACCCCTTCGCGCCTGAATGTCGTGAAGCCCTGGAGCTCGGCCTGCACCGTGTACGTCCCGGGAGGCAGGTTCACCAGCCGGTAGGTGCCGTCGCTTTCCGTTACGGCCACCGCAGGGCTGATCAGCGCCGGACTCGTGGCCGTCACGGTCACACCGGGGATGGCGCCGCCCTGCTCGTCCCTGACGGTCCCCCGAAGACTTCCGTCGCCGCCCTGCGCCGCGGCGAGCGCGGGAACAGCCAGCCACACCAGAAGACTGGCCCCAAGCACTACTTTTCGCATGGTCCGGCTCCTTCTCGATGACATCAGGCTTTCGGCCTTGGGCTCTTTGGCTTTGGGCCGGTTTCGCGCGCGATTCACGTCCGACAGGCCGAGAGCCAAAAGCCGAGAGCCCAGAGCCATGGGACCGCATCAAGAACAGGCCGGATACCGCGGCGCGTATCGAAGCGCCGCGGACCCGGCTGGCAACTGAGACGCTCAGAACGTCAGACGCAACCCAATCTGCGCGGAGCGCGGCTCGTCGGCCACGATCGGCACAAGGAACACGCTCGAGGTCCTGCTTCCGCTCGGGTTGCCGAAGTTCGCGTGATTGTTCAGGTTATAGATCTCCAGGAACACACCGGCCTGGAACCGCGGCGCGCGCCAGAGGTACTGCGCCCTGGCGTCGAGGATCACCTTGTTTTCGCCGTCGACGCCGTTCCGAACGGCCATGCCGCTCGAATCGACCGGCGAAGCGATCGGCCGCGTCAGGTCGTGGACGCCTCGCACCGGACGATCGTTGTTGATGCCGTCGGCGTTGAAATCGGTTCCCAACGTCTCGTTGATCGGATAGCCCGTATAGGCGCGGAACGACATGCCGGCGCCGAGCCCCCGCCATATCTCGACGTTCGCGCTCGAGGCGAACGCGTGGCGATTGTCGCGCAGACACGCCCCATAGTCGCGTCGCGGATCCCGGTCGTCGATGAACGCGGACGCGGCGGCTGGGGCCGCCACCGGGTTGTTGATCACGTCGCGGCAGCGGGCGAGCGTGTAGCTCACACGCCCGGCCCACCGGTTCGACAGTCGCTTCTCGAGCCCAAGCTCCATCGAGTCGAAGTCGCTGTTCAATGCGTCGAGCGTCTGGAACTGGTTGAACGCGGCAAACGTGGTGTTCCGCCCCGAGGCGGGCACCAGCAGACCGTTCGGATCGAACGCGGCCACGCCAAGCCGTGTGACGCGACCGGCGACGGTCGGCCCTTCATTGAGATCGATCGGGGCCGTGTTGTCGTACCCGCGATTACCGACGTAGTCGGCGGTGGCCGCCAGATTGGCCATAATCTGGTGCTCCATGCCGATGCTGAAGTTCCAGGTGTATGCCATCCGC
>JBOGIR010000054.1:0-8903 GCA_050742335.1 Vicinamibacterales bacterium | reverse complement strand
CCCCGACGCCCTCACGGTTGAAACCGTCGCGGCAGACGCTGCCCAGTCCAGGGTCACCCTCACCGACCTCCTGGAGCATGTCCGGGAGAATCTCGCAGCGGCCAGGGGGCAGAAGGCCATGGTCGATCAACTCAACGGGCGGCTCGCCAACGTCCAGTCCGTGATGCAGGAAGCGCGGAATGCGCTGCTGACGCTGAACAAGGAGCGGGAGCTCGTAGAACGCATCGAGCAGAGCATCCGCCAGTTGCGGGAACGGAGCGACGTGTAGAGCGAGTTCCGAGTTCTGCTCGAACCTGGAACGCAACAGCGGAAACGTTCAGTTCGTTTGGGCCGCCGCCGTGCTCATGAAGATGGTGAGCCGCTGGCCAACTCTGATCGAATTGGTCCGCAGGCCGTTCCAGCTCTTCAGTGATGCGACAGTGGTGCGAAACAGCCGTGCAATCGAGGACAGCGTGTCGCCACGCTTCACCTGATAGGTGAGGGACGCCGGCGCCGTCGGCGTCACCTCCGGCACTGGGCTGCTCAGCGCAACCACGTCGGCCGCCGGCCGCCCCTCGACGACTGGCGCAGGATTGTCGGGCCGCGACGTCAGAAGCAGCGCAGGCGCGCGCGGAATGATCAGCCGCTCACCGGCCGTGAGTCGCGAACGCGACGTGAGATAATTCGCCTCCGCCAGATCCGTCCGGCTCACCTTCAACTTCTTCGAAATCGACAGAAGGGTTTCGCCCTTCTTGACGGTATGCCAGTGGAGCGGCGCCAGCTCATCCGGGTCGGTCTGCACAAGATGGGCGCGGACGATGTCGCCCGTGCCGACCGGCACCTTCAGCTCATACTCCGTGGCGCGGACCGGCGTGGTCCAGCGGCGCAATTCCGGGTTCAGATCCTGAATCGTCTGAACCGGCGTCCCGATCCACTCCGCAATGCGCCTGAGATCGACCGCCGTCGACAGCGTCACCGATTCGTAGCGCGAAGGTACCAGCGGCTCGATGTTCATCCCATACTGAGCCGGATTGCGGGCAATGATGACCGCCGCCAGAATGAGCGGCACGTAGTCGCGCGTTTCGCGAGGGAGGTATCGCGTCGACGCCGACAATTTCCAGAAATCCGTCCTTCCCGATCGCCTCATCGCGCGCTGCACGCGGCCGGGTCCGCCGTTGTAGGAGGCGAGTGCCAGGTGCCAGTCGCCGTCGAACATGTCGCTGAGCGTTCGCAGGTATTTCGCGGCGGCGCGCGTGGCCTTCTCTGGCTCCGCGCGCTCGTCGATGTACCAGTCGTGCCTGAGGCCGTTCTCAAGCGCCGTGCCGCGCATGAACTGCCACATGCCGCGTGCCTTGGCGCGCGACAAGGCGGTTGGCTTGAACGCGCTTTCGACGAGCGGCACATACGCGAGATCCAGCGGCAGCCCTTCGGCGCGGAACACGCTCTGAACCATCGGCAAGTACTGCACGCTGCGGCTCAAACCCTCCTCGAGGAACGTCTTCAGTCGCCCGGTGAACAGCTGCACGAACGAGAGCACCTTGGCATTCAGCGGAATGTCGATGTCGTGGATGCTGGACTGGAGGTCGGCCGTTACGGCCTCGGTGGTTTCCGGCGTCGCCGCCGGCGTCTCGAACGTGGAGATGGCCAGGAGCTCGTCGATCGTCGCCGTCTCAGACCGCTGCTGTTCCTCGAAGCCGTCACCCTGCGCAAGGGCCGTCACCTCGTACGCGCTGATTCGCTCGACCAGCCGGTCGAAGTGTTCGCGGATGCGGGGTTCGGTCCGGGCGCCGAACGGCGATTCGAGCAGGACTTCGAGCGTGCGGTTGAACTCCGCTCTGGCCGACCGCAGATGGCCCTGCTGGAGTTCGCGCTCCCCGGCCTCGAAGTGGAGCGTGGACACGGCGATGAGCTCGAGGACGGGGTCAACCGGCCGGGCGGGTGGCGGCTCAGGGGCCGACTCGACCGGAGCCGGGATGCTGACAACCGCCGACACCACAGGCGGAGGGGTCACACCCCGGGTCGCGCAGGCGGCCAATAGCGCCCCGGCGACCCAGACAACCCCGATCTGGGCGAAGCGCGAGCTCAGCGTCACCGGGTCACTCTACCATTCCCCTTGATCCAGGGTCAACAGTAAGTCCAATCGACTCAGCAGTTATGGGAAAATCAGCGCGCCCAGCCGGTCTGGACGAAGACTTTGTGCGCCTCACCCAGATCTCGCGCGGAGGGCGTGACGATTGTTTTTTCATCTACAAGAAGTTTTCGGCCGGACTTCATCGCCACCCGCACATCTTCTTCAGACACGAACTCCACCGGCATGTCTGCGGCAGGCGCAGCGGCCGGCACGCCCGGCTCCCTGGCGGCGGAGTACGCGAATCCCCGCGAGGCGAGGAACTGGTCGATTCGGGCCGACAGCGCTTCCGCGGGTATGCCGTCCGCAGCCGCCGGGCGCGGGGGCGGCGCCGGCAGCCCTCGGCTGCCAACTCGAGCCTCCCCGCGGGCAGGCGCCACCGCCGGACGTACCTCATATGCGAGCCGCTTGATGTTGAGCAGGTGGCGCGGCGAGATGTTATCGGAAGTAATGTTGCCGCCCCAACCGCCGCATCCCAGCGTCATCGCCGGATCCAGGCCGGTTGTCAGCCCGATGGACCCGTGCGTGGCCGGTGTGTTGACGCAGATCCGAAACGCCGGCTTCTTCAGTCCGAACTGAAGGATGACCTCCTCGTTCTGCGAGTGGATCGACATGGTGTGTCCCATGCCGCCGTACCGGAGAATCTGGATGCAGCGTTCGCACCCCTCCCGCCAGTCTCTGACGACGTACCACGAGAGTATCGGCGCCAGCTTCTCAATCGACAGCGGATAGTCGCGACCGACGCCCGCAAGCGGCGCCATCAGCACGCGCGTGTCTTCGGGCACCTGAATCCCGGCCTTGTTTGCGATAAAGGTTGCCGATTTCCCGACCAGCGCCGGATTGGGGAGCCGCTGCGACGTGACGAAGAGCCTGCCGACGGTTTCGATCTCGGCCGGGGTCATGAAGTGGGCACCCTGTGCGAGGAACTCGCGCCGAACCTCTTCGGCAATCGCCTCGTCAACGACCACCGAGTTCTCCGACGAGCACAGTACGCCGTTGTCGAACGTCTTGCCGGTGATGACGTCCCCGACAGCTTTCCTGATGTCTGCGCTGCGCTCGATATAGGCCGGCGCGTTCCCCGGACCGACGCCATAGGCGGGTTTGCCGGCACTGTAAGCCGCTCGCACGAGCCCCATGCCGCCCGTGGCCAGAATCACCGCCACGTCGCGGTGCTTCATGAGTTCTTGCGTCCCCTCCAGCGTCACCGTGTTCATCCAGCCGATGCTGCCAGCCGGGGCACCGGCGCGCGCCGCCGCGTCCGCCATGATCTCGACCGTTCGTGTGATACACCGGACCGCCGCCGGATGAGGACTGATGACGATGGCGCAGCGTGCCTTCAGGGCGATCAGCACTTTGTAGATGGCAGTCGACGTGGGGTTGGTTGAAGGGATGACAGCCGCGACGACGCCGAACGGCTCGGCGATTTCGACGATCTTCCTGTCGTCGATGCGATTGATCACGCCGACCGTCCGGATCGGGCGGATGAACTCGTAGACCCGGCGCGACCCGAACAGGTTCTTCTGGACCTTGTCGGCTACGACGCCATAACCGGTTTCTTCCACAGCCAGCCGCGCGAGTGCCTCCGCATGCGGCGTGACCGCCTCGGCCATGGCGCCGACGATGCCGTCGATGTGCTCCTGGGACAGCTCTGCGAGCTGCGCCTGGGCCCGACGGGCAGCACGGGCGAGGGCACGCGCCTCGGATATCGACGCGAGGTCCTTGTCGGTGTGGGGTGCGGCGCTCTCGACCGCCATCGGCTGCTACTTGGGCAGAATCTTTTCGACTTCGGAGTGCGGTCGCGGAATGACATGGACCGAGATCAGCTCGCCCACGCGCCGCGCGGCAGCAGAGCCCGCATCGGTGGCCGCCTTGACGGCGCCCACGTCGCCGCGCACGAGCACGGTGACATAACCGCCGCCGATGTACTCCTTGCCGATCAGCACGACGTTGGCGGCTTTGACCATCGCGTCGGCTGCTTCGATCGAGCCGATGAGACCCTTGGTTTCCACCATGCCCAGCGCGTCTCCGGCCATGTCGTGGGACGAACTCTAGCACGATTTGCGCGGTATCATGCAGAGACGATGTCCAGCACACTCCATCGGGTCCTGGCCGTGCTGCTGCTGGCCGGCGCGGCACCAGCCTGTTCACGCGGCGCCGACACGGCGCCGCCCATGGCCACACCGGCCGTGACAGTCAGCAAGGCCGTCGCCGCCATCGGCAGTCCGGTCGAGATGAGATACCGGTTCGCGGTCGCTCCCGACGCACCCGCCTTGAAGGAGGACCACTGGGTCTTCGTGCACTTCCTGGATGACAATGGTGAGCTGATGTGGACCGACGATCACGAGCCGGCGACACCGACACGGCAGTGGAAACCGGGATCGACGATCGAGTACGCCCGCACGATGTTCATCCCAAAGTACCCGTACGTCGGCCGGACCGAGGTCGAGATTGGCCTTTTCTCGCCGGCCAGTGGTGATCGCCTCCCACTGGCCGGCCCAACCGAGGGTCAGCGGTCGTATCGTGTGGCTGCCTTCGACATGCGACTCGAGAGCGACCCGCTGGTGGTGGTGTTCAGCGACGGGTGGTACGAGACCGAAGTGGCCACCGAAGGAGCAGGCCGGGAGTGGCAGTGGTCGAGGAAGGCTGCTACGCTGTCGTTTCGCAATCCCAAACGCGGCGTGCGTGTCTACCTGCAGGCCGATCAACCTGTCATGGAGGCGTTCACCGAGCCCCAGCATGTCGAGGCGCGCATCGGCCAGGACGTGGTGGACAGCTTCATGTTGCCACCGGGTGGAAGCGAGTTGCGACGGATCGAGATTCCGGCCGAGCGGCTCGGCCCGGCGGATACCATCGAAATGACGATTTCGGTCGATAAGACGTTTGTTCCGGCGGCTGTCCCGACCCTCAGGAGCACCGACTCTCGCGAGCTGGGCATCCGGGTGTTCCGGGCGTTTGTCGAACCGTTGTAGGCAGCATTTCGCACGTCTGCACCGCTGGACGGTCGTTGTCCGGGGGGCGAGGCCCGTCCGACGTCGTGTCGGCGCGGTCTAAGAGTTCGTGCTGGCGGAGACTTTGGCCGCTCACCTCTGCCGCGATATGCCACACTGAACGCATGGAATTCCGCTGTAGGCTCGGAACGACCACCGGCGAGATCCTCGAGGGCGTCTACGTCGCCGACAGCGAGTCTCATCTGCGCAAAGAGCTGGAGGACAAAGGGTTGTACGTTCTCTCGCTGCAGCGGCGTGCGATGCTGCCGACTCTTGCCCCGGGCAAGGGGCGACGGCGCCGCGTGGCACGGCAGGAGTTTCTGGTCTTCAACCAGGAGTTGGCCACCCTGCTCAAGGCCGGGATGCCGCTCGTGCAGTCGCTCGACATCCTGCGGCAGCGCGTCGCCAATCCCACCTTCAAGGCCGTGCTCGACGGCGTCCACGAAAAGGTCAAAGCGGGCACGGCGCTGTCGGACGCCTTCGCCGAGCACGCAGGCTTGTTTCCGTCCGTGTATGCCGCCTCACTCATGGCGGGTGAGCGCAGCGGCAGCCTCGACGCGGTCATTCGCCGGTACGTCGTATACGAAAAGGTGATTGGCGCCGTCAGGCGCCGGACGATCGCGGCGCTGGTCTACCCGTCGATTCTCGTCGTCATGATGGTGCTGCTCATCGGTCTCATTGTCATTCGGGTGGTGCCGGCGTTTTCGAGTTTTTACGCCAACTACGACCGCGAGCTTCCCGTCTCGACCCGGGTGATCGTCGGCGTCTCGAACGGGCTGGTCGCGAACCTCTGGCTCATCGCCATCGTCACAGCCGGTTCCATTGCGGCCGTGGCCTGGTGGGTGCGCCGTCCGGGGCATCGCGAACGCGTCGACCGTCTGCTGCTGAACGTGCCCTGGGCTGGCGGGACGGTCCGGAAGTTTTCGACGTCGCAGCTCGCCCGGACGCTGGCCACGCTCATCGGCGGGGGCATTCCGCTCGTCAATGCGCTCGAGATCGCGGGTGGGGCGATGACGAACCGGCACTTCGGTGCCGAGATCCACACGGTGACGCAGCGGGTGCGCGAAGGGGAGAGCTTCGCGTCGGCGCTGCTGGCCAGGGGCATCTTTCCCGACGTCGCAGTGAAGATGGTCGAAGTCGGGGAATCGACAGGCGCATTGCAGGAGATGCTCAACAGTCTGGCAGACTTCTACGACGAAGAGATCGAGACAGAGGTCGGGCGGTTCATCACGCTGATCGAGCCGGTGATTCTCGTCGTGATGGGCGTCGTGATCGCGGCGGTGGTGCTGGCGCTGTACATGCCGCTGTTCGAGCTGAGTTCGGTCATGGGTGGATAGCACGATGGCAACTGTCGATTCGAGCCACCTGCTTCAGACGCCCGAGGATTACTCGGCCGAGGTGACGCGCGCCCGCAAGCTCGCAGAGCGGTACCGGCTGGAGTTCGTCGACATGGACGACTTCCGGATCGACCAGGAGCTGTTCCGGGCGATTCCGGCGGACCTCATGCTGCGCTACGGCTTCGTGCCGTACCGGCGCGACGGCAGGTCCCTGGTCATCGTCGTCTCCGATCCGACCGACCTACCGATGATCGACGAGCTGAGCATCATTCTCGGCACGCCGGTGCGGCGAACGGTCGGTGTGCCCTCTGCGATTCAATCCATTCTGAAGAAGAGCGAGAGCTCCCAGCGGGTGCTCGAGGAGGCGACCGAGGGCTTTCAGCTTCAGGTGCTGAAAGACGATGAATCGGCCGAAGAGAATCTCACGGTCGAACGGCTGACGAGCGATATCAGCCCGATCATCAGGCTGGTCGACTCCACGATCTACACAGCCATTCAGCGGCGCGCGAGCGACATTCACATCGAGACCGGCGACGACGCCGTCCACGTGAAGTATCGTATCGACGGCGTCCTCCAACCGGCGATGCGGCCGATCGCCAAGCAGTTCCACAGTTCGATCATCTCGCGCGTCAAGGTGATGGCGGAGCTGGACATCGCCGAGAAGCGCGTGCCGCAGGACGGACGCTTCAAGGTGCGGATGCCCGGCAAGACGATCGACTTCCGCGTGTCGATCATGCCGAGCGTGCATGGAGAAGACGCCGTCATCCGGATCCTCGACAAGGAATCGATCAGCGAGCAGTTCACCGAGCTGAAGCTCGACATCCTCGGTTTTCCCGAGGAGGAGTTGAAGCGGTTTCGCAAGTACATCCGCGAGCCGTACGGCATGGTGCTCGTCACCGGACCCACCGGGTCGGGCAAGACCACCACGCTCTACGCCGCGCTCTCGGAAATCCGAACCGTGGAAGACAAGATCATCACGATCGAAGATCCGGTCGAATACCAGCTGGCCGGCATCACGCAGATTCCCATCAACGAAAAAAAGGGCCTGACGTTTGCGCGCGGGCTGCGGTCGATCCTGCGGCACGACCCCGACAAGATCATGGTCGGCGAGATCCGCGACCCCGAGACCGCGCAGATTGCCATCCAGTCGGCGCTGACCGGCCACCTCGTCTTCACCACAGTCCACGCCAACAACGTCGTCGACGTCCTGGGACGCTTTCTGAACATGGGCGTCGAACCGTATCAGTTCGTATCGGCGCTCAACTGCGTGATGGCGCAGCGGCTCGTGCGGCTCATTTGTGCACACTGCAGGCGGCAGGCCCGTGTCGATCGTAGAGCGCTGGAAGAGTCGGGCATGGATCCGGGATTGGCCGGCACGCATCAGTTCTTCGAGGGCGCCGGCTGCATCGATTGCGGCGGGACCGGCTTCAAGGGGCGCACCGCGATCTGCGAGCTGCTGAACCTGTCCGATCCCATCCGTGAGATGATTCTCGAACGGCGCCCCACGTCAGAAGTCAAGAAACTTGCGCATGACGAAGGTATGCGCTTCCTCCGTGAATCCGCGGTCGAGAAGGTGCTGCTCGGCCAGACGACCTTGCGCGAAATCAACAAAGTGACATTCGTCGAATGAGCCTGCTTGCTTCCTGGCTGGCCAGTCCGCCACCCGACGCGGCCGTGGAAGTCACGCCGGCACGCGTATCGGCGGCGACGATGACGTCGCGCCGCGGTCAGCCGGCGATTCACGCGTACGCCGTGGAAGCGCTGCCGGAGCACGCCGTCGTAGCGTCGCTCACGTCGCCAAACGTGATCGATCGGGCGGCCGTGGCCGCGGGATTGCGCGTCGTGCTCGGCCGACTGGGGTCTCGCCCGGCGCGCGTGGCGCTGGTCGTTCCGGACATGGCCGCCAAGGTCTCGGTGATCCGCTTCGAGCAAGTGCCGCCCAGGCGCGATGACCTCGACCAGTTGGTGCGCTGGCAAGTGCGCAAGGCGGCGCCGTTTCCGATTGACGAGGCCTGTGTCACGTACACGCCGGGCATGCGCGGCGCGGACGGCAGCGCGGAGTTCGTGGTCGTGCTGGCACGGCGCGACGTCATCACGGGATATGAGGATGTCTGCGCCGAGGTGGGCCTGCATGCCGGCCTCGTCGACATCGCCACGTTCTCGGTGGTGAATCTCGCACTGGCCTCTGCCCGTCAGATCCAGGGCGACTGGCTGGTCGTGCACATACGGCCCGAGTACACGTCGATTGCCATTGTGCGCGCCGGTGATCTGATCTTCTTTCGAAACCGTCCCGAAGGAGATGAGGAGTCGCTGGCCGACGTGGTGCACCAGACGGCCATGTATTACCAGGATCGGCTCTCCGGGCTCGGATTTTCCCGGGTGCTGCTCGGCGGCAGTGGACGGGCGCCCGGCGCCCTCGACAGCGCGCGGCGGGGACTCGAAGAACGGCTCGGCACGCGCGTAGAGCCGCTG
>JBOGIR010000053.1:0-4122 GCA_050742335.1 Vicinamibacterales bacterium | reverse complement strand
CCGATTCCCGCCTTCGCTGTAAGCTACGGCGGGCCGCCGAAGCCTTGGCGGAGGCTGGCCGGTGGCCGGACCGCGCTGCGAGGGCTCGAGCGACCGCAGAACGCCAGCTCCCTGAGCTGGCGGATTCCCTCAGCCTTCTCGCGCGGTCAGGCGATTCATGTCGGCCTGACCTCCATAGGGATTCATCAGCATCACCACAACCGATCTCCGAAAGTTCCGCGGCTGTACGGCGAATCGCTCGAACAGGACAGGAGACACGTCGTTCACTCGGCCTCCCGCGCCTAAGTTGGCCCTCGGCGAGCGGCCGCAGTACACTCGGCCGCGCTGCTGGTGCCGAACCCCTCGCTGCTGCTGCTCCAGATCGCCGTCATCCTCGCGCTGTGCCGCCTGGCCACGCCGGTGTTCGCGAGACTGCGACAACCTCCGGTCATCGCCGAGATGATGGTGGGCCTCTTGCTGGGTCCCTCCTGCTTCGGGTGGGTGGCGCCCCAGCTCTCCGCGTGGCTGTTCCCGGAATCATCGCTGCCGGCGCTGAACATGATCAGCCAGGTCGGGCTGGTGCTCTTCATGTTCCTGATCGGCTGGCGCCTCGACGTGGGCCACCTGCGCACGATAGGCCATCTGGCGCTCGTCATCGGCCTGGTCAGCATCGTTGTGCCGTTCGCGCTCGGAAGCAGTGTGGCCGCTGTCGCGTGGTACCAGTACGCACCCTCCGATGTCGGCCCCTTGCCGCTGGCGCTGTTCATGGGGGCGGCGATGAGCATCACGGCGTTCCCGGTGCTCGTGCGCATACTGGACGATCAGCGCCTGCTCGGAACCAGCATCGGGACGCTTGCGGTGGCCTGTGCGGCCTTCGGCGATGCGGCAGGCTGGCTGATCCTCGCGGCCATCACAGCCGTTGCCCGATCCGGCAGCGTCGCTGAGGCCGGCGTCCCCCTCATAGGACTGGCAGCCTATGGCGTCGTGATGATCGCCGTCGTGCGGCCACTACTCGCGCGCGTCGCACACCGGCGGGGGGCGACGTTCGGAGCAGCGCCCGCCGATGTCGGCGTCATGCTCATCATCATGGTGTCGTCGGCCTATGCGACGGACGTCCTCGGCCTGCACGCGCTCTTCGGCGCCTTCTTCGCCGGGGTCACGATGCCGCGCGCGACACGCGCCGAGCAGGTGTTCAGCAGCAGCATCGAGCCGATCGTCACGGCGCTGCTCCTGCCGCTCTTCTTTGCGTTCAGCGGCCTTCGCACCAGCGTGCAGCTCATCAGCGGCCCCGAGCTCTGGGTTCAGGCGCTGCTGATTCTGGCTGTGGCGACCGTCGGGAAAGGTGTTGGCTCGGCGGTGGCGGCACGCGTCGTGGGCATGTCATGGGCCGACGCGTCGCTGATTGGCGTGCTGCTCAACACCCGGGGCCTCGTGGAGCTCGTGGTGCTCAATATCGGCCTCGATCTCGGCATTCTCTCGCCGGTGCTCTTTTCGATGATGGTGCTGATGGCGCTCGCCACCACGCTCGCGACGTCTCCTCTGGTCTCGCTGATTACGGCACGGGTGCCACGAGCAGACGCAAGCAGCCTGGCGATGCGGCCCTGACCATCGACCATACGCAAGCACTTTTGCGTTTGGTTGAACCAGCCAAGGGCCTGCTCTTGATATCCCCGGTGGAGGATGCCCTTGGCTGGTTAGCAGCGTCTTCTTGGCGCGCTCCGCGCGCCTAGGACCGCTATACGGATTCACAACGGGTACAAAATTCGCGTTTGGGGCCGTATAGCGGTCCAAATGCAATGCACCGATCCCTTCACGAAACGGTACGGCACCCTCGCCGTGCGATTCGTGAGCCTGCCCGCACTCATCGACGCGCTTCGGCCGGGCGCGCAGAAGCGTCTTTCTCGTCGAACCTCACCAACGCGACGGCCGGCGCTGTGAGAAAGGCTGGGCCGAGATCGACGCGGATCGGACGCCGGCTCTCCAGGCGATCGAGACGCTGTGCATCGACAAAGACGATCGTCTTCGCGGGCGCGACCTCTCGGCCGCACGCCACACACTCGTACCCCTCATCCAGCAGACGCCCAGCCTCCTCATCGGAGATGGCGTAGGCCGCCTCGGCGTCGGCCAGCACCCGCCGCAGCCGAAACCAGACACCGGCGGCAAGGTTCCGCTGGCGATACTTCCACGTCCGGATCCGGGCGTGCGCCCTGACGGCGCGCGCACGCGCGCGCATCCTCTCGAGATCGTCCAGGACGTACGTCTCGCTCGGGTCGTGAATCGTCGCATCGAGACCCAGGAAGTTGACTTCGACGAGTGCGGGCGACGTCGGCAGGAAGATCGACGGTTCCTCCGCCGACTGCACGAGGCATCGACCTCTCGAAGCCGCGTCTTGACTCGGTCCACACGATCGATCGGGATCGCAATGTCAACGTCCTGCGACACAACCAGCGTCGCCGCGGCGTCCGGTTGGAGCAGATTCGGAACCTCGGAGCCTACCACCAGGACACCGGGCTCTTCGAGGATCGGTCGCAGCAGCCGCAGCGTGCCCAGGAGGCGGTCGCGAAACGTCACCGCCACCCAGTATATGGAGCTTGTGCCACGCGATCGAGCGTCCACAGGCGGAGGCCGGGATAGAACGGTTCGAACGTTCAATTCGTCGGCACCAACCGCTTCAGCTCTTCGACCCAGTGCTTCACCACGACGATCTGGGGCGGCGTGGCCGTTTCCTCTGCGGGCTGCTTGAGCATCAGGAACCGCTGGCCGTCGGGAGCCACGTCGTAGTTCCGCGATCCCGTCCCGTACCCGCACCGCTCGAAGAGCATGCGGGGCGTCGCCGCCTTGAAGGTTGGCTCGGTTTCAACGCCAACCGCCATCATCTTGTCGCCGTTGCGGTAGAACAGTTCCCGGCGGTTCCGCGACCAGATCGGCTCGGCGCCTCCGTCCGTGGAAATCAACCACTTGCCGCCAGGTCCGGGGAACGGTTGCACGTACACCCCCGGACGGCCGGACTCGTTCGAGGTATAGGCGAGCCAGTGTCCGTCGGGCGAGAACCTGGGAGCGGATTCGGTAAATGGCGTCTGGATGAAGGGCTTGGGATTCCGCTCGCCCTGAAGCGAAACCACCCAGCTCTTCTACGGCCTTCGGCCGTCGGGCAGGACCAGCTCGTTGACCTTGTGCTCCGCCTGTTCAACCGGCGTCCCCGCGCTCCAGGGCGGGATCGGCGCTTTGCCTGGCGGATACAGCGACTCCATCGGCTGCCAGACCGTGTCGACCTTGTCTTCGAAGAGATCGCCGATCAGCAGATCGGTAACCGTGCCCTGCAGATGTGGATACGCGCGCACGAACCGCCCGAAGCTGAAGCCGTCGTAGTACTCGCAGACGAGCCGCCGCATCCGGTCCACCCCCTGGTCGAAGACCGAGCCCCACTTGCCGAGCTGCGCAGCCGACGTGTCGCCCTTCGCGAACCCCTCGACAATCGCCTCGGCCGCCATTTCGCCAGACCTGAGCGCCAGCAGCACACCGGACGAGTAGAGGGGATCGAGAAACGCATAGGCGTCGCCAATGGTCACCCATCCGTCGCCCGACACCTCGCGGGCGCGATAGGAATAGTCCTTCGTCGCGAAGTATCCGGTTACTCGCTTGGCATTGCACACGCGCTGCTTGACGACGGGACAGCGCTCGACCTCTTCGTCGTAGGTCTGCGCGTACGGACCGCGGCCCTTGAAGAGGGAATCGAAGGGCGCAACGACGCCGACGCTGATGATGTCGTCGTGCAGGGGGATGTACCAGAACCAGCCCTGCCGGTCGGCCGTCTGCAGCACCATCGTTGCGCCCTCGTCTCGTCCCGTGTCGCGGTACGCGCCCTCCCAGTAGGTCCAGATGGCGCCCTTGTTGAGCACCGGATCCCACACGCGCAGGCTCAGCTTGTTCTGAAGCAGTCCGTTCTGGCCGCTCGCGTCCACCATGACCCTGGCACGCACGTCGCGATCCGGACCGCCCTGCGGACGAATCTTCACGCCAACGGCGCGGCCGCCCTCGAACAACACCTCGACCACGCGTACGCCTTCGTGTGCCTCTACGCCGTGCTCGCGGGCGTTGTCCAGCATCATCTGGTCGAACTCGCTGCGCACCACCTGCCACGTC
>JBOGIR010000052.1:0-6348 GCA_050742335.1 Vicinamibacterales bacterium | reverse complement strand
ACAGTGTAGGGCGCGGGATCGATCGTGTCGATCCCTAATTCAGACTTTCACCACGGGCTGTTAGCGTGCGCGGGACTGCTGACGCGCAGGCTCTAAGACCCGCCCCTTCTAACCTACCGACTCCCTCCGTACAACGCGGAGACGCGATCGATGTCGCCGGCTGACAACCCTGACACGCCGGCGATGTCTTCGCGCCTGTTCAACTGCGCACGGTAGCGATGGAAGAACCCGGGAATGTCGCCGCCGAAGCCGAAGAAATACATGATGTCGCGGAAGTCGTCCGTGTGATTCAGGCCGAGCGCGTGCCCCAGCTCGTGCACGCACGTGAGGTAGACGATGGTGTCGCGCATCAGCGGGTCGGTGCGCGCGAGGCGCGCCATCTCGCCGCCGAGCCCGTCGGTGTCCGGGCGCACGAACACCTCCGCGCCGCGCCGCCCGTTGACGTACAGCGGCCGCATCTCACCGTACTGTCCGTCCCCGGCGTTCACCCAGCGAAGGCGGACGAGCGCGTCCTGTTCAGGTGACGGCTCGAACCGCAGCGCGCCGCCGGCGCTCCGCTCCCATGCCCTGAGTGCCCACGTCGCCAGCGCTCGATCCTGTGGTCGATACTGCGATTCAGGCCTGCCCTCCGCGATGAAGTAGGTGACGCGTCCACTGCCGTCGAGGGGCGCCAGCGCGGATGAGCGCTGCGCGGATACGACGGCGTACAGGACAACTCCCACGATCAACGCGTACGCGAGCAGCACGAGGCGTCCGTCCAGGGCGCCCCGCGCAGGCGAGATCTCAGCCGGCATGTCAACAGGGTAAGCCCATTACCCCCAGATGATCACGACACACCGAGGTGCTGAGGCAGCCGCCTTCGCCTTCGGCTTCGGCGCCCAGGCCTGTCCCGCCGTAGCCTCGGCGGAGGCAGATGTCTCGGTGTGCCGCATTCAGGGGCAACACAATTGGATTCTGGGATTTTGGACCGCGATGCCATTCACAACGATCACAAAGTTCGCGTTGGGGCCGTATCGCGGTCCAAACAGGTTTTGACAGGCGGGGACGCGGGCGTATAATCCGGCCACTTTCCCGGCGAAGCCATCTGGCCGCCGGAAGGACCGACAGGGCACGGCACGGAAGGACAGATACGACGCCAACGGGGAAGGAGGAAGACATGAGACTCCGCTGGAGCGTGGTGGTGTTGATGGCTATGGTGGCGGCCGTCGCGCACGCACAAGCGCCGACGACGACCAGTGTTCAGGCCGGTGGTGGACCGATTGTGGTGACCGCCCTTGGACATGGCAGCGTCCAGATCGAGCAGGGCAACAAAGTCGTGATCGTCGACCCCGTGAGCGGCATGGCCGATCTGTCCAGGGCCAAGCGGGCCGACCTCATCCTCGTCACCGACATTCACCAGGATCATCTCGATGCGGCGGCCGTGGCCAAGCTTCGCAAGCCGGGCGCGCCGGTCGTCGTCCCGCAGGCCGTGGCCGACATGAAGCAGATCCCTGACGTGACGGTGATGACCAACCGCACGATGCGGACCAACGAGACGGCGCTGGCAGGCATGACCGTCATTTCCGTGCCCGCCTACAACATTCAGCGCGGTCCGAGTCCCGGCCAGTTCTATCACACGAGAGAGCGCGGACAGGGCTACTACGTGGCGTTCACCGACCAACTGGCGGTCGTCCGGCAGAAGAAGGCGGGCTCGGTCTATGTGGCTGGCGATACCGAGTGCGTCCCCGCCATCGCGCAGTGGGTGAAGGACGTCGACGTGGCGCTCCTGCCGATGAATCTGCCGTACACGATGACGCCCGTAGAGGCGGCCGAGTGCGCGAAAGGTTTCAGGCCGAAGGTGGCCATTCCGTACCACTACATGGGCCAGAAGCCGGAGGAGTTCGCGGCGGCCCTGAAGGGGGGAATGATCGAGGTTCGTCTGCTGAATTTTTACGCGAAGGCGGGGGGCACGCAGTAACTCAGGGAGGTACGTCGGGCGGGTACCGCCGAAGGCGGACCCGCCGGGAGCGTCTGAATGCGAAACCGGTCGAACGCAGTCATCGTGGTGATGGTGGCAGCCGTCGCGCTCGCGGGCATCTGGCTCGCGATGCGGCTCCAGGGCCCCGCCGTTGCCCAGGTCACTGCGCCCGGACAGTTTCCAGCATTTGCGCCGCCGCGCACGGGGGACGGGAAACCCGATCTCAACGGGATCTGGCAAAGTCTGACAACAGCCAACTGGGATCTGGAGGCGCACAGCGCCGCTGCGGGCGCCTATCCGCATCTGCTCGGCGCGTGGGGCGCACAACCTGGAGGGCAGAGCACCGTCGACGGCGGCGTCATCCCGTACCGGCCCGAAGCCCTGGCCCGAAGGGCAGCCAACTTCGAGAACCGTACGGCCGCGTCGGTCCCCGGCGACGGCGTCGATCCGCCGCTCGGCGATCCCGAGCTCAAGTGCTGGATGACGGGCGTCCCTCGCATGATGTACATGCCGTATCCGCTGCAGATCGTGCAGACGCCGGACGCGGTGCTCATGACGCAGGAGTTCAACGGCAACACTCGCCTCGTCCGGATGGACTGGCCGGAGGAATCGCCGGTCGACAACACGTTCTTCATGGGCTGGAACCGCGGGCGATGGGAGGGCGACACGCTCGTCATCGACGTGACCGGCTTGAGCGACAAGAACTGGCTGGACCGCGCCGGTAACTTCCTGAGCGACGCCGCCCACGTAGTCGAGCGGTTGACGGCGGCCAGTCCGTACCACATCGCGTACGAAGCGACGATCGAGGATCCGAAAGTGTTCTCGCGTGCGTGGAAAATCAGCTTCCCGCTGTATCGCCGGATGGAGCGCGACGTCCAGTTGATGGAATTCAAGTGTCAGCCATTCGTCGAAGAACTGGTGTACGGACGCTTTACGAAGAAGTAGATTTTTGCGGAGGTAGCCGATGAGTCGTCGACTCCGAGTCTCACTGGGCGTTCTGGCGGTCGTGCTGATAGGCGTGTCCATTCTGGCTGCACGCGGCCAGCTCACTTGGCTGCCGGCCGGACTCACCGGGACTACGGCGGGCGCCGAGGAGTGGACGGCGCCGCGAACGCCGTGGGGCGACCCCGATCTCCAGGGGATCTACAACTACGGCACGAGCACTCCGCTGCAGCGGCCCAGGCAGGTGAGCGACAAGCAGGTGCTCTCGGATGAGGAAGCGACGCAGCTTCAGGCGGACCTTGCCTACAGACTGGACCGCGATCGACGGGACGGCGGCTCGCAGGCGGACGTCTCGCGCTCGTACAACGACGCCTGGATGGATCCGGCGCGGATGCGCCTGACGGCGGACAAGCGGACCTCGCTCATCGTCGACCCGCCGGAGGGGAGAATTCCCGCGCGGGTGCAGCGCCCGCTGACGCCGGCCCAGGAAAAGGCGCGCGCGGCGGCGGACCTGTCGACGCGCCGCTTCAACACCGGCTTCCAGGAAAGCTACCTGGACATGGACGTCGGAAACCGGTGCATCATCCGCCGGCGGAACGAAGGCGGCGGGCACCCCTATCTGCCCGCCATCTACAACAACATGGCGCAGATCCTTCAGTCGCCGGGATACGTTGTCATCTATGCCGAGATGATTCATTTTGCGAGGGTCATCCCGGTCGATGGGCGTCCGCACCTGCCGGAGAGCGTCGAGACGTGGCTCGGTGACGCGCGCGGCCGCTGGGAAGGGAACACGCTGGTCGTGGAGACGAAGAATTTCATCGCACCGGACAACGTCGGCCGCACGGGTGTCGTGTACGGCAACGCCAATCCGAAGACGTTCCACATCGTCGAGCGGTTCACGCGCGTCGGCCCCGACACGATCGACTACCAGGTGACGTTGTCGGATCCGGACACCTGGACGCAGCCGTTTACCATCCTCGTGCCGTGGAACAAGACGAACGAGCAGGTCTACGAGTACCAGTGCCAGGAATTGAACTACGACATGTACCACTGGCTGCATGGAGCCCGCGAACGGGAGAAGCGGGGCGAGAAGTTCGATCCGAATGCGCCGGACGCTCGGGGGGGCGACGGGGCGGAGGGCGGTTAGCACATGGGGGTACCACATGGGGTACGTAGTGTCCGGCTTCCGCCTTCGCGTAAAGCTTCGGCGGACCGCCGTAGCCTTGGCGGAGGCGGTTAGCCGGACCGTGGGGGGAAGTCGAATGCGAGTCATGTCAACCCTGGCCCTCGTCAGCCTCGCGCTCGCGGCCGCTGCGGCGCCGGTGCGGGCCCATCACGCGTTCGCGTCGGAATTCGACGCGCGCAAGCCCGTCAAGTTCACCGCCACCGTGACCAAGATGGAATGGATCAACCCTCACTCCTGGATGCACATCGAGGTGAAGAAGCCGGACGGCACCGTGGAGAACTGGATGATCGAAGCGGGATCGCCGAACAGTCTGTTCAGGCGGGGGATCAACAAGAACACGGTAAAGCCTGGCATGGTGGTCGTCGTCGACGGCTATCAGGCCAGAGACGGTTCACGGCGAGCCAATGGACGGGATGTCACGCTCCCGGAGGGGCGGAGGCTGTTTCTCGGGTCCCAGGGTACTGGCGCGCCTGAGGAGAAAAAGTAGCGTATTGTAGGGCGGGTTCCGCAGGTCCGCCGTATGGGAAGGCGGAAGCGGACCCGCCGGGGCTCGGTGCTCAACGCAATGAAGGAGGCTCAATGATGCGCGCGCGAAGCTGGTCACGCACGTTTCAACTCGTAGGGATGATAGTGGCGCTTGTGGCCTTCGTGAGCTGCAGCGCACCCGACAACAACGGCAATGCCGAGTCCGTGGCGGCAACGGGCTCGTCACCGCAGGAGGTGGGTGGACAGGATGAATTTGGCCCGTACGAACCGGTGGCGAACTGGCCGCAGCCGCTGGCTGACGGTCCGGACGGTGTGAAACACGACGGATGGACATGGGGATCGGTCGGCGCCATCTACGCCGAGAGCCCCGATCGGATCTGGATTGCGCAGCGCGGAGAGCTGCCGCTGCCCGCAGGCGCCAAACCATGGACGCCGTACGCCATGCTTCAGCCAACGCGCGGCAATGCCACGGGGAATCCGGACGGGCTCAGCGCCACCTGCGAACCCACTCAGAAGCGTGGATGGGAACGCCGATGGCACCATTCGGTGTTCGTCGTGGATCGCGACGGCAAGCTGGTGCAGGATTGGCCGCACCTCGAGAAGATGTTCGCGCAGGATCCCTGCGGCCGCGGCCCGCACAAGATCAAGATGAATCCGTACGATGCGGAGAAGCACGTCTGGATCATCGACGACCAGCAGCACCTCATCTGGAAGTTCACTTATGACGGCAAGCTCGTGATGACGCTCGGCACGGTCGGCAAGCGCGGGCGCGACGGCGGCAATCTGTTCGACCGGCCCACCGACATCGACTGGCTGCCCGACGGCACGTTCTTCATCAGCGACGGCTACGGCGGCACCCGCGTCGCGAAGTTCGACCGGGACGGGAAGTTCCTGATGGACTGGGGCACCGCGCCGAAGGACCCGAACAACCCCGGCCCCAACGAGTTCAACACGGTCCACAGCATCGCGATCAGCAAGGACCGGCGCCTCTTCGTTGTGGACCGCACGCACCGGCGGTTCCAGGTCTTCGACGAGAACGGCAAGTTCCTCACGATGTTCACCACGGGAGTGAACTCTTCGCCGTACTACCATTTCATCTCGACCGACCAGGACCTCTGGGTGAGCGATGGCGGGACGAACAGAATCCTCAAATACGATCTCGACGGACGTTACCTGTACGGCTGGGGCGGACGGGGCGGACAGCGCGGTATGTTCAACGGTCCGCATCAGATGACCACCGACCAGGAAGGGAATCTGTACGTCGCCGAAGTGTTCAACGGGCGCGTCCAGAAGTTCCGGCAGAAGCCGAACGCCGACCCGGCCAAGGTCACAGGACAGGAGCTGCGGTTCACGGTAGGGACGAATTAGAGCCGGGATCCGGGATCCGGGATTCGGGATTCGGGATTCGGGATTCGGGATTCGGGGATCCGGGATCCCCGATCCCGGTCCGGTTGGTAGATACATTCGGAGGGGACTTCTTGGCGAGCGTTTCGCAAGGCTTGGTGACCCACTTCCGCCTTTTGGCGTGAGACGCGGGTTCGCAAGCGGCTTCAGGAGGAAATTGATGGCTCCCCAGACACTGGCGCGTCTCATCGTTGTGGTCTGTCTGTCGTTGTTGCCGGCCTTCGCATGGGCGCAGGTGGCGGATTCTGCCTCCATCGCAGGCGTCGTGCGCGATGCCTCCGGCGCGGTACTGCCGGGCGTCACCGTGGAAGCTGCGAGTCCAGCCCTCATCGACAAGGTCCGCACCGCCGTCACCGACGGCCAGGGCCTCTTC
>JBOGIR010000051.1:0-5209 GCA_050742335.1 Vicinamibacterales bacterium | reverse complement strand
GGCGACAACACGCCGATCACGGGCGAGCTGATCACGCCGGTGGCGATTGAGAAGGGGAGCCGGTTCGCCATCCGCGAGGGGGGCCGCACGGTCGGGGCCGGCACCATTACGGACATCATTGAGTAGTGGGCAGTAGGCAGTAGGCAGCAGGCAGTGACACGCGCACGCTGACGCGTGCGCGCTACATCTGTAGAGCGCAGGCTTCAGCCTGCGCGGACGAGCTCGAGGTCGCAGCAATGCGTGACATCATTCAGCTGGCGTGCGGTGAATGCAAGCGCCGGAACTACAGCACGACGAAGAACAAGAAAAAGACGACCGAGCGGCTCGAGTTCAGCAAGTACTGCCGCTTCTGCCGCAAGCACACGGCGCACAAGGAGACGCGGTGAATTTGAGGATCGAGGATCGATGATTTGAGTATTGATTGCATCATTGGAGTATCGATGCAGCAATCGTGGACAAAATGCTTTCCGATCGTCAAATCATCGATCATCGATGCATCGAGGTCAGTAGCTCAATTGGTAGAGCACCGGTCTCCAAAACCGGGGGCTGGGGGTTCGAGTCCCTCCTGACCTGCCAACCTTCGCTCGCCGCCATGACGCGATGGCGAGCTTCGGTTGGCAAGCCAGGCGAAGGTTGTCCACCGAAGCGCGGAGCGCGAAGGCGGACGGTAATTGAGATCGCACTATGAGCACCTTGGAACAGGTCAAGCCCGCCGCCGTTCGCTCGACCGTCGGAGGCATTCGAGGCTGGTGGGAGAACAGCCGCACCTTCCTCATCGAGGTCCGTAACGAGACGCGCCGCGCGACGTGGCCTTCGCGTCGCGAAGTGTACGCCACGACCTTTGTCGTGATCGTGACGTCGGCCTTTTTTGGTCTGTACCTGTGGGGACTGGATCTGCTCTTCAACCGGGTCGTGGACTGGATGTTCCGGCGGTTGGGTGCGTGATGACCGACGTCGCGACCAAGAACTGGTACATCGTCCACACCTACTCGGGGTTCGAGAAGAAGGTGGCCGAATCGCTCGGGCAGCGTGTGCAGGCGTACGGGCTGCAGAACGAGATCGGTGAAATCCTGATTCCCACCGAGGACGTCGTCGAGATGCGCAGCGGCCGCAAGGTGGTGACGCCGAAGCGGTTTTTCCCGGGGTACATCCTCGTCGAGATGACGATGTCGGACCACGCGTGGCACGTGGTGAAGAACACGCCGAAGGTCACCGGCTTCGTGGGCGCCGGCAGCAAGCCGACGCCGCTCAGCAAGGAAGAGGTCGAGCAGATCCTCGACCAGGTGAAGACGGCGGCCGAGAAGCCCAAGCCGAAGTACAGCTACGAGAAGGGCGACCACGTGCGAATCAACGAGGGGCCGTTTACCAGCTTCAACGGCGTGGTGGATGAAGTGAACCTCGACAGGAACACGCTGAAGGTCATGGTGACGATCTTCGGTCGGCCGACGCCGGTGGAGTTGGATTTCCTGCAGGTGGAGAAGATTTGAACGGACCACGACGACACGAAGATCGCGAAGAACACGAAACCTTGTGTGGTTGTGTTGATCGTGACCTTCGAGTTCTTCGCGGCCTTCGTGGTTGAACGCAGATGGCGAAAAAAGTCCAGGCAATGGTGAAGCTGCAGATTCCCGCGGGCAAAGCGACGCCCGCGCCGCCGGTCGGCACCGCGCTCGGTCCGCACGGTGTGAACATCATGGATTTCTGCAAGAACTTCAATGCGAAGACGGCCAAAGACGATGGCCTGATCATTCCGGCGGTCGTCACCATCTACGCGGACCGCACCTACAGCTTCATCACCAAGACGCCGCCGGCGTCGGTGCTGCTCAAGAAGGTGGCGAACCTCGCGAAAGGATCTGCGGAGCCGAACCGGAACAAGGTCGGGACGGTCACCGCGAAGCAGGTCGAGGACATTGCGAAGACGAAGATGCCCGACCTGAACTGCGACTCCCTCGAGTCGGCGATCCAGACCGTGAGGGGCACGGCCCGATCGATGGGGATCGATGTGATCGGGTAGTTGACGAATTTACGAATTTACGAATTTACGAATTTACGGATCTACGAATTTACGGATTGATTGACGGTTTCCCCAATTCGTCAATTCGTCAATCCGTCAATCCGTAAATGTGGGAGGACCGCGAAGCGGTCTGTCTGAACCACGAGGTGACACATGGCGAGGCACGGTAAGAAATTCACGGCTGCCGCGGCGCAGGTTGGGGACCGCACTTACACGATCGAGGACGCGATCCCGCTGATTCAGAAGGTGAAGTACGCCAAGTTCGACGAGACGGTGGAGGTCGCGATGCGCCTCGGCGTCGACCCCAAACATGCGGATCAGATGGTTCGCGGCACCGTCGTCCTGCCGCACGGTCTTGGCAGGAGCAAGCGCGTGCTGGCGATTGCCGGCGCCGACAAGCAGAAGGAGGCGTCGGAGGCGGGCGCCGACCACGTAGGCGGCGAGGAAGTGGTCGAGAAGATTCTTGGCGGGTGGGTCGACTTCGACGCCGTGGTGGCGACGCCCGACATGATGCGCGCTGTCGGGCGTCTTGGCAAAGTGCTCGGTCCGCGCGGGCTCATGCCGAACCCGAAGACGGGCACCGTCACGCCGAACGTCGCGCAGGCGATCAGGGAGATCAAGGCCGGAAAGGTCGAGTTTCGCGTCGACAAGACCGGCATCATTCACGCACCGCTCGGCAAGACGTCGTTCCCGCCCGACAAGCTGATCGACAACGCGCACGCGCTCGTCGGCAGCGTGGTCCGGGCGAAGCCGCCGGCCGCCAAGGGCAAGTACCTGCGATCGGTCACCGTGTCCTCCACGTTGGGCCCCGGTGTCGCGATTGACACCGCCCACATCGATGAGCGGGCCAAGTCGTAGCGGGTTGGAAGATCAGGTGGAGCGCGATGGCAGTTAGCAGAGCCGAAAAAGCACAGGAACTCGAGGATCTCACGGTGGCCTTCCAGTCGGCCGACACGGCCTTCGTGGTCGACTACAAGGGGCTCAACGTCCCGCAGGTCACTGAGCTGCGGCGTCAGATCCGCGCCGCTCGTGCGCAGTACAAAGTGGTCAAGAACACGCTGGCCCGGCGCGCGAGCCAGGGGACGAGGGTGTCGGCGCTCGAGTCGCACTTCGCGGGCACGACTGCCGTCGCCTACACGGGCAACGACGCCGTGGCGCTCGCGAAGGCGCTCACGACGTTCATGAAGGGTGCGCCGAAGCTGTCGATCAGGGCGGCGGTGGTGCAGGGCCAGGCGATCAAGCCGGCGGAAGTCGCCGACCTCGCCAACATGCCTGGCAGGCCGGAGCTGTACGCAAAGCTCCTCTTCTTGTTGCAGGCGCCCATGCAGCAGCTCGTCTCGGTGCTGGCGGCAGCACCACGCGATCTGCTGTCGGTGCTCGTGCAGGTGGAGGAGAAGAAGAAATCTGGTGCCCAGAGCCTAGAGCCGAAAGCCTAGAGCCTGAGCCCGCACGCGTCAGGAGAAGACAGAGATGGCCGAACTGAATCAGCAGCAGGTGATCGACTACATCAAGGGGATCAGCGTCCTGGAGCTGTCGCAGCTCGTCAAGGCGCTCGAATCGGAGCTCGGCGTCTCGGCCGCGGCCGCCGTGCCGATGGCGATGCCGGGCATGGCGATGCCGGGTGCCGGTGGTGGCGCGGCGGCGCCGGTCGAGGAGAAGACCGAGTTCGACGTCAGCCTCACCGAGGTGGGCGCCGACAAGATCAAGGTCATCAAGGCCGTCCGCGAAGTCACGAGCCTTGGACTGAAGGAAGCCAAGGACCTGGTCGAGAGCGCGCCGAAGCCGCTGAAGGAGGGCGTGAGCAAGGACGAGGCCGCGGCGATCAAGAAGAAGTTCGAAGACGTCGGCGCGAAGGTCGAGATCAAGTAAAGGCTCCAGGCCTTCGGCTCTCGGCCTTGGGCCGTGTCACGACCCGTAGCGTGAAGCCCAAAGCCGAAAGCCGGAGCCTAGAGCCTCAAGCCTCGAGCCTGACGTGTGTGTGTACGGAGAAGGTGTCCATTCCACCCGTTCTCCGCAGCAATTTTCCGAAATTTCGATCCGCGAGGGTCAGCCACCGATGTACAGCCTTCCCAAGAACGTCTACCGCGAACGCAAGGACTTCTCGAAGATCAAGACGACGGTTCCGATTCCGAACCTGATCGAGATCCAGCGGAAGTCGTACGAGCGCTTCCTGCAGATGAGCCGCCTCCCCTCGGAGCGCGAGGACGCCGGCCTGCAGTCGGTGTTCAAGTCGGTCTTCCCGATCAGCGATTTTCGCGAGAACTCTTCGCTGGAATTCATCGAGTATTCGATCGGCAACTGGGAGTGCAAGTGCGGCAAGCTGTCGGGGTAGCACCACCTGCGCAAGCCGAGCAGCCACTGCGGCGCCACGCTCGTGGCCGATCCGAACGGCGACCACGAAGTGCTCTGCCCGCGGTGCGGCAAGGCGAACCAGGCGCGCGGCGACGTCTGCGACATCTGCGGCCACACGGTCGGGATGAAGCTGAAGTACGACGTCGACGAGTGCCAGGAGCGGGGGATGACCTACGCCGTCCCGCTCAAGGTCACGATCCGCTTGGTCGTCTGGAACAAAGATCCCGACAGCGGCGTCAAGACGATTCGCGACATCAAGGAGCAGGAGGTCTACTTCGGCGACATTCCGCTGATGACGGACAACGGCACGTTCATCATCAACGGCACCGAGCGCGTCATCGTGTCGCAGCTCCACCGATCGCCGGGCGCATTCTTCCACTCCGAGGACAAGACGCTCTACGTCGCGCAGATCATCCCGTACCGCGGCTCGTGGGTGGAGTTCGAGTACGACCAGAAGAACCTGCTCTACGTCCGCATCGACCGCAAGCGCAAGTTCCTGGCGTCGGTGTTCCTGCGCGCGCTCGGCCTGCGCGGCGCCGACGAGATCATCCGGACGTTCTATTCCGTCGATCGCATCTTCCTGAACCACGGCCCCACGCTGATGTGGGCGGTCAACGACAGCCTGATGGGGCTGCGCGCCGCTGGCGACGTCAAGGCGGGCGACTTCTCGGTACAGGGCGGCAAGAAGATCACCGCCAACGCGATCGCGGCGCTCCGCAAGGCGGGCGTCGAGACGATCGGCGTCGCCGACGAAGCGCTCGAAGGCGCCTTCGCCGCGGCCGACATCGTCGATCCGGAGACCGGCGAGGTGATCCTCGAGGCGAACGAGGAGCTGACGCCGCG
>JBOGIR010000050.1:0-2398 GCA_050742335.1 Vicinamibacterales bacterium | reverse complement strand
GGCGCGCGGCCGCCGCCGGCCGCACGTATGCCGAGCAGCTCGAGATCGAGCGGCGGGAGGGGCTCGCCGCGACCGGGCCCCAGGCGCGCCTGCCGGCCGATGACAACAACGATGACGTGCCGATTGTGGCGGGGCTGGTCGGCAGCGGCGGTGGCGGGCTGACGGCGCTGGTGTTTGCCGCGCGCGAAGGGGACATCGAGTCGGCACGGGCGCTGCTCGACGCGGGTGCCGACGTCAATCAGACCACCGACTACGGCTGGACGCCGCTGTTGACCGCGATCAACAACCGCAACTACGCGCTGGCGGCGCTCCTCATCGAGCGCGGCGCCGGCGTCAACCTCGCGAACAAGGGCGGCTGGACGCCGCTCTACCTCGCCACGGACAACCGCAATATCGAGGGGGGCGACTACCCGGTGCTGAAACCTGACCGGGACCACCTGGAGATCGTCAGACGGCTGCTCGAGAAAGGGGCCAACCCGAACGCCCGGATTCGCGACAATACGCTGACGCGCACGATTTTTACGATGCAGTGGTTCTTCGAGGACGGCGCCACGGCGTTCGTGCGAGCCGCGCAGTCGGGCGACACGGCTCTGATGAAGCTGCTGCTGCAGCACGGCGCGGATCCGAAGATAGCCACCGCCAACGGTGACACCGCCCTCACCGCCGCCGCGGGCATCGGGTGGGTTGAAGGGGTCACCTACGAACGATCAGCGCAGGAGAACCTGTCGGCGATTCGCCTGCTGCTGGATCTGGGGCTTGACCCGAACGGCGCCAACAACGACGGACGCACGCCGCTGATGGGTGCGGCCCTCAAGGGACGCAACGCCGTCGTCCAGTTGCTCGTCGATCGCGGCGCGCGGCTGGACACGCGGGACCGCGGTAGCCGCGACACAGAACGAATCGGCTCGGTCGCGGCAGGCTACACGTGGCAGGCGCTCGACTACGCGGAAGGGCTGGTTCGCGTCGGCGTGCAGTCGGCGGTGGCCTATCCGGAGACGGCGGCGCTCATCCGCAAACTGCTGGCCGAGCGCGGTTTGCCCGTCCCGCCTGACAACAGGAATATCCTGTCGATCTGTGTCGTGACGCTCTGCCAGTGAGGCCGTCTGCTACGGCCAGTTGACGCTCCCGGCGTTCCCGCGTACTCTCAGATCGATCCTGTCCGCGACGCGTCCAAAGATTGCACATGCGCGCACTCATCCCGCCAGCCGTTCTCCTCGTTCTCCTCGCCGCCGTCAACGGCTGTTCGCCGCGCTATGTCCGATCGCAGCAGATGGACGCCGATCAGCAGATGCCGGAGGCGAGCCTCACCAGACATGTGGTGCTGGTGTCGATCGATGGCCTTCGGCCAGACGCCATCGCCCGGTTTGCCGCGCCGACCCTGCAGCGGCTGATCCGGGAGGGAAGCTATTCGCTCTCGGCGCGCACGATCGTGCCGAGCACCACGCTGCCGTCGCACACCTCCATGCTGAGCGGCGAGCCTCCCGACGAGCACGGCGTGTTCTGGAACAACGTCACCGGCGCGAAGGTCGACGTCGTGGGCTTTCCCACCGTCTTCAGCATCGCCCGTGCGCACGGCTACCGCACGGCCGCCTTCTTCAGCAAGGCGAAATTCGGACCGCTGCAGCGGCCCGGCACGCTCGACTACTCACAGGCGCCGGGAGGCTGGTTCGGACGCTGGTCGGGCACCAGGACGGTGGCCGACGTGCGGTCGTACCTCCAGGCCGAGCGCCCCAATCTCCTGTTCGTGCACCTGTCGGACCCCGATAAGGCCGGCCACAGTTCCGGATGGATGAGCGCCGCCTACGGCGACGCCGTTCACGCTGCGGACAACGCGCTCGCCCAGCTGCTGCTCGCGGCGAACGGCGCGTACGGGGCGGGAAACTACTCACTCCTCGTGACGGCCGACCATGGCGGACATGCATACGGCCACGGCACGAGCGACCCTCAAGACGTGACCATCCCATGGATCGCGTGGGGCCGCGGCGTCAGCACCGGGCTGTTGAAGGACGTACCGATCGAGACGTTCGACACTGCCTCGACCGTGCTCTGGCTGCTGGGTGTGGAAGAGCCCGACGCGTGGGACGGCTCGCCCATTGTCGACGCGTTTCAGCCGCGTCCTGTGACGACGAACTGATCAGGGCACCCAAGCACTAGCGAGGCTCCGCCTCGCTAGTGGCAGTATCTTCTTGCCCCGCTCCGCGGGGCGAGACGTCTTGAAAGGCCAGTCGAAAACTTGACTCGTTCGTCACGAGTTTGGCCTTTCAAAGACGTCTAGACCGCTTTTCACCTCCCCGTACGACCGAGGCACCGAGACACCGAGGAATTCATCCCAATTTGGCCTCGGTGCCTCAGTGTCTCGGTGTTCCGTGGAGGTCAAAAACGTGCTGGATGATCTCAT
>JBOGIR010000049.1:0-6225 GCA_050742335.1 Vicinamibacterales bacterium | reverse complement strand
CCGCGCGAGAAGGCTGAGGGAATCCGCCAGCGCGGGGTCCCCACGCGCGGACTGTGCGCGGTGGGGTGCGTCTCACGGAGCTGGCGTGGTGCGGCCGCTCGAGCCCTCGCAGCGCGGGGCCCCCAACGCGCACGCCTGCGCGTTGGGGTGCGAGCGCGGTCCGGCCACCGGCCAGCCTCCGCCAAGGCTTCGGCGGCCCGCCGTAGCTTACAGCGAAGGCGGGAATCGGGATTCATCATCACCAACACAACTGAAATCCGGAATAGTGCAGTCCTCCGCAGGGCCCCAGGCAGAGGGACAGGGATAATAGTAGACTTCCGGCGGTGACAGCAACCATCGACACCCGCTTCGTTCGAGAGCTCGAACGCGTCTGCGGCAGCGGCGGCATCGTGCGCGAACCGCTCGAGTTGTTGACGTACGAGTGCGACGGCCTTCCCTACCTCCGCGAACAGCCATCCGTGGTCGTACTGCCGGCGTCCGCCGATCAGGTGCAACAGGTCGTGCGCCTCTGTGCCCGCGAGAGCATTCCGTTTGTCGCACGCGGGCACGGAACCGGGCTGTCCGGCGGTGCCGTGCCGGTGCCAGGCGGCGTCGTCATCGGACTGTCGCGCCTCAATCGCGTGCTCGACGTCGACATACCCAACCGGCGCGTCACGGTCGAACCGGGGGTCACGAACCTGGAGATCACGCGTCAGGTCGCACCGTACGGCTACTACTACGCGCCCGATCCGTCGAGCCAGCAGGTCTGCTCGATCGGCGGCAACGTGGCGGAGAACTCGGGCGGCGCGCACTGCCTGAAGTACGGATTTACGGTGCATCATGTGCTGGCGCTCGATGCCGTGATGGCCGACGGCGAGCTGGTCCATCTAGAGAGTGCGATCTTGGACGCGCCGGGACCGGACCTCGTGGGGCTGATCGTCGGGTCGGAGGGCACGCTCGCCGTGGTGACGCGCGTGGTCGTCCGCATCCTGCGCAAGCCGGAAAGCGTCAGGACGCTGCTCGCCGCGTTCGAGAGCATCGGCGCCGCCGGCACGGCCGTCTCGGAAATCATCGCGGCCGGCATCATCCCCGCCGCGGTCGAGATGATGGACGCGCTGGCCATCCAGGCGGCGGAAGCCGCCGTGCATCCCGGATTTCCGCCGGCCGATGCCGTGCTCATCGTCGAGCTCGATGGCCCCGAGGCCGAGCTTCACGAGTTGTTTCCGCTAGTGGAACAGATTTGCCGCCGCACGGGGGCCACGAGCGTGGAAATCGCCAGCGACGACGGGCAGCGTGCGCGGATCTGGAGAGGCCGGAAAGCGGCCTTCGCGGCCATGGGACGCGTTTCGCCAAGTTATTACGTGCAGGACGGGGTCGTGCCCCGCACGAAGCTGCCCGACGTGCTCAATCGCATCCGCCAGCTCGAGGTCCGATGCGGCCTCCGGATCGCCAACGTCTTTCACGCCGGTGACGGAAACCTGCACCCGCTCATCTGCTACGACGACAACGTCCCGGGGCAAGCGGAACGGGCGGTGGAAGCCGCGGGCGAGATCCTGTCCTACTGCGTCGAGGCGGGCGGGTCGATCACCGGCGAGCACGGTGTCGGGATCGACAAGCGCGAGTTCATGCCGAAGATGTTCACCGAAGATGCGCTCGACGTCATGCAGCGCGTGCGGGACGCCATCGACCCGCAGCACCTCTGCAATCCCGGCAAGATCTTCCCGACGCCGCGGCTGTGCGGTGAAGTGCCGGGGCCATACCGGGAGCATCCCATCGAAAGAGCGGGCCTGGGCGAACGGTTCTGATGGCCGGATCCACAGAAACCCTGCTGCAGGCACCGATCCTTGCCGGCGCGATGGCGCGCTCCGGCATGACCGCCGACCTCATCGACGGTGTCAAGCCGCGGCTCGTCGTGGAGCCGGGGAGCGCCGAAGACGTGGCCGCGCTCCTCGCGTGGGCATCGCGCGAGCGCCTCTCCGTCGTCTTTCGCGGCAGCGGAACCAAACTCGCCTGGGGGCGGCCGCCGGGACCGATTGATCTGCTGATCGGCATGCGCGGCCTGCATCGCGTGCTGGCGCACGCCGACGCCGACCTCACGGCGACGGTCGAGGCCGGAGCGACCGTTGAGGAGGTCAACGCCGTGCTGGGACGTTGCCGCCAGTGGCTGCCCATTGACGCGCCTGACGGCGCCACGGTCGGCGGCGCGATTGCCACGAACGACAGCGGCCCGTTACGCCATCGCTTCGGCACACCGCGCGACCTCCTGATCGGCGTCCACCTGGCGATGACCGACGGGCGGCTCATCAAGGCGGGCGGCACGGTCGTCAAGAACGTGGCGGGATACGATCTCAGCAGGCTGGTGAGCGGCTCCTTCGGGAGCCTCGCGGCCATCGTCAGCGCCACGTTCAAGCTGCTGCCGGTTCCCAGGTCCTTCCAGACGCTGATTGCGATGTTTCCCGACAGCGACGCAGCCGTGCGCGCCGTCACGTCGCTCGGCGACAGCCAGCTCGAACCGATCGCGGTGGAAATCCAGGCGACTCACGCCCGCCGCGATACGCCGCCCTACAACCTCCTGATCCGCTTTGCCGGCGCGCCGGCCGCAACCGCGTCGCAGGCCGCCCACGCACGTGCGTCGATCGGCGCGGGCGAAGTCCTCACCGGCGAACCCGAGGCGGCCGCCTGGCGGCGCTACGTGGCCCGCTCGGCCACCTCGGCGGACACGGTCGTCAGACTCAACTGGCTGCCTGCCATGCTGCCGCGGGTGCTCGACATTGTTCGAGACCTTGCGTCATCGCACCGTAAGGTCGAGCTGGTTGGCCGGGCCATGGGGGGGGCCGGTCTGCTTCGCATCGAGGGTGACATCGACTGGCAGGCGTCGGTTGTCGAGCAGCTTCGCGCACGCCCCGGCGTCGTGAGCCACGTCACGATTCGGGACGCGCCCCTCGCGGTCAAGCAGAAGGTCGATGCCTGGGGACCACTTGGCGACGCCGGGACGCTGGCGAGCGCGGTGAAGCGCGCGCTCGATCCGGCTGGCATCCTGAACGCCGGGCGAGGGCCGATCTGAACTATGACATTGACGAATTTACGAATCTACGAATTTGCGGATTGACGCACTTGGAGTGCAACAATTCGTCCACTCAATCCGCCAATTCGTAAATCCGTCAATTCGTAAATTCTATGAACGCCTTCGACTCCATCGATTCTCCCTCGCGCGCGCTCATCGACGCGTGCGTCCACTGCGGCTTCTGCCTGCCCACCTGCCCAACGTATGTGCTCTGGGGCGAGGAGATGGATTCACCACGCGGGCGCATTTACCTGATGAAGGCGGCGCTCGAGGGGCGCGTCACGATGTCGCCCTCGTTCGTCCGGCATTTCGACACGTGCCTCGGGTGCATGGCGTGCGTCGCGGCCTGTCCGTCCGGGGTCCAGTACGGGCCGCTCATCGAGCGTACCCGAGCGCAAATCGAACGGCATTACCCGAGGTCGTCGTCCGATCGCGCATTCCGCGCTCTTCTCTTCAAACTGCTGCCGTATCCGGGAAGGCTGCGCTTCGCGCTTGCTCCTCTGGTTCTGTTCCAGGGGCTCGTCGCCACCCTCGACCGCTCGGGGCTGCTGAAGCTCCTTCCCCGCCGGCTTCGCGCCATGGTGGCCCTGGCGCCGCCAACGTCATGGCGCGCGCTCTTCACGAAGACCCCCGAGCAGACGCCGGCAGTCGGGCCGGCGCGTCTGAAGGCGGGGCTGCTCACCGGCTGCGTGCAGCGCCTCGCGTTTCCGCAGGTGAATCGGGCGACGATCGACGTCCTGGCGGCTGAGGGGTGCAGCGTCGCGGTGCCTGCCGCTCAAGGCTGTTGCGGCGCGTTGCCCCTTCATGCCGGCAAGATCGATCAGGCACGCGAGCTTGCGCGGCGTACCATCGAGGTGTTCGAGAACGCCGGCGTCGACCGAGTCGTTGTCAACGCGGCGGGTTGCGGGTCGTGCATGAAGGAGTACGGCGATCTGTTCGCCGAGGATTCGGCGTGGGCGGCGAGGGCACGCGTGTTCAGCGAGCGCGTGCGCGACGTGTCGGAACTCTTGGTCGAGCTCGGCGAGCCACGGGCCGTGCGTCAACCGATTGCGGCACGCGTGGTGTACCACGACGCGTGCCACCTGGCGCATGCGCAGGGCATTCGATCGCAGCCGCGTGCACTCCTTGCGTCCATACCGGGTGTCGAGGTGCTGATGCCCGCTGAATCGGAGATCTGTTGCGGCAGCGCCGGCGTCTACAACCTCGTGGAGCCGGAGGCCGCGTCGGATCTCGGCCGACGCAAGGCAATACAGATCGCCGCGCTTGACCCCGATATCGTTGCGACCGGCAATCCCGGCTGCATGCTGCAGATCGCCGCGGCGGGAAAACGCCTGGGCTTCAACTGGCGGATCGTCCACCCGATTGAGCTGCTCCAGGAATCGATTCGAGGCACACGTGCCTAGTAATCGGCGGTGACAGGCGGAGGACTGAAGCCCTCCGCCTACCAACTACCGGCTACCAGCTACCGGCTACCAGCCAGCCTCACCCACGCTCGCGAGTCACCATGTGCTGGAGATCGCGCTCCACGCACGGCAGCGCCTCTTCGAGCTCCGCTCGCGGGTCGGGGTTCAACTGGCGTGTCTGCGGCCCGGTCCTCCACGGCTGCAGCAGAATGGGATCGGTGACCTCGGCTTCCCACGTCAGCGTATTGCCGACACGGCGCATTCGTTCGATGACCCGCTTATCAGGGCTGGTGATCCAGCCCGGCCAGCCAAGCCATTCCAATCCGTTGAAGTCGACGGTCGATATCACCAGCGTGTCGCCCTCCCATCGCCCTACGGAGTGGCCGAGCCACGTGCCAACCCACTGATCCTGCGGCGGATGGGGCCGTCCATCGAGGTAAACCCGCCGGCTACGCAGCGGGTACAGAAAGATCATGTGCCTGTCGGTCTGCGCAATCTCTTCGGGCAGACCAATACGCGGCACCCCCGCAGGCATGCATTGAAACTCCGGGTCCGGCGCCTGTGCGCTGTGTCCGTGGACGTCGCTGAATTGCACGCGCTCCCAGTGCCTGGGCGAGTACCAGGGCCGGCGCTCGCGCGGGAAAACACGCAGCGCCACGCCAGCGTCCCGTTCGAAGTCGACAGGATTGTTTGTGCGACTTGGCAGCGTCAATCTGCCCGTCTGTGGATCGAAGCGAGCGAAGCCGCCGGTGGGCGCGCCCCACGGGCGCGTGGGTACCCAGACACCGCTGAAATCCGGAACACCAGTGGAGCGGCGCGGCGTCTGGATCCCGCCTTGGGTGTCGGCTCCACGCCCGGGCGAAGCGGGCGGTGTCTGTGCCATCACATCGACAACCATCAGCCAGATCGCGGCAGCACAGATGGCAAGACCGAGCGTGACGTATCGCTGCGTTGGCACGTTCACGTAGGTCCTCCTGCGGGTACCGTCTCCGAGAGACCGTGAGGGAAGTCGGTAGACGATAGCACTACAGCTACCAGCTACCAGCTACACCAGCTACCAGCTACCGACTACCAACCACCAACCAGTTAGAACGCCAAGCGGACGCCCAACTGCAGCACCCGCGGCCAGTACGCGATGTTCGCGTTGTACGACGGCTGGCCGAAGAGCGCGTTGCTCTCGTTAGTCGTGTACGAACCGTAGTTCGCGTGGTTGAACAGGTTGAACACCTCGAACATCCCATCCACCCGCACCGTGCCCGCGATCGGAATCCGCTGCTGGAGCCGCAGGTCGACCCGGTGAATCGGATCGCCAACGAAATTGTTGCGCGGGACAATCGACCCGTCGGCACGCAGCCGCTGCTCCCTCGAGCCACCGACTTGGCTGCCGCTCGGCGTCTGTCCCCCTTCACCTCGCCGGTCGACCCCGGTATCCAAGCCGAGACGCTCGCCGGATCCGTAGAAATAGATCCCGCTCACCTGGAAGCCCCTGCCCGCGTCCCAGATGCCGTTGGCCGTCACCCGGTGGCGCTGATCGCCGAGGCCGTAGGTGTATTCGCCCCCCATGTCCGGAGCCAGCGCAAACGGGATCGGCGCATGCGTCGCCAACCCGTCGTCCCCGATGAACCACTGCTCCCGCCGGGGATACGCGTCCTTGAAGTAGGCGAGCGTGTAGCTCGTGGAGAGCTGCCAGTTGTCGCTGTACCGCTTCGTGAACGTGAAGTCGGTGCCGTAGTAGTTCGACCACCCCGCCAGCCACTCGAAGTTGATCGTGCCCCAGTC
>JBOGIR010000048.1:0-5294 GCA_050742335.1 Vicinamibacterales bacterium | reverse complement strand
TTCACCGACGTCAGCGAGACCCAGAAGACCATCACCATCGAGATTCCGACCGACGTCGTCGAGGCGGAAATCGACCGCATCGCGCGCGACTACACGAAGCAGGCGCGCCTCCCCGGGTTCCGTCCCGGGAAGGTGCCGCAGACGCTGATCAAACAGCGCTTCCGCGAGCAGATTCTTCACGACGTCATGCACGGCCTGATTCCCCGCGCCGTCGAGGAAGCACTGCAGGCATGCGGCATCGAGCCCGTTGACACCCCCAACGTCCGCGACGTGGATCTCGCAGAGGGCCGCCCCCTCAAGTTCACGGCCGCCTTCGAGACGGTGCCCGCCTTCGACCCCGGCGACCTCTCGTCGATTACCTTGCGGCAGCCGTCGGCGCACGTCAGCGACGAGGCGGTCGACGAGACGCTGCAGCGGCTTCGCGATCGGGCTGCGAAACTGGAGACGGTCGAGGGGCGAGCCATCGCGGACGGCGACGCTGCAGTACTCAGTCTCGATCGCACCGGTCCCGACGGCCAGGGCGATCATCGCGATGAAGTCACCGTGCAACTCGGCGCGCCGGGCAATCCGCCTGGTTTCGACGCGCACCTGATCGGGCTGCACGAGGGCGACGCCAGGACGTTTTCGATCACGTTTCCCGAGAGCTACCCGGTTGCCGACCTGGCCGGCACCGAGCAGACATACTCGGTGAAGGTCAAGGGCCTCCGCCGACGTGTGCTGCCGGATCTGGACGACGAGTTTGCGAAAGACCTTGGGGCGTTCGAGTCGCTGAGCGCGCTGCGCGACCGCGTTCGCCAGGACCTCGAGGAAGAAGCGCAGGACAGCGCCAGGCGCCACGTCCGCGCCGAGCTGTTCCGCCAGCTGTCGCAACGCGTCCCGTTCGATCTCCCGCCGTCGCTGGTCGAGCGCGAAATGGATCGCCGCCTCGAGGAATTTGCCCGGCAGCTGATGGCGCAGAACGTCGACCCGCGGAAGGCGGGGATCGACTGGGCGCAGTTCCGCGAAGCGCAGCGCGAGCCTGCACGAAATGCCGTCGCCAGCGCGCTGGCCCTCGACGAAATCGCGCGCCGGGAGCAGATTACGGTTTCCGCGCAAGATGTCGATAAAGAGATCGAGCAGTTGGCGACCCGGGCCGGCCGGACGCCGGCGGCTCTGCGGGCACAACTCGAGAAGGAAGGCGGCATCTCCCGTCTTTACACGGGTTTGCGGCGGGAGAAGGCAGTTGACTTGGCACTGTCGCGTGCTAAGATGGCCGCGTAGCCGGAAACTGTTCACCCCTCGACGGCATTTGGGGTGCCCTGAGCGAGTCGACGGGCAGGTTTCCGAGCGGTCTCCGAGGCGCCGGAAACCCCAGGGGGTTCCGGCGACCACGTCCATCTGATCTCAGCGACAATCCGACGCGCCGACCAACTATGCGCCACGTGATCGAGCCACGCGCCCAACTGGTGCCGATGGTGGTTGAACAGACCAACCGCGGCGAACGGGCCTATGACATTTTTTCGCGGCTGCTCAAGGACAGTATCATCTTCATCGGGACACCGATCGACGATACGATTGCGAACCTCGTCATCGCCCAGATGCTGTTCCTCGAGGCGGAGGATCCCGACAAGGACATCCTCCTCTACATCAACAGCCCCGGCGGATCGATCACGGCCGGGCTGGCGATTTACGACACGATGCAGTTCATCAAACCGGACGTGCAGACGTACTGCATCGGACAGGCGGCGTCGATGGCGGCAGTCCTGCTTTCGGCGGGAGCGAAAGGCAAGCGGTTTTCCTTGCCGAATTCCAGAATCGTGATCCATCAGCCCCTGATGCAGGGGCTGCAGGGACAAGCGACCGATATCGACATCGCGGCCCGTGAAATTTTGCGCATGCGCGAGCGGTTGAATGAGATTCTCGTCAGCCATACGGGACAGCCGCTGAAACGCATCCAGGAGGACACCGAGCGCGATTACATCATGTCGGCCGACCAGGGGAAGGAATACGGGATAATCGATGACGTCATTCGCAAACGGGTGTAACATCGGGGAAATCCCGAAGATCTTTAGTCTCTAGGCTTTAGTCTCTGGTAGGCGGGAGGCTTGCGAACCAAAGACTAAGGACTAGAGACCAAAGACTGAGAGACCAGCGACCAAAGACGCACAGCATGGTGAAGAAAAACGGCGAGACCGAGATTCTCCGCTGCTCGTTCTGCAACAAGGACCAAAACGACGTCCGCAAGCTGATTGCGGGCCCGACGGTCTTCATCTGCGACGAGTGCGTGGAAGTCTGCAACGACATCATCGCGGACGACAACCGGTTCGAGAACCGCGGCGTCCGCTCGTCGCTGCCCTCGCCGCCCGAGATCAAGAAGTTCCTGGACGAGTACGTCATCGGTCAGGAGCGGACGAAGAGGAAGCTCGCCGTCGCCGTCTACAATCACTACAAGCGCATCGAGATTCAGAAGCAGCCGCGCAGCCGGAACGACGTCGAGCTGACCAAGTCGAATATCATGCTCATCGGCCCGACGGGCACAGGCAAGACGCTGCTCGCACAGACGCTGGCCAAGCTGCTGTCGGTGCCCTTCACGATCGTCGACGCCACCACGCTGACCGAGGCGGGCTACGTGGGCGAGGATGTGGAAAACATCATCCTCAAGCTCCTGCAGGCAGCCGGCGGCGACATCGAAAAGTGCCAGCAGGGCATCATCTACATCGACGAAGTCGACAAGATCTGCCGGAAAGACGAGAACCCGTCGATTACGCGGGACGTGTCCGGCGAAGGCGTCCAGCAGGCGCTCCTCAAGATCCTGGAAGGGACCGTGGCGAACGTGCCTCCCCAGGGCGGCCGCAAGCACCCGCACCAGGAGTTCTTCCAGATCGACACGACGAACATCCTGTTCATCTGCGGCGGCGCGTTCGTCGGGCTGGAGAAGGTCATCGAGCGGCGGACCGGCAAGAAGACGCTCGGCTTCAAGGCCGACGTCCAGTCGGTACAGAAGCGCGAGGTTGGCACGACGCTGGAGTCGGTGGAGCCCGAAGACCTCATCAAGTACGGGCTCATTCCCGAGTTCGTCGGGCGGCTCCCCGTCGTCGGCACGCTGCACGAGCTCGACAAGCCGGCGCTCGTTCAGATCCTCACGCAGCCGCGGAACGCGATCACGCGCCAGTACCAGAAGCTGTTCGAGTACGAAAACGTCAAGCTGCGGTTCACCGACGATGCGCTCGAGGCGATTGCGGAATCGGCGCTCACGCGGAAGATCGGCGCGCGAGGCCTGCGCATGATCATCGAAGACCTGATGCTCGATCTGATGTACTCGGTGCCGGGCCAGAAAAAGCTCCGCGAGGTGGTCGTCACCCGCGAAATCGTGGAAGCCAAGGACAAATCCATTACACTGATAGAAAAGGCCGGATGAACATTAGTAGGCAGTAGGCAGAGGGCAGCAGGCAGATGCCGGGGCGTTCACAACTGCCTACTGTCTACTGCCTACTGTGAACTACAAGGAACCGAATGGAAGTCTACGAAACCCTTCCCATCGTCCCCCTCCGGGACGTGGTCGTCTTCCCCCACATGATGATGCCGTTCGTGATTGGGCGGCCGTCGTCGATCCGCGCGCTCGAACACGCGTTGATGAAGGACAAGCGGATCTTCCTGGCCGCGCAGCACGATGCGTCGATCGACGATCCGAAGGCCGACGACATCTACACGATGGGCTGCGTGGCCAACGTCGTGCAGAGCCTCAAGCTGCCGGACGGCAACATCAAGGTGCTCGTGGAGGGCGTCGATCGTGCACGAGCCGTCGAGTGGAAGGAAGACAAGGGCTTCTACCGCGTCGTCGTCAAGGTGTTGCCGAAGACGAAGGAGGCGGCGGCCGGCGACGTCGAGACGACGATGGGCCGCGTCGTGTCGTTGTTCGAGCAGTACGTGAAGCTGTCGAACAACCTGCACTACGACGCCATGATTGCCGCCGTCCGGGTGGACGATCCCGGCAAGCTCGCCGACACGATTGCCGCACACCTCGTCATCGGCGTTGACGAGAAGCAGAACCTCCTCGAAATCATCTCCCCGTTCGAGCGTCTGAACCGCATCGCCGGCATCCTCGAGATCGAGGTGGACAAGCTCCAGGTCGATCGCCGCATCCAGTCTCGCGTCAAGAAGCAGATGGAAAAGGCGCAGAAGGAGTACTACCTCAACGAGAAGATGAAGGCGATCCAGAAGGAACTGGGCCGCAAAGACGACAAGGGCAACGAGGTCGAGGAACTGCAGAAGAAGATCAAGGAAGCGCGGATGCCGAAGGACGTGGAGGAAAAGGCCACGCAGGAGCTGAAGCGCCTCGAGGCGATGCCGCCGATGTCGGCGGAAGCCACCGTGTCCCGCAACTACCTGGACTGGCTCATCGCCGTCCCCTGGTACAAGAAGACGCGCGAGAACCGCGACCTGAAACACGCCGAAGCGGTGCTCAACGAGGATCACTACGGCCTGGAGAAGATCAAGGACCGCATCCTCGAGTTCCTGGCCGTTCGCTCGCTCGTCAAGAATCCGAAGGCCACCATCCTGACGTTCTCCGGACCGCCCGGGGTCGGCAAGACGTCGCTCGCCAAGTCGATCGCTCGTGCGATGAACCGGAAGTTCGTCCGACTCTCGCTCGGCGGCGTCCGCGACGAGGCGGAGGTTCGCGGCCACCGGCGCACGTATATCGGTGCGTTCCCGGGCCAGATCATCCAGATGATGAAGAAGGCCGGCACGCAGAACCCCGTGTTCCTGCTCGATGAAGTCGACAAGATGTCGATGGACTTCCGCGGCGATCCGTCAGCCGCGCTCCTCGAAGTGCTCGACCCCGAGCAGAACCACTCGTTCCTCGACCACTATCTCGATGTCGAGTTCGACCTGTCGCACGTCATGTTCATCTGCACGGCGAACGTGTTGCACACGGTGCCCCAGGCGCTCCGCGACCGTATGGAGGTGCTCCAGCTCGCCGGCTATACGGAATCGGAAAAGATCGAGATTGCGAAGCGTTTTCTGGCGCCGAAGGCGATTGAGGGCGCGGGTCTGACGAACAGCAATATCGTCGTTCACGACGAGGCGATACAGACGATCATCCAGCGGTATACACGCGAAGCTGGCGTCCGCAACCTCGAGCGGGAAATCTCGTCGATCTGCCGCAAGATCGCGCGCAAAGTCGTCGTCGAAGGCAAGACGTTCAAGGAAGAGATCACCGCCGAGAAAGTAACCGAGTACCTCGGTGTGCCACGCTTCCGTCCGAGCGTTGCTGAGGAGCAGAACGAGGTTGGCATCGCAACGGGGCTTGCGTG
>JBOGIR010000047.1:0-12280 GCA_050742335.1 Vicinamibacterales bacterium | reverse complement strand
AACATGCACGGCACGCGACTCTATATTCTCGAGGGGACCGTACCGCGCGGGGCACCGGCGCCAGGCCTCTTTCAGCAGTCGCTGATGTTTCTCGACGAGCAGGGTCGCTCGATTCGCTATCGGAACTATTACTCGCCGACCTATTCGGACGAATGGACGTTCCCCGCGCCGCCACGGCCGCGCGCGAGGTGATCGTGCTTCGAGAGGAGAGGACCATGCTGATGCGATCCCTGTGTTTTGCGGCGGCGTGCGCCGCGTCCTCGGTGCTGCCCGCGTGGGCGCATCATTCCCACAACAACTACGAAACCTCGAAGTGGACAACGATGGAGGGGACGGTCACCGAGGTGCATCGACTGGTGCCGCACTCGTGGATCTATATGGACGTCAAGGACGCGAAGGGGCAGACAGCCACCTGGGCGCTCGAGGCGACCGGACCCGGCGGGCTGGAGAAGGTCGGCATCAAGGTGAATGACGTCAGGCCAGGCGACCTCATCAAGGTGCGGTGTCACCTGCTCATGGACGGTTCGACCGGATGTCTGCTGGGATTCGTGACGCCGATGCACGGCGACGTCGCGCGCGGCCACGGCATCGAGAAGGATTGGGACGGCGGCGGTGGTGCGGGGTTCCCGGCGACGGGTCCCTATGCCGCGCCGCCGGCGGCGCGGTAACCGCCACGGTCTTACGCGACAATCGGCGGTGTTGCCGGAGGGAGTGATGAAAGGCATCCTCATCGGGATATCAAGGGCACGCCCTTGGCTGGTTCTATCGTTCGGCGTGTTCTTCAGTGCCGCTTCCCTGTTTGCCCACCACAGTGCGGCTACGGCGTACGACACGGCCAAGAAGATCACGATGCAGGGGACCGTCACGAAAGTGGAGTGGCAGAACCCGCACGTCTTCTATTACCTCGACGTCGCGGACGGCTCCGGCAAGGTGACGAACTGGGCGATCGAAGCGTCTACGCCCAATCAGCTCTACCGGCGCGGGTGGAGGAAAGACGACCTGAAGATTGGCGAAGCGGTCACGCTGATCGACTCGTCGCCCGCCAGAAACGGGTTGCCCAAAGCGTACGGCGGCACCTTGACGCTGGCGAACGGGCGCAAGGTCTTCAGCGGATCCGCCGCCACCGACCAATAGCGATCCCGCGCACGCACGCGCACGCTAAAGCGTGCGCTCTACAGTCACCGGTTGCGCGGCGGTCGGCCGCTGTAGCGCGCAGGCTTGAGCCTGCGCGACGGCTTCGGCCTGCGCGACCGTTACCTCGGGAACGCCGGCGGCTTCTTGTGCTCCGGCCCCTGCACGCCCTGCACCGCGTCGCCCGATGAGCGTTCGTTGTCCGCGCACCGCGCCGGCATGAGGCGGACGTCTTTGTCCATCCTCCGTACGTTGCGCCCGTATGTGAACGGTTTCATGTAGAACACCGGATCGTCGATCGTCACGGTCAGGCGGATGGTGTCCGGACCCGTCTTCTGGAAGCGCTCGGTGATGCGCAGCCTGGCGCTGTGCTCGAACCCCGCCGTGTCGAGCCAGGTTTCCTCCCGCATGCCGATCGTCTCGACGACGAGCGTGTCGCCCTCCCACCGGCCGATGGAGTGCCCCATCCACTCCGGATAGTCGAGGATGTCGTCGGGGTGTCTGCGTCCGTCGGTGTAGATCATGCGATAGTCGATGTGCTCGGTGATGATCGCGACCAGATCGGGCGTCTGGACGATCTGAAACGGATTGGTCGACTGCAGTCCTCTCGTCGGGCCGTACGGGAGGCATGTGTACGACGGTGAATTGGCCATATCCACCTTGCGGTATCGCTCGGCCCCGTACGGCGTGAGCGCAACGACCTCCCCGGGCAGGAGCAGCACGGAAATATCGGCCGCGGTCGACATCCAGAGTCCCGTCAAGTCCGGCCGCGACTGGGCGGCTGCGGCACCGGCTGTCGTGACCAGCGCCAGAATCGATGCGGCAAGCGTTCGTCTCATCTCGTGGCGCATTATTGGGACGGACCGCGCACGATGTCAAGACGACGATCGATGGGATTCGTGGACAAGGACGGGAACGGCATCCGATACGAGGCGCTCTACATCAACCAGGTGCACGGTCTGCGGCTCGCCGCTGTTCCGCCGGTGCGCCGTGCTGCGCCCGGCAATCCGCTGCCCGACACGGCTCCGCCCGGGAGTGTCAGATGAGGCATCGATCGATGCAGGTGGCTCCGCGCGCAGAGTAGCGCGGGCGCGAATTGTCCACACGGGGTCGGCCGCACGTGCTAAGGTACCGACAGCTGTTCTGAGCCTCCCGCAATCTGGCGGGTTCCTCACCATGGCCTTGCCGGGAGGAACCTGTGCCATCACCTGTCGCGACCAGTCCAACTCTGACCCGCTCCACGAACGAGAGCGGTGTGTCATGGTGAGCCGACCAGTGCATCTGAACGCCTACGAGTTCGTGGCCCTCGCCGCGCTCCGCGCGCAGCAGCTGCTCGCCGGCTGCACGCCGCGCCTCGACGGTGAGCACAACGCGCCAACCATGGCGCAGATGGAAGTGGCCGCGGGCTGCGTGACGCGTGCGGCCGACGCCGACGCGGGGCCGATACAATGTCGCTGGCAGCGCTAGCGGCACGGCTGTCGCGGCTATGAGAGCCTTCCCGGCGGCGCCGAAACCGGTCTCGGACAAACCGGCCGCATGCCCGTTCTGCCGGTCGGCAGCCGTCAGCACCACCAGCAAAGCGATCAACGACACCACGTACTGGCGGTGCGGCACGTGCGGCCAGATCTGGAACCACGCACGACTGCTGACGTGGAAAGTGTCCCGGTGAAGTGCTATACTGTTGGTCTCACGTTGGATTCCGCCGCGTTTGTTCTGCCTGCGTCAGTCGCGTAGTTGCACGCTCCAGAAGTCATCAAGCCAGCTGCCTCCAACCTTTTCAATGGACGTGTAATGAGAATTTACGTTGGAAATCTGTCGTTCAATACCGAGGAGCAGCAGCTCGAGCAGCTGTTTGCGCCGCTCGGCGAGGTCTCGTCGGTTCGTCTGATCCGCGATCGCGACACCGGCCGGTCGCGCGGCTTCGGGTTCGTCGAGATGACGGACACGGCGCAGGGGCGAGCCGCCTGCACGGCGCTCGATCAGCACGAGTTCGAGGGCCGGCGCCTCACCGTGAACGAAGCGAAGCCGCAGGAGAGAAGCGGCGGCTTTTCGAACGGCGGCGGCGGGCGTCAGCCCCGCGAAGCACGCTGGTAATCTGTCGAATGGCGACGGCCGGGAGCCATCCCGGCCGTCTCTTCGTACAACACACAGCGGTTCTGCGCGATGTCACAGCGGCGCAGTTCCGGGTCCTTACCACGCACCCGCACCGCCAGCTCCGCCTCCTGCCGCGGCAGCACGGTCAGAAGTCGGCCGAACGAATCCGACAGCGCGTTTTCGACCCAACCCTCGATTGGCGATCGGCAGCGAATCGATCTGCTCCTGCGTCACCACCGCCGCCACCGCCGTCGATACCGTCTCGACGATGGGCTCGCCCCTGACCGTCACCTACTCCTGCACCCCCTGGAGCGCCATGGTGATGTCACGCCGCAATTCGAGCCCGATGGTGATGGTGATATCCGCGATCGCGCCACTGGTTCCTTGTGCGGCGAGGGGACCCGTCGATGCCAACAGACACGCGAGCGACAACAGGGTGAGCCGGCAGATCCACCGCTCTGAAAGAAGTCCCAACATATGTTGACCCTTGACATTCTGACCCGGGATTTCCGTTTTGGCGTCCCATGAATCGCACTACTGGGACCTGCGTGTTACCCAGCAGCACCGGACGGTGCCAGATCCGTGCCTGGGGTGTCTGTTCAATGGGTGCACGTCTGAACACCATCGTTCTTTGGACGTGTCGCCGCTCCACTCCGCAATGACATGCGCCACGGCGCATCCGCGAGTCGGACCACCAGTGCTCGAAGCGGTTGCTCGCACACGCCGCCGGTCGCCTTGGCCCGGTGCCGTACCCGAGACATCCGCCGGAGGACGTTCGGGTCCGCCTCCCATCGGTTTGCTGCGGTCACCTCGGCTCTCCGCAGCTCCACGAGCACACATCGCTCATAGTCGGCGGTCGAAGGCAGTGCCGTTTTCGGCTGTTGCTCTTGGCATGTCCGCTGCGCGGTCTGGACCGCGCGTTGAAGCCGACTGTCGCTCCGCTCCACGAGATCGTGACGAGCGAGAGCCTGGGCGCAGCCGACACTCATCAAGACTGACGCCAGAGCGAGTCCACTGATGGCAATGTGTATTGAGCCTGTCGGTCGTGTTCTGTTCGTCATGGCTGTTTCCCTTCTGTCTAGGAAGGCGGGAAAAGGCCGCGAAAAGGTGCACGAGGCGAAAAACAGCCCAGAATGAAGACCTTCCTGGACCACCACTGCACGCCTGTTCCAGTGTTAAAGGCCGATTGAGGGGCATAGAATCAGACCGATGTCCGAGGCAGGCGCGAACCCGACGGCGCTGCTCCTCGCCTGGAACCGGGGCGAACCCGACGCGCTCGACGCGCTGCTGCCGCTCGTCTATGAGGAATTGCGCCGCCTGGCCGGGCATTACATGAGGGGCGAGCGGGTCGGCCACACGCTGCAGGCCACGGCGCTCGTCAACGAGGTGTACCTGCGGCTCATCGAAGTGCCGCAGGTTCGGTGGCAGAACCGCGCGCACTTCTTCGCGATGGCCGCGCGGTTGATGCGGCGGATCCTCGTCGACGCGGCGCGTGCCCGCGGGTATCAAAAGCGCGGCGGCGGCGCGGCGATGCTTTCACTCGACGACGCGCTCGTCGTGCCGACCGAGCCTGGCCAAGACTTGGTCGCGCTCGACGACGCGCTGACCGCGCTCGCGGCGGTCGATTCGCGGAAGAGTCAGGTGGTGGAGATGCGATTCTTCGGCGGGCTGAGCCTCGACGAGACAGCCGAGGCGCTGCACGTGTCGCGAGATACGGTCAAGCGCGACTGGAAAATGGCGAAGCTCTGGTTGCTCCGAGAATTGCGAGGCGTCGAACGCCATGACGCCTGACCGCTGGCGTCAGGTCGAGGATCTCTGTCACGCGGCGCTGGCGCGCCCTGCAGAGGATCGTGCGGCGTTTCTGGCGACGGCCTGTTTGGGCGATGACCTGCTGCAGCGTGAGGTCGAGTCGCTGCTTACGCAAGAGTCCAGCGCCGCAGGGTTCATGAGCGTACCAGCGGCGGCGGCGGCAGGCTCGGCCGTTCTGGATCACGCGAAGGGTTCACTCGTGGGCCAGCGTCTCGGCTCCTATACGATCCGTTCGCTGCTCGGCGTCGGTGGGATGGGCGAAGTGTACCGTGCGCATGACGACACGCTCGGGCGCGAGGTCGCGATCAAAGTCCTGCCGCCGGCGTTCACCGCCGACCCGGAACGGCGCGCGCGCTTCGAGCGCGAGGCGCGCATGCTCGCGACACTGAATCATCCGCACATCGGGGCGATCTACGGCGTCGAAGAAGCGGACGGCGTGCGCGCCCTTGTGCTGGAGCTGGTCGAGGGCGAGACGCTCGCGGAACGGATCGCGCGCCCAGTGGGTCCTGCAGGGCAGACCCTGTCGGGTCCGCGTGGCCAGGCTGACAACGCTCGCCCTGCCCGGAGCGGTGGCTTGCCCCTCGCGGACGCACTCGCGATCGCGCGGCAGGTCGCCGACGCGCTGGAGGCCGCCCACGAGAAGGGCATCGTCCACCGCGACCTGAAGCCGGCGAACATCAAGATCACGCCGGACGGCGCGGTGAAGGTGCTCGATTTCGGCCTGGCAAAGGCGACAGTCGGCGCCGGCAGCGCCCCCGACCTCTCACAGGCACCGACCCTCACGGTGGGCGGCACTCGCGAAGGCGTCATCCTCGGCACGGCTGCCTACATGAGTCCGGAACAAGCGCGCGGTCACAGCGTCGACAAGCGCGGCGACATCTGGGCCTTCGGGTGCGTGTTTTACGAGATGCTGACCGGCCGCCTCACGTTTCCTGGTGACACCGTCTCGGACACGATTGCGAAGATTCTCGAGCGCGAGCCGGACTGGTCGGCGCTCCCCGCGGCAACGCCCGCACCGCTTCGACGGCTCTTGCTCCGCTGCCTCGTCAAGGATCCCAGGCAGCGCCTGAGAGACATGGGTGATGTCAGGATCGAGATCGACACGATCGACGACGTGCTGCCGGGGCTTGCCGAAGTGAGTGTGGCGCCTGCCGCTCCCGCCAGGACCCGCAGGACGTGGCTGCCGTGGGTCGCGGTCGCCGCGGTCGCCGCCGGGTTCGGCGTCTGGGAGGCCAAGCGGGCGCCGACCATGCCGGAGAACCCGCTCGCCAACGCGCAGTTCTCCCGCTTCACGGATTGGGAGGGCACAGAATCGAGCGCCGAAATTTCGCCGGATGGGAGGTTCGTTGCCTTTGTCGCCGACCGTGACGGCGAGTCCGACCTGTGGCTGAGCCAGGTGGGCACCGGGCGATTCGTGAACCTCACGTCCGACATTCCGCCGCTACTTTTACAGGGACCTATCCTGCGAATGTTCGGCTTCACAGGCGACGGTGCGGAGATCTGGATGAGCACCTCTCGCGAACCTACCAGGAGGCAGCAACTCGTGCCCTTGACAGGTGGGACGCCGCGGCCGTTCCTTGGCGACGGTGATTCCGCGCCGTCCTGGTCATCTGACGGCGCGCGTCTCGTTTATTTCAACAACTCGCCCGGAGATCGCCTTTTTCTCGCGGATCGCATCGGCGCGGACGCGACCCAGATCCCTGTGTCGGCGAAAGACGAGTTCTTCAAGAGCGGGATGCACACACACAATCCAGTCTGGTCAGCCGACGGTCAATGGATCTACTTCGTGCACGGGCTGGCCCCGACGGGCGACATGGACGTCTGGCGGGTTCGACCGTCTGGCGGGTCCCCAGAGCGCCTGACGCAAGAGAATGCCGCCATGAATTTCCTGGCGCCGCTCAACCCCAGGACGTTGCTTTACGTCGGACGCGCGAAGGATCAGTCGGGGCCATGGTTGTGGGCGCTCGACGTGGAGCGCAAGGTCCCACAGCGCGTGACATCGGGCCTCGATGTCTTTACGTCGGTGTCGGCCAGTCGAGACGGCCGGCGCGTCGTCGTCACGACGGCGAATCCCACCAGCAGCCTGTGGCGCGTGCCGCTGCTCGATCGACCCGCTGAGGATCGCGACGTACACCCGTATTCGGTGCCGACCGTGCGGGCGCTCGCGCCGCGCTTCGGAGGGCCGTCACTGTTTTACTTGTCCGCCCGCGGGACGGGCGATGGGCTGTGGCGGGTCCAGGACGGTGAGGCATCGGAAATCTGGAAGGGCGCGGATGCGGCGCTGTCGGAGCCGCCCGCGGCGTCGCGGGACGGACGTCGCGTCGCCGTCGTCGTCAGACAGGACGGGAAACGGCACCTGGCGATCATGGCTGCGGACGGTACGAACTCACGCACCTTGGCGGCGGCGATCGACATCCAGGGCGCGGCGAGCCAAGGCAGCGCCGACTGGTCACCTGACGGCGACTGGATCGCCGTTGGCGGCCGCGACGCACAGGGGCCGGGCTTGTTCAAGATCCCCCTGGATGGTGGTCCGCCCGTGCGCCTCGTCGCCGGTCAGGCGAACAACCCGGTCTGGTCGCCAGACGGCAAGCTGATTGTGTACTCCGGGTCACAAACCTCGGGCCAGGTTTCACTGTTGGGCGTGAGGCCCGATGGCGTCACTGTCGCGCTGCTGCCCGTGCGGGTCCGCGGAGGCGCCTATCGCTTCTTGCCCAATGGAACGGGCCTGGTCTACTTACCGACCAATCAATCGCTCGACTTCTGGCTGCTCGATCTCGAGAAGAGGACTACACGTCGACTCACCCGCCTCAGTGATCAGGGCCAGTTGAACACGTTCGATATCACTCCCGACGGGAAACACATCGTATTCGACCGCTCGCGCGAGAACTCCGACATCGTCCTGATCGATCTCCCAAAATGAGCGGCCCCAGCGTGACCGTGCAGCGCGCTGGGTCACCTGATCATGTGCGTTGGAACGGTCAGTTGCGTTCGAGCACAGGCTCCAAGTCGAGCTCCGCTCTGGCCCTCATGTCCGCGTCGACCTCGACGGGCAGACCGAACGTGAGATAGCTGGTCTGCGAGACAAAGAGTGTGTACGTGCCTTTCGCCACCCGCACCTCGGCGATGCCACGCTCGTCGGTGACAGCCCTGTAGGGGTGCATCAGCACACGAGCACCCTCGAGGGGCGTTTGACTGACCTTGTCGACCGTCTCGACCCTCACCACGTACTCGGGATGGCCGACGACTCGGACTCCAAGGCTGATGGAGCCTTCGGCGTGCGGGATTCCGGCATCCGATCGTGGGACCCTGACGCTCCACGTGTAGAGGCCCTCCCCCGCCGGGGCCTTGAGCTCGACCTCCGCAACATACAGGCCGGTTGTCCCGGGCCAGCGGTCGCCACCTAGCGCTCCCGCGGCGATTTGCACTCCCTCGTGGTCGTAGATGCCAAAGTCCCGGCTGGTGAGCTGGCACTCACTGGAGCACTTGATCCCGACCTTCATCCTGAATCGTTCGCCAACCACAACAGTCGATGGGATATCCCACGCGACGACGCTCGTCGCGTGAGGCTTGACCGTGAACGAGATCGGTGTTGACGCTTCCGCGTATGCAACGCCGTCCTTCACCACTGCCGGACAGATGACCGCCCAGGTATAGCCCCCCGCCTGGACCGGCGCCTTCACGACGAGCTCACTGGTGTCGCTTGTCTTGCCGTCGAATGTGGTGAGCTCGATGCTGGCAGCAGCGGCGCCGCCCTGCTCTTTGATCAGCAGCGTGTGCCCCCGCAGGTCGCATGCCGGGGAGCACGACACCTTCCCCCGCAGCGTCAGCTCGGCCCCAGCATCGACCACATCGGGAGATACGTCGACTGCACACGTCATGTGACCGGGCTTGGATTGAGCGTCAGACATCACAGACATCGTCGTTCACACTTCTTCGTTCTCGCATCTCGGTTCGTGTTCAGGTTCGGTTCTCGGTTCAGGTTCGCCGGGTCCGGCTAAAGCCGGACACTACGTACGAACACGGTACGACGTACGCGGTCTCCGCCTTTCTAGCCGGACCGAACCCGGAACACCGAACTCCGAACACCGAACCCGGAACCGAACGTGAACACGAACCGAGAACGGAGAACCCAGAAGCGTGAACGACACGTACGTTTCTAGGTAGTCGTCTCCCTAGCAGCGTTCGTGCCGGCGATGTAGCCATGGACCAGGGCTCGCCCCAGGCCATGCTGGTTGCCGCCACCACTTGACTCGCCGCCGGCATACAGGCCCGGGATGGGCTCGCCCTGCATGTCGATGACCTGCGCGCGACCGTTGATCCGGAGACCACCGTACGAATCGTGCCAGACCGGATAGAGCGCGGCCGCATAGAACGGCGGCGCGCTGATCTTGTGCATGGGTGCATCTGCCCCACGCGCGAACTCCGGATCGGCACCCTTGTCCACGTACGAGTTCCACCTGGCCACCGTCTCCGACAAGTACGTCAGAGGAACCCTCTGGAACTCGTGCCCCGCCTTGATTTTCGCGGCCAGTTCCTCGATCGTGTCGGCCTTGAAGAAAAGGCCGTTGGTCGGCGACGTGAACGGTGGATCGATGTTCCATTTGTCGCGTTCCACTGCCGCACGGTCGAAGATCGCCCAGATCGGTCCGGAGAAAAAGTCTGGAGCCTTCGAACCCTCGTTCATCGCCAGGGCGGCGTGGATGCTGTTGGGCTCTGCGTACGTCGCTCTGACGTTTGCGACGCTCGCATTGCGCCAATCGAGCTGCACGTGGTCGAGCCCCGACTTCGGCTGACCCTTACCCGGCCCGGCCGGAAACGCAGCGCCACCTTCCCTCACGGTCACAAGCATCTCGTTGAAGAATCGCTTCCCCACCTGGTTCACGACGATCAGGTGTTGGAAAGAATCGGTGCCAAGAGGAATGCCCGTGGATCCCCGAAACGGGAATGTCGGGTGGCCCGGAAGCATGTCCGTGTACGGATCCCGCGTGGCCAGGGTTCCCGGGAAATGAAACGTGCTGCCATACGAGAGGTTCTGATGCATCCCCGCGAGGTTCGCCCCGACCCTCATCCCAGCGATAATCCCGCTGGCGTCCTGACCGCGCGGTCCCAGAAGGGCCCAGCCGCTCGACACGAACGCCGGCTCTCTCCACGCCGGATAGAACATGCTGCGGAACTGCGGGTTGGCTGCATGACCTCCGGCGCCGATGATGATCGCCTTGCGCGCCCTGATGAAGATCGTCTCGGTGCGGTCGTCCACGTTGCCGTTCTGCCAGAGGCTCTCCAGGCGCGCACCGGTCTGCGGGTGGAGTCTCGGCGAGTAGCTCGCCCGGATACCGACCACTTTGCCCGAGAACTGTTGCTCCCGGATGATCTCGTCCATGTGCCGGTTGAGGATGAACCGGACGCCCTTTTCCCGGGCGCTGAACTCAAGGCCCCTCGAGAGCGCGGCGCCATTCGTCCGCGCGCCCGGACTGGCGACCTTGGCGCCGTCTCCCATCAGCCGCGGCGCAAAATGACTCGAGCTCACCCCCATGATTCCGGCATCCTGCTTCGAGACCATTCCCTTTTTGATGTCGGTCGTCGGACCTTCCATGAGGAAGCAGACAGCCCGTCTGGCGCGCGACATGCCGCCATTGCCGTGCGTGCCGGAGATGCGGCCCATGCGCACGTAATTCGCCATCAGGAATTCCCTGGTCGCGGAGCAGTTGTCGGCAAAGGCCCGATGGAGGTCGCGTTCGTTATAGCGGTAAGGGGCCTGGGCCGCGGTGTCCATCACCGACCAGTCGGTGTGGTCCCTGAACAGGAAGTCGGTATCCTCGGTCAGTTCCGCCACGGTCTGCTGCCGCGGCGCCGTGACGAACCCCTCCGCGTCCCCTTCACCTTTGATGTCCCTCAGCTGGAGGGGATCCCCACCGCCAAGGGAAACCTGTGCGCCGCTATGCAGCATCTTGCCGCCGATGTCGAAGTTCTGATCGACGACGATCACCGACGCCCCGAGGTCCCGCGCCCGAATGGCAGCGGGCAACCCGGTGCATCCAGCTCCGATGATGACGATATCCGCCTCGTAGTGCCATTGAATGGCGTCGGCGGGGGAAACCTGCGATAACGCCGTTCCCGATGTCGACAGAACGGAGGCGCCCACGCCGGCGGCAACACCTACACCGGCGGCCGCTCCCGTCTTGACGAAATCCCGCCTGCTGACGGCCTTCTCGCCCTGAGGCCTTCGATCGTTCCGATCGTCGTCCCGTGTCTTGGCCATGTGCGTACCTCACTTGAAGCGCCACCGGGTCAACCGTGTGCGACTCTTGACGGCTGCCGCCGCCACGGACGCATTCTACGCCCGGAGAGGGTCCCCCAGGCAAGGGCTTTGGGGTTAACCTAAGAGGTCATCGGGCGAGGTCTGCCCGATTCCTGCACGTCGGGACAATCAGACGATGAGCATGCTTCGAAGGAGAGTCACAGGACTCTCCCTGGTCTCTCTCGTGTCGTGCGCATACGCGCCGGTTGCGCTCGCCCAGGCCAATCCGGCTTCACCGCCGGCCGCGAGCCCCTCGTCGCCCGCCGGTCAGCGTGGAGCGCCGCCGAACGACCCGGGAGGACAGGACAACGGCGGCCGGCGCACCGTCATCGCGGTCCGCCTTCCCGAAGGCGAATCGATCGCGCTCGACGGCCGCCTCGATGAGCCGTCCTGGTCGAAGGCCGTCCCCGCCGCCGACTTCGCTCAAATCGATCCGGCCAACGGCAGCCCTGCGACCGAGCGCACCGAGGTGCGCATTGTCTTCACCCGCGACGCGCTGTACCTGGGCGTCACGTGCTTCGACTCGGAACCCGACCGCTGGATCGGATGGCAGTTCCGGCGCGACGAGCGGCTCTTCTCCGACGACGGCTTCATGTGGACGATTGACACATTCCTCGATGGGCGGACCGGCTACTTCTTCGAGATGAACCCGTCCGGCCTGATGGCCGACGCGCTGATGGGCCTGAACGGCGACAACCGCGAGTGGGACGGCATCTGGAACGCGCGCGTGCGGCGCAGCGAAGTCGGGTGGACCCTGGAGATCGAGATCCCGTTCCGCACGCTCAACTTCAACCCGGACAACGACACCTGGGGCATCAATTTCCAGCGGGTCGTCCGCCGCAAGAACGAGGAGTCGATCTGGAGCGGCTGGGCGCGCAACCAGGGGCTGCGGCGCATGACCAACGCCGGGCTGCTCACCGGCATTCGCGACGTGACGCAGGGGCACGG
>JBOGIR010000046.1:0-3933 GCA_050742335.1 Vicinamibacterales bacterium | reverse complement strand
ATAACTATGGAGCCGTCCGTTTGTGCGCCGGCCGCCACGCGGCGCGGTGCTCTGGCGCCGTTGCGCCGCCGCGGCAGGGCCCGCAGCTTTCGCGCTTTCCGTTCGGCTACAGCACCGAGGCGTGTCGTAAGCGCCCGTCCCGCTTGGAACCTCGGCATGCACGAGCACGTCACTCTCATTCACGCCGACGCGCGTGACCCGACCGCCCGAGCGATCTCGTCGGGATTCCCGGTCGATCTGGTCAGCCAGTCTGCCGGACGCCTCCGCGTCCTCGCTCTGCTGTACGCGTTCATCTTCTTCATGGCCGGAATCCTTCCGGCGCTCGTGTTGCCGCAAGATCGGGCCCATTTCCTCGCGAGCTTCGCGCTGTGGGGTCCCAGCGTGATCGGGATCGTGGTAGCGTTGCTCGTCGCGGCCGCGATCCGGAGCGCGCGCCTGCCGCTTCCCACGGCGATGAACATCGGCCTGGCATTCGAGATCGTCAGTAGCTACGCCATCGCCGCGGCCGAGTTCGCCCATCCGATGGGGCTCGAGATGCACCGTGGCCGGCTGGGGCTCTCGTGGGTCGCCGTATGGGTCGTGCTGTTCACGGTGGTCGTGCCAACCTCACCGCGCCGGGCGGTGGTGGCCGCCCTGGCATCGGTGAGCTCGGTCCCCGTCATCATCGGGCTCATGATCGCGTCCGGCGCCACTTCGCGAAGGGTGGACCCGGCAATGTTTTTCTTCGGGCTCGTGTTCCCCTACCTCCTGGTGGTGGGCATGGCCTACGTGGGTGCGCGGGTGGTCTACAACCTGGGCACCGAGGTCGGGCGCGCCCGCGAGCTGGGGAGCTATCGCCTGGAGGAGAAGCTTGGCGAGGGTGGGATGGGGGAGGTCTGGCGCGCCCGGCATCGCATGCTGGCACGGCCTGCCGCCATCAAGCTGATCCGGCCCTCCGTCGCCGGGGATGCGCGTGCCGGGGTGTCGGAAGAGGCAGTCCGCCGATTCGAGCGTGAAGCGCAGGTGATCGCCCGCCTCCGCTCACCCCATACCGTGGGGCTCTTCGATTTCGGGAGAGCCATCGACGGCGCCTTCTACTACGTCATGGAACTGCTCGACGGCCTCGATGCGGACTCGCTACTCCGGCGCTTCGGGCCAGTCCCGCCCGAACGGGCCATCTATCTGCTGCGCCAGGTGTGTCACTCGCTGTCAGAGGCCCAGTCCTACGGCCTGGTTCATCGCGACATCAAACCCGCAAACATCTTCCTCTGCCGCTACGGCGAGGAGTACGACTTCGTAAAGGTGCTGGACTTCGGAATCGTGAGGGCAGTCCGCGACCCCGCCGACACGAGCCCGGTGCACACGCGGGAGAACGCGGTCCACGGTACGCCGGCGTTCATTGCTCCCGAGCAGGCGATCGGAGCTGATTTGGACGGGCGCGCCGACATTTACGCGACCGGCTGTCTGGCCTACTGGCTCCTGACGGGGCAATTCGTGTTCACCGCCGAAACCCCCATGGGGCTGCTCCTGCAGCACGCCCAGACGCCGCCCACGCGTCCATCAGCCCGGACGGAGGTGCCGATTCCCGCGGCACTCGATGACCTCGTGCTATCCTGTCTCGCAAAGGACCCCGCGGATCGACCGCAGTCCGCCAGAGAACTGTCGCTTCGGCTGGCCGCGGTGGAAGGCGCGACCGCCTGGACCCAGGACCGGGCGCGGGAGTGGTGGGCGACGCACCAGCTGGCGCTGCCGTAACGATGGATGCCCTTATGGTAGACTTTGGTACGGGTGCCGCCCGGCGCGTGAAGCTGGCGGGCGGTCATCGCCGTAAGGCAAGCGGAGTGTTGTGCGCCGACGGGCACGGACTATCGTTCAAGGACGGTTCGTTGGAGGCCTCCGTGTGGTTCAAGCACCGCGCCTGGATACCGATCGCCTGGCTGCTGTCCCTCGGCAACCTCGGCGCCGTGTGGTTCGCCGCTCAGCCTGCTGAGCCATGGCATGCCACCGGCCACGCGCTGCTGGCGGTCTTGTTCGCTCTCGGCGCGCGCCACTTGATGGCTCGACAGCGAGCCGACGCTCAGAGCGAGCACTCGCCGGATGCCATCGACCGCGAGCAGGCGCAACGCACCATCGACGGCATGCAAGCGCACCTGGCGGAGCTTGAGGAGCGCGTGGATTTTGCTGAACGTCTTCTCGCGAAGCAGCGGGACGCCGATCGGCTCGACGCACCACCGCGCTGAGACATGGTCAGCGCACGCCATCGCTCTCAACCCTCACGCAGCACTCGACCGCCAACGCTCGCCCTCAGCCTTGCGACCATGGCACTGCTCGGGGCGCCACCCGCACGTGCCCAGACCGCTTCCGAAGTCTTCGTGCTCGCAACGCTGTATCACCGCCACGCCACGACCCCGGCGTACAGCCACGACTCCCTGCGACAGATCATCCGTCGGATCGCGCCCGGTGTAGTGGTGCTCGACGTGTCCCCGAAGGATCTCCGCAGCCAGACCGTCGCACCGAGCAAGGCGGAATACCCGCAGGTCATCTTCCCCCTCGTCACCGCCGAGGGCTATCAGGCGTACGCCGGCGAGCCGGATGAGCCGACGTTCACCGAGATCGTCACGAGCCTGGGCCGGGAGCTGCGCCGCTTTCGCACGGAACAGCCCGCCCTGGCGCAGGCGGACAATTCATTCGACCATGCGGCGTTCGCCGCGCTGGCTCAACTGTGGCAGTCGCCCGCCGACGTCAACAGCGGCGTCACCGACCACGTGCTCCGGGCCCGGCGACAGTACCAGGACCGGATTGCCGGTCCCGTGGTGGCCGCGGCGTGGCGCCGCTGGAACGAGCATGCGCTGGGGATCGTGCGCCAGGCCCGCGCCGCTCACCCGGGCAAGCGCATCCTCGTCCTGATCGGCGTGGAAAACTGCGGTCCGCTGCGGCAGGCCCTGCGGCAGGAGCCGGGCGTGACGCTGGTCGACATGGAGGCGTGGCTGCGCGGAAGCTGAGCGATGCGCTGCCGTTGCGCCGCCGCGGCTGCACGCGCAGCGTAGGCGCGATGCGTTCGGCCGAGCGGGCCGCCCACACTTCCGCCAGTTCCACCGAGGAGACTGCCGTGGCTCAGGATACCAGAAGCGGCGCCAAGGAAGAAAGCATCGGAGGAGCGGGCGGGCTCAAGATCTTCGTCCGGTCGTGGCGACCGGTGTCGAAGCCTCGTGCCGTTGTCGTCATCTGCCACGGCGTCAACTCGCACAGCGGCCAGTATGTGTGGGTGGCCCAACAGTTCGTGGCCAGCGGTCTCGCCGTGTACGCGCTGGACCTGCGCGGCCGCGGCCAGTCGGACGGCGAGCGGTTTTACGTCGACAACGTGGCGGATTATGTCAGCGACGTGGCGGCGCTCGTCAAGCTCGCGAAGTCGCGAGAGCCCGGCGTGCCCGTATTTCTGCTCGGTCACAGTGCGGGCGGTGTCGTGTCCTGTACGTACGCGCTGGAGCACCAGGCCGAGCTCACTGGACTCATCTGCGAGAGTTTCGCGTACCAGGTGCCGGCGCCGGATTTCGCCCTCGCGGCGATCAAGGGGCTGAGCTACGTCGCGCCGCGTTTGCCGGTGCTGAAGCTCAGGAACAAGGATTTCTCGCGCGATCCCAAGGCCGTGCAGGCATTGAACGGCTCGGCGCCACAGAGGAGGGCACGCTGCGTCATCACATGATCCTGCCCGACGGGTGTCTCATCGATTGGCTGTACCACAGCATCCTGTGCGTCGAATGGCCGTCGGTGCGCGCGCGCCTCGAGCAGAAGCTCCATGGCACTCACTGAGCAGCCGAAAGTCTACTCGCTCGCCCTCCTGCTGGTCTGTGCCTGTACATCGCCGCGGGCAACGACGGAGACCATCGCCATCCGCGTGACCGAGGGCACGGCCCTGAGCTTCGACCTCTCTGCGGACGGGCGGTCGATCGTGTT
>JBOGIR010000045.1:0-18907 GCA_050742335.1 Vicinamibacterales bacterium | reverse complement strand
GTCGAGCGAGATGTCGACAGCGACCGCAGACCGGTTGAGGCGTCCAAGCAGATCCGAGCACCAGCATCCACCCGCGCCGAGATCCAGGATCAGATCGTCGGGGGAGGGCTGCAGCATCAGCATGGCCGCGGCAAAGTCGTGCAGCATGTGCGCGCTCTCTGCCAGCGTGTCCGACCCCGGCGGCGAGAATGGCTTGGCTCGCTCCCAGGTGGACGACCCGGTGCGCGCGAGGTATTCCTTCTCCGCGTTCTTCGTGTCTGCAGGGATCACGATTCAGCTCGTTGCCGGCCACATCCACGCACGATGTCAACACTCCCGGCGGGCAGCACGGTGCTTTGCTGGCGCTGGCGAACTGACAATCGTTCGGACGTTCGGACCGTTCGAGTCGTTCGAGTCGTTCGAGTCGTTCCGATCGTTCGGGGCGCTCCCGTTCGCTTCGCTCGTCGTTCGGACTGTTGGCTCTACCTGTAGGCGACCCCCACCAGCGCGCCAATGACGCCGATGAAGCCGGTGACCATCATGCCCATGAGCCAGACGAATTGCCGGTCGACCTTCGTCTCGAGCGAGCCGATCCGGCCGTTCATTTCGGTGAGCCGTGTCTCGACATTGGTGAGCCGTGTCTCGACATTCGCGAGCCGTGCCTCGACGGTCGTCAGCCGTGCTTCGACATTGGTGAGCCGTGTCTCGACGCTCGTGAGGCGCGTCTCGACATTGGCAAGCCGAGTCTCGACATTCGTGAGCCGAGCCTCGACGCTCGTGAGCCGCGCGTCGATGCTCGTGAACCGCCCATCGATGCTCGTGAATCGCGCGTTCGTGTCTCCGCGCGACTCCACGATCAGGTTCCGCAGATCGGCTATCGCCTCCACTTTCGCCTCGAGCGACGCGAGTCGCTCTTCAACCGAGGGCATCTCGGGGACCTCATTTCCCGGGCTCGCGCCCGATTCTACATCGTCGTCTTGGTGGGACACCCAGACGTCTTGAAAGGCCGGAAGTCATGCGAATGAGTCAAGTTTGGACAGGCCTTTCGTGACGTCTCGCCCGCACGGAGTGCGGGCAAGCAGACACTGTCCCTAGCGAGGCGAAACCACATGCCCGGGTGTGGCGCAGCTTCGCTAGGAGGAGCACGGCGCGTGCCGGCGCGAATTCTGAAGCAATTCAGAAAGTGCGGCCGCCGAGGACGCAAGAATTGCCGCATCCGGCGCCGGGGACAGGTGGCAAATCTTGCCCCCCGGTGATACGCCGGGAGGTGACCTGGGGTCGTTCGGATCGTTCGGGCGGTTCGGTCGTTCGGATCGTTCGCGGCGCTATAATCGGCTCCGCTTCCAACCCACGTCATGGTCCTGGTGCCAGGATGTCGTCTCGGCGTCTACGAAATCGTCGTGCGATTGGCCAGGGCGGAATGGGGGAGAGGTCATTTGAGAATCGATGATCGATGATTTGAGGATTTGAGAGATCGCTGTCCACACAGGTCATGGCACTGACGGCTGGCACGCGACTTGGCGCCTACGAGATTGCCGCTCTCATCGGCACCGGTGGAATGGGAGAGGTGTATCGCGCGCGTGATCCTCGGCTTGGCCGCGACGTCGCGATCAAGGTCTTGCCGCCGGCCTTCTCCACCGACCCCGAACGTCTCGCCCGCTTCGAGCAGGAAGCGCGCGCGGCCGCGGCACTCAACCATCCCAACATTCTCGCGGTCCACGACGTCGGCCAACATGACGGCGCGCCGTACATCGTGTCCGAGCTGCTCGACGGCGAGACGCTGCGCGATCGGTTGAACGGCGGCGCCGTCCCGGTGCGGAAGGCGGTCGAGTATGCGGTGCAGATCGCGCGCGGGCTGGCCGCCGCGCACGAGAAAGGGATCACGCATCGCGATCTCAAGCCCGAGAACGTCTTCGTCACGACCGACGGGCGGGTGAAGATTCTCGACTTCGGCCTGGCGAAGCTGACGCACGCGGAACCCACGGCGGCCGAACTGAGCGCCCTGCCGACGGCGGCGGCCCTCGACGGTGCTCAGGCCGGACCCAACACGTTGCCCGGCGTGGTGCTCGGCACGATCGGCTACATGGCGCCGGAACAGGTGCGCGGGCTCACGGCCGATCATCGCTCGGACATCTTTGCCTTCGGCGCCATCCTCTACGAGATGCTCTCCGGCCGGCGCGCGTTCCGCGGCGAAACGATGGCCGACACGATGACGGCGATCCTCAAGGAAGACCCGCCGGACCTTCCGGCCGCCGAGCGACACATCCCGTCGGGGTTGGAGCGCATCGTCGATCGCTGCCTCGAGAAAAATCCCGGTGCCCGCTTCAAATCGGCCGACGATCTTGCGTTCGCCCTGGAGGCGTTGACCTCTTCTTCCCCCAGCGTCGCAGCCGCGCCGTCCGGCCGCGGCGAACGTCTCGCGAGCGGCTCGCCTGGATGTCGGTGGCTGGTGTCCTGCTGCTGATCGGCGCCGCGAGCCTTCCCTTCGCGGTCATTCACGTCCGAGAGGCCGCACCGGACGCTCGGTCGATCCGCTTCGACGTGCTCATGCCGGAGAAGACAACCTTTGTGGGAGTCCCTCCAGCGATTTCTCCGGACGGCCGGCGCCTCGCGTTCGTGGCGAGTCTGGAGGGCAGAACGCAACTGTGGATTCGTCCCGTCGACTCCACCGTCGCTCAGCCGCTCGCCGGAACCGACGGCGCCGATTATCCATTCTGGTCGCCGGACAGCCGGTCCGTCGCGTTCTTTGCGGGCGGAAGGTTACGAAAGATTGAGGCGTCGGGCGGACCGCCCCAGACATTGAGTGACGCGCCCATCCCGCGCGGCGGCGCCTGGAGTCGGGACGGCGTGATTGTGTTTGCACCAACGGCGACAGGGCCTCTTCATCGCGTCGCCGCGGCCGGCGGCACCTCGACACCGTTGACGGCGCTCGACGCCTCGAATGGCGAGGTCAACCACCGCAGCCCCAGCTTCCTGCCGGATGGCCGCCGCTTCCTGTTCATGGTGCTGGGCGCGGAAGACAAACAGGGCATCCATGTCGGATCACTCGACGCCGCGAGTCACAGGCTGCTGGTGAACGCGACGTCGAGCGGCGCTTACGGCGCACCCGGCTACCTTCTTTTTTCGCGGGAACAGGCGCTCATGGCGCAGCGGCTCGACGTCGAGACGCTCGCGTTGACCGGCGCCGCGTTCCCGATCGCCGAGCAGGTTGGCATCTACAACACCGCTTCCTCGACCTTCTCCGTATCAGACGACGGTGTACTGGCGTTGACCGGAGGCATCGGAGGCGCCGGGTCCGACAGGCAACTCGCCTGGTACGATCGGGCCGGAAGGGTCGTGGAACGAGTGGGCACTCCGATTCCCGTTCTAGACGTTGTGCTTTCTCCCGATGCAAGACGAGCCGCCGTGCAGTGGTCGGGGAACGATATCAGGGTCGTGGATCTCGTACGCGGAGGCGTCCCGTCGCGCCTGACCTTCAATACCTCAGTCGAAGACTACCCGGTGTGGTCACCCGACGGGAATCGCATCCTCTACAGCTCGACGGCGGGCGGCGGGCAGAACCTGTATTCGAAGATGTCGAGCGGGGCGGGCAGCGAAAACGAGGTGGTCAAGTCGGCCAACGTGAAGCGCCCGACCGACTGGTCCCGTGACGGCCGCTTCATCCTCTACGAAGACGACGCCCCGGGGAGCCAGACGGACATCTGGGTGTTGCCGCTCTCCGGCGACAGAAAGCCGCTCGTATTCCTGCAGACCCCGTTTGCCGAGCAGCAGGGCCGATTCTCGCCGGATGGAAAGTGGATTGCCTATGTCTCGAACGAGACCGGAACAACGGAGGTCTACGTCCAGAGTTTCCCGCCATCCGGCGGAAAGTGGCAGCTCTCGACCAATGGGGGCGTGTCGCCGCGGTGGGGCCGCAACGGTGTTCTATATGGCGCCCGACCGCAAAATCATGGCGGTCGAGGTGAAGACCGGCGGCAGTACATTCGATCATGGTTCGGCGAAGGCGCTCTTCGAGGCACCTATTGACGTGGTCAACCCGCTCTCCGCAAACCGATACGACGTCGCTGCAGACGGTCAACGTTTCCTTGTCAGTGCCGTGATCGAAACCCGCGGCTCTGCGCCGATCACGGTTGTCGTGAACTGGCTTGCCGGCGTGAGGAATGATCGTTGAGGCGTACTTTGCACTTACTTTTCCACTTGTCCACTTATTCCACTTGCACCGGAGATCGGTTGTGTTGGTGATTGATGAAGCCCTATGGAGGTCAGGCCGACACAAATCGCCTGACCGCGCGAGAAGGCTGAGGGAATCCGCCAGCTCACGGAGCTGGCGTGCTGCGGCCGCTCAGGCCCTCGCAGCGCGGTCCGGCCACCGGAATCGGGATTCATCATCACCAACACAACCGAGCTCAGGTGAGCTCAGGGATTAGAGTTGCGCGGCCATGACGAGGCGTGAGCTGATCTGGCGCGCGGCACAGGCAGGCGGCTACAGCGCCGCCCTCGTGCTGATGCGATCGATGGATCTGCTCGCCGATCCGTCGCAGAACGTCACGACGCCCTTCCGTCTCGTACCCAACGCAGGGCGCGGCACGAAGGTCGCGATCCTCGGCGCAGGGATCGCGGGACTCGTGGCGGCGTACGAACTGCGCAAGTCCGGCTTCGACTGCACGGTGCTCGAGGCGCGGCCGCGGCCGGGAGGGCGCAACTGGACGATCCGCCGCGGCGACAAGGTGGAGTTCGTGGACGGCACCTCGCAGCAGTGCACCTTCGACGAAGGGCAATACTTCAATGCCGGTCCCGCGCGCATTCCTGCCATCCATCGGACCATCCTCGGGTACTGCCGGGAGCTGGGCGTGCCGATGGAAGTGCTGGTCAACACGTCGCGCGGCACGCTCCTGCAGAGCGACCGCGCCTTCGGCGGCCGGCCTGTCGAGCTGCGCCAGGCGGTCAACGACACGCGCGGGCACGTGGCCGAGCTGCTGGCCAAGGCGATTCGGCGAGGGGCGCTGGACGAAGAGGTGACGCTGGCGGACCGGGAACGGATGTTGGCCTTCCTGCAGACGTACGGGGACCTGAGCTCGGAGCTCCTCTACAGGGGATCCAGCCGCGCGGGCGTGACGCAACTGTCCGGTGCGGCAGAACAGGAGCAGGTCGGCCGCGACCCGCTGCCGCTGCGGGCGTTGCTGGACGCCTCTTTCTGGCCGGCCATTCTGTTCGAAGAAGCGCTCGAACGGCAGGCGACGCTGCTCCAGCCGGTGGGCGGCATGGATCGGATACCGTACGCCTTCGCGCAGAAGCTGGGCGCGGTCGTGAAGTACGGGTGCCCGGTGAGCGAGATTCGCAAGACCGCGTCTGGAGTCCGCATCGTGTATGCCGAGCGCGGGGCGGCCCGGGCGTTGGATGCGTCGTACTGCATCAGCACGGTGCCGTTGAGCGTGCTCGAGAAGACGAAGCACGACCTGTCGCCGCGCGTCGCGACGGCGATGACGCAGGTGGCCTACGCGTCGGGCTACAAGATCGCCTGGGAGTCCCGCCGCTTCTGGGAACAGGACGACAACGTCTACGGAGGGATCTCCTGGCTGTCGACCGGCCCTATCAGTCTCGCAGCGCCCGGGGGGCTTCTCGCCAACGTGTGGTATCCGAGCAACGGCATGCTCACGGACAAGGGTGTGCTCATCGCGGGTTACGGGACGGACACAGGAGAGTTCGGGGCTCTTTCCTCCGTGGCCGCTAAGATCGCCGCTTCGCGTGCCGCCGTCGAAAAGCTTCATCCCGGTCGCGGCAGGGAATTGACCAAGCCGCTGTACGTGGCGTGGGCGAAGATCCCCTTCAGTCTGGGTTCGTGGGTTCGCAGCGGGCAGGACTATTATGAGGGGCCATACAAGGAATTCCTGGCGCCGGACGACCGGATCTATTTCGCGGGCGACTACTGCAGTCATCTGCCGTCGTGGCAGGAGGGCGCCGCGCTGTCGGCGCAGCGCACCGTGCAGATGGTCGCCGAACGCGTGCACCAGAGTTGAGGAGGGATGCCATGTCGAAGCGATGGATCGTGATATCGATAGTGGCCGCGGCGTTTCTCGCAGGCTACCTGGTAGCCACCCGGCAGGCGCCCGTGGAGGGGCAGGAGGGCGAAGGCCTGGCGGGTTATGCGGCCGTCCCTGATGCCGTCGGCGCCATGGACGTCACCGGCCCGTATGACGTCGTCGAGGGCTGGCCGAAAGACATCAGCACGCTTCCCGGAAACGAGAAGTGGACCTGGGGCGCCGGGCAAGGCGTCTTTGCCGAGAGCCCCAACCGGGTGCTGTTCATCCAGCGCGGCCAGTTGCCGGTGCTGCCGGAGATTCGGGCCACGGCATTGCCCCAGATCGCGCCCAATCTCTCGTACCCGGTGATGGGACTGTTGCGCAACGCCACCGGCGCCAGCCCGCCCGGCGCGCTCGAGGTCAACGGCAAAGTGGGAGACGACTCCGATCGCGGGAAGAACGGCGTCGACTTCCTCTGGGAGAACAACATCGTCGTCATCGACCGCGAGGGCAACATCACGGAAACCTGGAAGCAGTGGGACAAGATGCTGCGGCGGCCGCACTCGATCTACATCAGCCCGTACGACGCCGAGAAGCACGTCTGGCTGGTAGACGACTACCGCCATTCGATCTTCAAGTTCACCAACGACGGCAAGACGCTGGTGCAGACGATCGGCGAGCCGAACGTACATGCCGCGGACGACAAGCACTTCTACCGGCCGACGTTCATGGCCTTCCAGTCGGACGGCAGTTTCTATGTCGCGGACGGATACCTCAACACGCGCGTCGTCAAGTTCGACAGGGACGGCAAATTCATCAGGGCGTGGGGCGAGCCCGGCGAGGCGGGCAAGGAAACGCGCGCCAACTACTTCAACAACGTGCACGGCGTCGCCGTGGATCCGGGCACGCGCGAAGTGTACGTGAACGACCGGGCCAACCGCCGCATCCAGGTATTCGACGAAGACGGCAAGTTCCTGCGCATGTGGTCGCTGGCCTGGGATCGGGCCAACCTCCACTTCGTGCACATCGACGCCGACCGCCGCGTGTGGCTGTACGACCAGGTGGCGCAAAAGCTGATACAGGTCGACCGTGAGGGCCGTCTGATCTACGCGTGGGGCGGCCTGGGCGCCTTCCCCGGCGCGCTCTGGGGCGTGCACGGCATCAGCGTCGATCAGGAGCAGAACCTGTATCTCGCCGCGGTCGGCCGTGGTGGGGTGCAGAAGTTCACGCCGAGGGCGGGCGCCAACCCCGCGTACGTCGTCGGCAAGCACGTCTATTCGGCCTGGCAGTAGCCGCGACACGGGCCGCCCCGGCACTGCACCGGGGCGGCCTCCGCTGCGCGCGGCGCACGTTCCCATCCGCCTCGAGCGAGGCCAGTCGCGCGTCGACGGTGGCATGCTGCGGCACCGGCTGAACGGCTTGAAGAGTCATTCCAATCAGGCTATTCTGGTCATTATGAAGAAGGCCAGCATCACCGAAGCCAAGAACAACCTCAGTGCCCTGATTGACGGCGTGAAGAGCGGATCGCCAGTGCTGATCGTCGACCGCGGTCGTCCGGTCGCGCGCCTCGAACCGGTGACCGGGGCTCGCACCGATGACGACAGCCGGCTGGCTCGCCTCGTTCGCGATGGCATCGTGCGACCAGCCCGCGCCGTAGTGTCGAAAGGCGTGTTCACGACCAGACTTCCACGCCTCAAGGGGGGCGTCTCAGGCGTGCGAGCGCTGCTCGACGAGCGCCGGGAAGGCCGATGAAGTTCTGGGACGCTTCCGCGATCGTACCGTTGGTCATGGCAGAGCCCACGACCAGGGCGGTGCAGGCGCTCGCCGCGAAAGATCCCGCGATGCTGGTGTGGTGGGCGACGGAAGTCGAGTGCGCGTCTGCCATTGCACGCCTCGAACGCGAGGGTGCGCTCGAGGAATCAGCGGTGACGCAGATACTCGACCGGTTGAGGCAGCTGGCGACTGGGTGGCACGAAGTCGATCCGAGCGACGCCATCCGGGAGGCGGCCGTACGATTCTTGCGCGTGCATCCGCTGCGCGCCGCCGACGCGCTCCAGTTGTCCGCCGCCTTCATCGCAGCGGAACGTCGGCCGTCATCACTCGAAGTGGTCACCCTCGACGATCGTCTGGCCGTCGCCGCGCGCAAGGAAGGCTTCGTTCTTCTCAGCCCGGAACCGCGAAGGGCATATAATCCGGCTCGAATTTCCCAGTGTCCCTGAGCGCCGGTACGCGACTTGGCCCTTACGAGGTCACAGCCCCCCGGTGTTTCGTGATCATCAAGTGCTCCCGTCTCAATCGCGCCGTTGGAGGACCAGACGATGACCGCACGAAGAAGAGATCGAGTGACCAGGCGACGGAGAATCGTGTTGAGCCTGGCGTGTGCGCTGGGCCTCCTGACCGGAAGCCTGGGGATCGTCGCACAGGACCGCGGGGCCCCGATTGGAGAGTGGCGGTACATCGGCGGCGACGCGCGGCATACACGCTATTCGCCGCTCGATCAGATCGACGCCTCCAACTTCGACAAGCTCCAGGTGGCGTGGGTGTGGCGGGGCGACAACTTCGGGCCAGCCGTGGACAACGTCCTCCGCTCGACGCCGCTCTACGTGGACGGCATCCTCTACACCGTCGCGGGGCAGCGCCGGACGGTGGCCGCCATCGATCCCGGCACCGGCGAGACGCTGTGGACCTATCGCGAACCGCACACCACGCGCTATGCCCGCGGCATGCGGAACAACTACGGCAAAGGGGTCGCCTACGGCGAGGTGAGCGGCCGGGGCGCGATCTTCTACACCTCGCCCGCGTTCTTCCTGCACGCCATCGACGCGAAGACGGGCGAGCACCTGGACAACTGGGGGAGGCCGGTACCGATTCCCGGTTTCCCGAAGAGCGGCGTGATCGACATGCTGCCGGACCTCGTGCGGGATTGGGCCCCGTGGACCGAGTCGGGTCTGAAATACGACGCGGAAAAAGGGATCCCGCGGGAGCTGGGCAACCTCTCCACCTCCTCGCCTCCCATCGTGATCAACGGCGTGGTCGTAGTGGGCAACGTGCACGAGCAGGGCTACTACCAGACGCGCATCGAGAACATTCCGGGCGACATCCTCGCGTTTGACGCCAGAACCGGGAAGCACCTCTGGAAGTTCCACGTCATTCCGCGGCCCGGCGAGTTCGGCCACGAGACGTGGGAGAACGACGCGTGGAAGACGACCGGAGACGTGTCGTCCTGGGCGCCGATGTCAGCGGATCCGGAGCGCGGCCTCGTGTACATCCCGACGAACCCGCCGACGATCGATTTCTTCGGCGGCTTCCGCCCCGGCAACAACCTGTTCGGTACGAGCATTCTTGCCCTCGACGTCAAGACGGGCAAGCGCGTGTGGCACTACCAGACCGTCCACCACGACATCTGGAACTTCGACAATCCGGGTGCGCCCGTGCTGCTGGATGTGAACGTCAATGGCAGGCGAACGCCGATTCTCGTCGAGACCACCAAGCAGGGCTTTGCCTATGTGTTCAACCGGCACACCGGCGAGCCAGTCTGGCCGATCGTGGAGCGTCCCGTCGCCCAGTCGGACCTGCCGGGCGAAAAACTGTCGCCCACGCAGCCGTTCCCGACCAAGCCTGCGGCGTTCGAGATCCAGGAGCTCACCGAGGACAATCTCATCGACTTCACCCCGGCGCTCCGGCGGGAGGCGCTCGAGATCATCAAGCACTACAAAGTCGGTCCGGTCTTCAATCCACCCATTCAGGTCGGCCACCCCTCCGGACTTCGCTCGTTCGTGAGTTGTCCCTCGGGCGCGAGCAACATCTACTCGCCAACGGTGGCCGATCCGGAATCGGGCATCGTCTACGTCGGGACCGAGCGCTCGTGCCGGGCGGAGAACATCGTTCCCGGTCATCAGATGGACGAACCCAACGACCCGAAGACCACCGGCACAACGCTCTCACGCTGGGTCGTCGCCAATCGCGGAGACTTGCGCGGACCGCAGGGCCTGCCGATCTGGAAGCCGCCGTACAGCCGGATTGTCGCGATCGACATGAACACCGGCGAGCACCGCTGGGCGATCCCCAACGGCGACACGCCGGAGGGCATCAGGAATCACCCGGCGCTGCGCGGGCTCAGCCTACCGAACACCGGACAGCAGAGCCATCCCGTGATCATGGCCACGCGGACGCTGCTCGTCACGGCGCCCGGCGGCACCGACTCGGTGCTGCACGCGCTCGACAAGAAGACCGGCAAACGTCTGGCCACCGTGAAGCTCCCCGCGCCGGGTCAGTACGGCATGATGACGTACCTGCATGAGGGCAAGCAGTACATCGTGGTCCAGATCATGAGCGGGAATCACCCGGGCTCGCTGGCGGCGCTCCGGCTGCCGTAGGCCGGCCGTCGTGAAGGAGCGCGGCGGACGAAACTCTCGCTTTGGAGCGTACAACGGACTGCGTCTGACTGATCACCTGATCCCGAACATACGCTGCGCGGCATGGCGAAAGAAGTGACGATGGGGACTGGTGACGAACATCCACGAGAGCATCCGCACCACGATCGGCATCTCCTTGCCGGCGCGTCCTGACGCCGCCGAGAACCACTCGACAAGGGTTTCAACCGGCCGGTCGCGCAGTTCGTCTACCTGTGCCACTCGATGCACACACCCGACCGTGCAGAAGGGAGCGCACGCCTTCACGCTGTGATATTCGCGCTCGAGATCGTCAGGGCTGTACTGCTCGAGAGGGATGCCGGGACGGCCGCGCTGCTGCGAGCACCAGTGCACCAGCCCATCTTCACAGACGTACAGGTAGCGGGCCCCTGCCCGACAGTGCCAGTCATTCGGTCGGCCGCTGATCAGGTTCTTCTGAAATCGGTTGTAGTTCGCAAAATCGAACACCGACTTTCCAAGTCGGACGATGTCCTCGACGATCTCACGCTGCCGTTGGTTGAGCGGCAGCAACTGCCCACCGTGGTCGTGGACAATGCCGACGGTCGTCGAGAACCCCAGGGCCATGGCCCGCCGTGCGATCACGCATGCATCATCCGGGTTGCGGATTCCACCGCCAACGACCGCATTGATGGTCACGTCGAACTCGGCATACCGGGCGAGCCACTCCAGCTTCTTGTCGAGGACGTTGAGGCTCTTCGTCGACACCTCGTCCGGGAGCACGTTGTCGATGCTGATCTGCAGGTGGTCCAAGCCCGCGCGATTCAGCCGTTCGATACGCTCGCAGGTCAACAGATACCCATTGGTGATGAGGGTGGCGATCATGCCGCGTGCGCGAATCCGCCCGATGATGACATCCAGGTCAGGATGAAGGAGCGGCTCCCCGCCGCTCATCGTGACGATGCCCGTTCCGAGATCTGCAAGCAGGTCGACACGATGCAGGACATCGGAGGTCGGTACCGGTCTGGACGATTCGTCGTATTCGTTGCAGTACGAGCAGGACAGGTTGCAGCGCCGGATCGGAATGAGATGCGCAGCGATCGGGACCCGCGGATATTTGAAGCCACGGGCCAGCATCCTCGCCTGGCGGAATCGGCGCCGTCCCCGTCGCAGGTACGCGAAGCCGCGAATCACGTTCGACGTCCCTTTCCTTTTATTCCGATTCGTCGTCCTGGAGCGCGTAGGCGACGACTGCATCCGCTGTCATCTGTCGGCCCTCGGTCCAGGCCGCCGCGAACCGTTCGTCGCCGAGTGCCTGGCGCACACCGAGCAAATCAGCCTCCGCAGTGTCGCGGATGAATGAGGGCAGTGGTGCACCGATGGATTCGCTGAGGCCTTCAGCCGCCCCCCACAGCCGGGCCGCCCGTTTCGGTTGTTGCCGAGCGCCCGCGGTACGTGCCAGGCCGGCGAGGCACCAGGTCAGCGCCCGCGTGTCTGCTGTCTCGTGGGCAGATGCGACTCCTTCCCGGCCCGCGTCCTCCGCCTGGTCGGGACGAGCCTGACAGAGCGCAATGTCGCAGAGGTTGGCAAGGGCGGTGGCGAGCATCCATTTGCCCAGCGGGCGGAGCAGCGCTACGGATTCGTCGATAAACCCGCGGGCGCGTTGGTAATCACCCGCCAGTCGCGCCGTGAACATGGGGCCGATGAGCAACAGACCCGTGATATGCGCAGCACCGGCCGCACGCGCGATGAACGCACTCTGTTCGATCAGTGTGCCGCCCGTCGCGGTGTCACCCAGGTGAACCGCGACGTTCCCGAGAATAAATGTCGCGAATGCGACAGCCCAACGGTCTCTGCCGAGCTCCGGATCGTCGAGCGCCAGCGCCCCGCGGCTGAAGGCAGCCGCCGCCGAGTAGTCGCCACTGAGGAAGGCACAATCGGCCGCGCCAGCCAGGGCGCGCGCATGGAGCGATCTTGGCGCATCCGGGATAACGGCCAGTACTCGCTCGACCCATTGTCTGCATTCGGCGAAATGGTTGCGCTGATTCCAGAAGATCCACAGCGCGCACACCATACGTAGCGGCATGTCACTGTTCCCGGATCTGGTCAGCCCCCACTCAAGCGCGACCCGCAGATTGTCATGATCGGCCGCCAGCCGACGCGCCCAGGCCACGTGACGGGGGCCGAGCAGCTCGGCTTCCGCCTCGAGCGCTAGGCGCTGGAAGAACTGGAAGTGACCATCGCGCACCCGCGCGGCCTCCCCACTCTCGAACAACCGATCCCGAGCGTACTGCCGCACCGTCTCCAGCAGGCGGTACCGCCGCCCCACCGCCTCGTCGTCTTCCACGGCCACAAGCGATTTGTCGATGAGGTGCGAGAGGAGCTCGATCGTGTCGAGATCGCCCGGTCCGTCATCGCTGCCGCACACCTGCTCGGCGGCCTCCAGCGAGCATCCGCCCGCGAACACCGACAGGCGGCGCAGCAGCCGGCGCTCCGCCTCCGACAGCAGGTCGTAGCTCCAGTCGATCGTCGCGCGCAGCGTCTGTTGGCGCGGCACCGCGGTGCGGCTCCCCCCAGTCAGCAACTGGAAGCGATCGTCGAGCCGGGTCCCGATCTGCTCGAGTGAGAGCACCTTCAGCCGCGACGCGGCCAGCTCGAGGGCCAGCGGAATGCCGTCCAGCCGGTGGCAGATACGGGCCACCGCCGGGGCACTCTCCGGCGAGAGCGCGAAGCGAGGCTCGACCGCCTGCGCCCGATCGACGAAGAACCGTACCGCGTCGCTCTTCGCGGCCACGTCCGCCGACGCACCCGCTTTCACGTCCGGCAGCGTGAGCGAAGGCACCCGCCAGGCGCGCTCGCCGGCGACGGCCAGCGCCTCTCGACTGGTCGCGACGATGCTTACACGCGGGCACGCGCGAAGGATCTGGCTGACGAGCGCCGCGCACGCCGTAATCACGTGCTCGCAGTTGTCCAACAGCAGCAGCGTCCTTCGCGGCCGCAGAAAATCGATGAGCGCGTCCGTTACCGACTGCCCCGACTCGGGTCGCATCCCGAGCGTGGACGCAATCGTGTGCGGGATCAGGTCGGGATCGCCGAGCGGGGCCAGCTCGATGAGCCACACGCCATGCTGGAAGTCCTTGGCGACATCCTGCACGACCTGCAGCGCCAGCCGCGTCTTGCCCGAACCGCCCGCCCCGGTGACCGTCACGAGCCGCTCCGAGGCGAGGAGCGGTTTCAGCTCCGCGATCTCGCGCTCGCGCCCGATGAACCGCGTGAGCTGCAGCGGCAGGTTGTGCGCGGTGGCAGGCGCGGGTGGCGCAATCGTGGGGTCGGATTGCACCGCCTCCAGCGCCGCGCGCACCTCGGCGGCGCGTTGATAGCGATCGGCGACTGGCTTGGCCAGGCAGCGTCCGATGATCGTCTGCAGGCCGACAGGCACCCAGACCGGAGCCGGCGCCGGAGCCTGGTCGAGGATGGCCGCGCTCAGCTCGAACCCGGTCTGGCCGGTGAACGGCCGAACGCCGGTCGCCATCTCGTGCAGCACGACCCCCATCGCCCAGAGGTCGCTTCGGGCATCGGCCGGGGCACCCCGCAGCACCTCCGGCGCCATGTACGGGACCGTGCCCGCCACGACGCCAGACATGGCGTGGGTGGGCATGCGCGTGACCTCCGACACGGACACGACGGCACGCTGCCGCGCGAGCCCGAAGTCCAGGAGCTTCAGCCCGAACCTGGTCACCATGATGTTGCCCGGCTTCAGGTCGCCATGCACTACGTCATGGTCGTGCGCCTCTTCGAGCGCGGCCGCGATGTCCAGCCCATGGCGCACCACGTGCGCGGCCGGGAGCGGACCACGGGCCACGAGCTGACCGAGCGGCTCCCCCTCCACCAACTCCATCACGAGGAAATCGATATCGTCTCCATCGGGCGACACCCGCTCGCGACCGACGTCATGAAGGGTGCAAATGTGCGGATGGTTGAGGCAGGAGATCGCGCGCGCTTCGTGCTCGAACCGTTCACGCGAACCCAGATCGCGTGCGATCTCGGAACGCAGAATCTTGATGGCGACCACCCGATCGAGCCGCGTGTCCGTGGCACGGTAGACCTCGCCCATGCCGCCCGCGCCGAGTGCGCTGTCGATCACATACGGGCCGAGACGGGTCCCGCGGGGAAGGGCCATTCGAGGGCATTATAGGACCGCCTCTCGGCACGACGCCCCACGTGGAGGTGCCGCGTCAGGTGCCCGATCGCGCGTGCAGCGCCGGCGCTCGGGCGTCGAGGCGCAGCCGGACTGGTTGCCTCAACCAGTCGGCGCGACCAGCTGGAACGTGGCAGCGTCGTATAATCGGTTTCGGAACAGAGGTCATGACCACGATCCTTCAAGAGGCTGCGGCAGGCCGCGCGTCGATTGTGGCGTGGACGGTCGAGCAGTATCACCGAGCCATTGAGAGCGGCCTCGTTCCCGAAGACACGGCCGTTGAGTTGTTGGATGGGTTCATCGTCCGCAAGGACCGGGCGAAGGCCGGAGAGAGTCCGATGACAATCGGCGATCGGCACCGCGTCGTCGTCGTGCGGTTGGCGCACGCGGCGCCACTCTTCGAGTCGCTCGGCTGCTTCGTGCAGACTCAGCAGCCGGTCTCGCTGCCGCCCGCCCACGAGCCTGAGCCGGACGGCGCGGTGGTGCGCGGCCACATCGACGAGTACCTGGAGTCGGCCCCTCAGGCGGGTGATCTGTTCTGCGTGATCGTGGTGGCAGACAGCTCGCTCACGCTCGACTTGGGCCCCAAGCTGCGGGCGTATGCCGGGGCTGGTATCCCCCAGTACGTTGTCGTGGATCTCGTGAACGATCGTGTCCTGGTCCACCAGGAGCCGGCCGGAGAATCGTATTCGCACGTGACGCCGTTGACGCGAGGTGAGACGGTTCAGATCCACGCCGGAAGCGGCTACGTTCCGATGTCAGTCGACCGCTGGCTGCCATAGTCGCCTGACGCCCCCTACGGCCTCAGTACATACTCGGGCGCTGTGGTGTTGGTCCCCTTGTGACAGCAGTCGCCGAGGAAATTCGGCCGATACGGGCTGCTGGCGCTGTTGTTGCCCGGGGGCAAGGCGCCGATCTTCGCGGGCCCGTTGATACGGGCGAGCACGCGGTCCCGCGCCTGCTCCGCCTGGCGGAGCACCCGATCGACGTCCCATCCGACGAGCCGGCCCTTCCAGTACACGACCTTCCCGGCAATCAGTACGTCGCGGACGTGCCGCGGGTTCATCATCGTCACGACCGTACCGGGCACGTTGTTCATCGGCCACGTATTGATGGTCCGCGCGTCCAGCACCACGACGTCGGCTTCCTTGCCGGGGGTGAGCGTCCCGACCTTGTCCAGGAGGCGGTTCGCCGCCGCACCCGCGATCGTGGCCATCTCGATCACCTGGCGGGACGTGAGCAATTGCGGAACCGGCAGATTCCCGGGATTGCTTTCCCTGAAGGCGAGGTCGTTGGCCAGCGCACGCTGCAGGCAGAAGGCGCCCCGCATCAGCGAGAACGGGTCCGTGGTCATGTTGGTGTCGACGTCTGGGCTCAGGCTGGGCAGAATGCCGTGATTGAGCGCCTCCTGAAACGGCGGCATCCCGTGCCGCATCTGCATCTCGATGAGATTGGCGATCGAGACGTGCGCGCCCCGGTCGCGGACGATCTCCCAGGCTCTCGATCGGCTGTCGTTCGGGTAGCCTGAGGAACCGGCGCCGATCTGCGCGTGCGCGTTGTCCTGCCATCTGGTGGCGTGGACGAAGGTGACGTCGGACCAGTCAGTGCCGTTCCGGGGATCGGCAGCGGCATCGATGACGCCCTTGGCGTTGGCGACATTGTGGTTGTTGATCAGGGCGCCGAATGAGCGACCGAGTTGCCACCCCGTGTACGCGGCGCCCGGGAACGCCGGCCCCGGACCGCCGCCAAAGCCGAGCGTCACCAACTGATCTCGCGAGCTGAAGTACGTCCTGGCGATCCGGCCGATCCCCTTCGTCGTGTCGTTCATCGCGCCGGGGACTTCGTACGGGAACCCGTCCTCGCTCCGGTTGATGCCCCCGCTGTAGTCGAAGACCATCCGGCGGCCGGAGTCCATCATCCCCTTGATCATCGCGTCGGTGTGCTCGGGCGTGTGATTGGCCTGAGAGGTGTCGGTTCCGCAGGTGACGCCTTCGCTGATCTGGCTCAGGCACGAGAGCAGCTGTGCGATGTAGCAGTCCTCGGCGTCGTACGGCACGCGCCCCAGATCCCAGATGACGCGACCGGGGTTCGCCGGGTCCACAATCCGGCCCGCCGTCCAGATGTTCTGCACCACCGAGCCGTAGGTTTCGAGCGGCCACGCGCCCGCCAGGATGCCGTCGGGAATGAGGCTTCGGAGAATGCTCTCGTACTGGTGATTGTGTGTAGTGATGAAACCCGGCATGACGATGGTTCCAGAGCACTCGATCACTTCGGCGTCGGCGGCCGGAATGTTGGGAGCAATCCGGGCGATGGTCTTGCCGTCGATCAGGACGTCGGCGCTTGCGAAGTCGCCCACCTTCGGGTCGAGGCTCAGCACGACGCCTCCGCGCAGTAGAATCGGGCGCGTGCGGGCGTCGCCGACGAGGTTCTGCAGCTCCGCCGGCGTCGCCGAGCGCAGGCCAGCGGGTGGCGCCGGACTCGCGGCGGCCGGCCCCGGAGATCCCGTCGTTGCCCGACACGCCGCCGCGCCGAGGGTGGTACCGGCAAGTCCCACTGCGCCCGACTTCAGAAACCCACGGCGGGATACGCTGCGTTCGGTGCTGCTGGCCATCGTGTGCTCCTTCCGGTATTGACGCCTATAACTACTGTGTCACTTCCCATCGCTGAAGAGGCCGGACACATGCTGCGGAGGCGAACCATGCGAGCGGCGCGACAGCGGCAGTCCGAAAAACGGCGCGGAACGGGGTGACCGAGGCGTGGGTGACCGGGACCCACGCCGAGCATCCCGGGCACGACCGTGGAGCGACGTTTTTCCGCGCCGGATCCAGGCCAGGCCACAGAGTCGCGTCTCTGCGTCTCCTGTGGCGCCTTGGCGAGTTTCACACAGCCCGCTACGGCTCGCCCGGAAGCGGCCGGAAGGCCGGTGGCGGCACGCGGCGCTTTGAGGCTGACTGGTAGGCCGAGGCCGCTTTCAGCGCCAGGTGCTCCATCCCCGGCTCCACCAGAAAGTTGATCGAGAACGGGATGCCGGGCGCCGGCGCGTCGGTCGGCGTCGTTCCCGTCCGGCTGCGGTAGACCTTCCGGCCGTTGGCATCGGTGGCGAGCTCGAACACCGGGTCGTAGGCCACCTTGACGTAGCCGGCCGGGATGAGAATTTCGGTGACGCCGGCGTTCGGGCCGAACGGGTACGAGATGGCGCGATTGTTCAGGTTGGGCTCCGGCGCCAGCCCGATCTTGCCCGGGGGCAGCGCCGTGTGGAGCTGGATGAGCAGGTCGAGCTTGTTGTCCTGGATGACCTTCATCATCACGCGCCGCAGGAACTCGCGCCGCTGCATGTTGTCGGCGATGCCCTTGGGCGGCTCGTACAGGTTGTCGATCTCTTCCCAGTTCTTGAACGCCGCCCGCTGGTCGTCGCCCCAGAACTTCGATCGCGCATTGAGCGACGGCCAGTCGACGAGCGCTTCCGTGTATCCACGGTCGGCCCAGTCCTTCGCCCGGCGGCTCAGGTACTGCGGAATGTGGAACCGGAACGTGCGCGACTGCGTCTCGCCGCCGGTGAGCACGCTGCGCAGCGTCAGGTTGCGCGGCGACGGCTCGAGCCCTTCCGCCCATCGGACCATCCAGTCGGCCGCCGTCATGGTTCCCGTGCCCCTGGTCACCCTCGGGGCGAACTCGGTGGGCTTCACCTTCGCCGCAAAGTCCGGATAGAAGGGCTCGTTGGCCGCGGTCAGCCGGAGAAGCAGGTCGGGATAGAGTACCGGCGCCAGCTGCGCGATCGCGCGATCAATCGTGGTGGCCATGTTCTCGATGCCGGGGTCGTCCACCCAGCCGGGTGTCACCGACTCGACGAGCGTGGCGCCGAGGTGGCCGCCGAGCATCGCTTTCATTTCGGCGGCGGCGGCGTCGACGATCGGCTCGTCGACCTTGGCGTGCTTCACCATGAACTCGCGGATGACCCCGATTCGCATCCCTTTGAGCGCGCCTGGCCGTCCCTCCGTGACGGCGCGGGCGTACGGCTCGGACGGCAGGCTCGAGCGCGGCACAGTGGTGAAGATGTCGCGGGGGTCGTAGTACCCATTGACGGGATTCTTCAGTGCGTCGAGCACTTTCACGGCATCGGCGACAGAACGGCAGTGAATGCCGGCGCGGTCGTTGTAGATCTCGGCGCCGATCGCGCCGCCCAGAAACGACAGGTGCGCCTTGTGCGGCAGGATGAGCGCCACCGAGTTGTGGTTCGCCGGCCCGCGGCACGACATGCTGGTTTCCTCGCAGATGCTGCACGTCACCAGGTTCGTGCTGACGGAGGCGCCCGAGCCGGAGCTCGACCCGAGCGAGGCGGC
>JBOGIR010000044.1:0-6147 GCA_050742335.1 Vicinamibacterales bacterium | reverse complement strand
CGGACGTGCATCGCGACCCGATGGTGGACGCGCTCATCTGGCTCAGTGAGGGAGGGCCGCTCGACGCGTCGCGGAGGCAATCGCTCGTCGAAGCGGGACCACCCTTCGTCGAGCGCGCCAGCGTGGGCTTCGTGGTGGTCGATCGCGCCCGCGCGCCCGACGCGCTGCGCGCCTTCGCCATCGAGGCGTTCGCCCTCCAGCTCATCGATGTCGACGGCGTGTTCGAGCTGTACAGACCGGCGGCTTTGCCCTAACCCCGTCGTTCGCTCCGACAGGCCACAGAGACACAGAGACACGGAGCTGGGTCATTCGCTCTGTGTCTCCGTGTCTCCGTGGCCCGTGGAAGCAAACATTCAATCTTGATCTAAGCTGACGTGTCTTCATGATCAGCGACACGCTTGCCGTCATCCTCGGCGGAGGCCAGGGGGCGCGTCTGTTTCCCCTCACGGCCACCCGCTCGAAGCCGGCGGTGCCGATCGGCGGGAAATACCGCCTGATCGACGTACCGGTCAGCCGCTGCCTGCACGCGGACATCCGGCGCATCTTCGTGTTGACGCAGTTCAATTCCGCCTCGCTCAACCGCCACATCAACGGCACGTACCGCCTCGACCGGTTCTCCGGCGGGTTCGTGGAAATCCTGGCGGCGGAGCAGACGCCCGACAACCCCCACTGGTACCAGGGCACCGCCGACGCCGTGCGCCAGGCCGTCCGCCACATCACCCAGCACGAGGCGAGTTGCTACCTCATCCTCGCCGGCGACCACTTGTACCGGATGGATCTCTCAGAGCTGGTTCGGACGCACAAGGACACCGAAGCTGACATCACGATCGCCGCGCAGCCGGTGGATCCGGAAATGGCGACACAGATGGGCATCTTCCGGTTCGACGCCGCGGGCCGGATCGTTGCCTTCGAGGAGAAACCGAACGCCGCCCGCCTGAGCCAGATCGGCCGCAGCATTCCCCCACACGCGACCTTCGCCCGGCACACGGACGAACAGGCGTTCATGGCATCGATGGGCGTGTACGTCTTCTCGCGCCGGGTGATTCTCGACCTGCTCGAGCGGGAGCCGGGCCATGACTTCGGCCGCGAGCTGATTCCGGCGGCGCTGGGTCAGTACCGCGTCAAACCGTACCTCTATCGCGGGTACTGGGCCGATGTGGGGACGATCGAGTCCTTCTACGAGGCCAACGTGATGCTCGGCCGTCCTGCCGCGCCGTTCCGCTTCTGGGATCCGACGTATCCCATCTACACGCACCTCCGGCACCTGCCCGGCTCGCGCCTCACCGACTGCGTGGTGCGCAACTCCATCCTCGTGGACGGCTGCTATCTGGACCGCTGCCACATCGATGAGGCCGTGGTCGGCCTGCGCAGCCACATCCGGTCGGGTGCGCGGATCACCAGATCTGTGCTGCTGGGTGCCGACTTCTACGAAGAGGGCGACCCACCTCCTGGCGTGCCGAAGCTCGGCATCGGCCATGACGTGCTGCTCGATCGCGTCATCGTCGACAAGAACGCGCACATCGGCGACGGCGCCAGACTCGTCAACGAGCGCGGCATCGAGCACGCCGACGGCGACGGGTTCTACATTCGCAGCGGGATCATCGTGGTGCCGAAGGGCGGCGTCATCGCGCCGGGGACAGTGGTTTAAGCGACGAAGACACGAAGGTCACGAATCCTTTCTTGAAGGATTCGTGACCTTCGTGTGTTTTTCGTGGCCTTCGAGGTCCTATCGCGCCGCTGTGGCGGGCGCGGGTCTGGCAAACCGCGCGTCTTCCAGGGGAGTCACCTCCACAGCATCGATCTCGTATTCCAGGATCGATTCCCGCGGACCGTTCACGGTCCACTCCATCGGCACCCGGATCCCGTTGGTGACGTAGAAGTCGTCATAGTCGATCCGGAACACGTGACAGCAGTAGTGCGATTTCTGCTGGTACGAGAGGCTGAGCAGATACGCCGTGTCCCTGTCGAAGTACAGCTTCACCTGCGGCAGCCACTGCGAGCTGCCGGAGACGACCCACGCCGTCCGCTCGCCGACTTTCTCCTGCCCCTCGACCCGGAGGTTGGTCAGGAGCTGCTTGAACTGAGTCGGGAACATGACGGCGTTCTCGAGCCGCGCCACCTCGACGAGGTCGGGCCGGAGGTCCGCCGCCGGCGCATTGCCAGCTCTCGTCCAGCTCGCCGTCCCGTTATAGGTGTTGACGGCGTTGGCCGCGATGTTCCGCTGGATGGTCATGCGCTTGTCGGCGCCCTTCGCCAGAATCTCGATCGGCGTCACCGTCGTCGGGGCGCGTTCGGGATGGACCTGATCCAGATGGGAACGGTTGGTGACGGTGCCCCTCAAAGTGCGGCTCGAGACTTTGGCGATCGCTTCCGCGCCGCCAAGGGCCGCCGTATAGCGATCGAGGAGCTGATCGGCGGTGGGTGCCTGCCCTGCGACCTGGGTCGGACCCGGTCGTCCTTCCTCGCCGTTGTACGGAACCGTTGTCCCCGGCGTCGTGCTGCCTTGATGGCACGTGAAACAGGTCACGACTTCCCGCCCCGCGAACTGGGTGCGGTTGATGTCGCTGACCATCTGCATCATTCTCCGCGCGATAGCCTTCTGAGGCTTGGTGTCGAGCTCGCGCTTCGTGTTATCCGGATCGTGGCAATAGACGCAGTGCACGCCCAACGCGATTTCCATCAACTGCATCGTTGGCTGCATCAGGTGCGCCGGCATGCCCTTCAGCACCGTGATGTTCTTGTAGAACTGTTCAGCGGGCTGCGGCCCCGGCTGCTGCGCCGTCACGGACGCCGCGCCAGCGAGCCCGATCGACAACGCCAGAACCAGCATCCAGAACAGCGCCCTGGGTGATTTCACGTTCATGTAGGCCTTCCTTTCAGACCGTCCTGCAAAACTGTGGGACATAGATGGCCGCGATTGTCCGCCCAACGCCGTCGCCAGGGCAAGCGAAAACTCAGGACGAGGGCCGGGAGGCGTTCAGCGAGCGCTCGATCTGCGCGCGGAGCGCGTCGAGCGTACCTGGCGATCCCTCGAACAGGTGCTCCGGGTATCGCGTGTCCGCGATCATGCGCTGGTAAATCGAGGCGCTCTGGTACAGGTTCAGCCCGAGCCCGGCGAGGTATTGCAGCCGGAGGTTGCGGTCCGTGTTGATGGCCGCGTCGCGCAACCAGTTGGCCATGTCCAGGCGGCCTCCCGCGTAGGTGCCGAACAGCTCGACGGCGGAATTGATCCCGATCTGCGCGAGCGATTGACGGATCGGAGCCCCTTCGGGCGCTGCCAGCCGCGCCTCCACGGCGTCGAGGTTGATGCGTTCGTTTCCGAGCTGCCCGAACAGCACCAGATCGTATCCCTGGTTGTTCACGGTGTTGGCGAACACGGCCCCGTTGGGGAAGGCTTCCAGGAACGTGGCAATCTCGCTCTTGACCGCCGCGTCGTTGCTTTCATAGAGCTGGACGAACAGCGTGACGACCCCGCCCGGATTCAGATGCTCCTTCACGACCTGGAAGAACTCCCGTGTGTAGAGCGTCGCCGCGCCCTTGACCCACGGATCGAGCGGGTCGGAGGTGATCGCGTCGAACGTCTCGCGCGTCGTCAGCAGGTAGTGCCGGGCGTCGTCGAGATGCACCCGCACCTTCGGATTGCGGATCACGTCGAAGTTGTGTTCGGAGAAGTACGTGGACACGACGCGCGGGACGAGCGGCTCGATCTCGGCGATGGTCTCGGACTTGACCATCGGATCGATCGAGACGGCTCCGGCCGTCACGCCGGCGCCGCAGCCGATCACCAGCACGCTGGCCGGATTGTTCGGCACGAGCGTCGTGATGTGACCGAGCATCCGCTGCAGCCGCATGTCCTGCGGTTCGCTCGACGCCTGAATCTTGCCCGCGTTGTGGTAATTGACGACGCCGTCGGGCGTGCGCGACACCGCAACCGCGGCCGTGATGCCTTCGCCCACGTACACGATCTGATTGACTCCCACCCACGTGGCCGCAAACCGCCCGTAGGCGACGAGCAGCCCTGGAAGCGGCGGCACGAGGCGCGCGAGCGCGATGGCGCCGATGCACACCACGCCAACCAGGATCGCGGCGGTGCGCGGACGCAGTCCTTCCTGCCCACTCTCACCCGGTGTGAGGCCGACGAGGAGCAGAAGTCCCGACATCGCGGCGATGCCGATCAGGACCTGCTGGGTGACCTGACTGCCGACCGTCCCGAGCAGCACGAGGCCGGTCACGAGCGCGCCGGCGATGGCGCCAACGGTGTTCGCGGCATACACGCCGCCCACCAGCCGCCCGGGATCGGACCCGTGCCGCGCCACGGCGCCAAGCGCCAGCGGAAAGCTCGCGCCCCACAACATCGTCGAGGGGAGCAGCACCCAGATGGCGCGCATCAGATCGAGCTGAAAGTTGTAGGAGGGATCGGTCGAGATCGACGGATTGATCGGCCAGTACGGGAGCGACTCGCCGGTGGCGTACGCGGCCCACGCAATCGTCACGCAGAGCAGCAACTGGCACCAGCCCAGCACGAGGCGAGGGCTGCGCACGCGGCGCGCCAGATCGGCGCCGACCGTGCTTCCGGCGCCCAGACCGACGAGAAACACCGCCAGAATCAGGGAAAACGCGTACGTCGTGGCGCCAAAGAGCAGCGAGAGGACGCGGGTCCACACCACTTCGGCGCCCAGGGCCGTGAGGCCGGACAGCGCAATCGCCACGTAGATCAGGCGCGATTCGGGCGACGGCGGCAGCGTGGACGCCTCCGCGGCGGCAGGTACATAGGGCGTCACCCGGGCAATGACGAACCCGAGCGCCGCAACCAGCAGGTTGAGTGCCACCGCCACGTACGTCGCCGTCGGCATATCGTAGACGCGCAGCAGATAAAACCCGGCGAGTATCGACCCGACGACGGCGCCCGTAATGTTGCCGCCGTAAAAATAGCCAAGCCACGCGATGCCGGTCGGGGTCGCCTTCACCCATCGCGCGATGGCCGGAAGCGTGGCACCCATCAGGACGGTCGGCGGCAGCAGACACACGCCGGCGACAATCGCACGAAGAAACAGGCTCGCCTGTCCAGTGCCCGCCATTGTCGTGTAGACGCCGCCGATGAGCGGCACGACCAGCAGCACGATCAGGCCGAAGCCGCCGATGCCGAGCTCGAGCGCGCCGTACACACGGAGCGGGTGATAGCGGGCGCCCACGAGTCGCGGCAGCAGGAAGCTTCCAAGGCACATGCCGGCCATGAAGACGCCGAGAAGGATGCCGAGTGAAACCGCTGAGGAACCCACGGACAACTGAAGCAGTTGAAACCAGACCACTTCATAGATGAGAGCCGCACATCCCGATCCGATGAAGAGCAGCAGAAGCGCCGGCAGCCATCGGCCGCCGGCCTCGAGGTCCGGTGCAGGCTCCGATGCGGTATCCAAGTAGCTCATCGTGGCCGACTATATCAGAGGCATTAGTGACGCATGGGATAATCAAGCTGAATGAACGCCACCGCAGAGCTCACCGCCAGCGGCGATCGTGATCGGCCGCTTCTCCTCCTTGTCGAAGACAATCGGGATCTGCGTGCCTTGTACGCGGAGCACCTGTCGATGTCCGGCTTCGACGTCATCGAGGCCGACAATGGTGCCCAGGCGATCGAGAACACCTCGTCCCGTCAGCCCGACGTCGTCCTGATGGATCTGAGCCTGCCGGTGATGGATGGATGGGAGGCGACCCGGAGGATCAAATCGGACGCACGTACGGCGCACATCCCGGTGGTCGCGCTCACCGCGTACGACAGCTCGAGCGAGCTGCAGCGCGCCACGCGCGCCGGATGCGATTGGTTCGTCCCGAAGCCCTGCCCGCCCGACGCGCTCGTCACCGAAGTCCGCCGCGTGCTCACGGGAAACACTCGTTGATCCCAAAGGCCATCACCCTTGACGCATCTTTCACCTCCACGTGCCACAGAGACGCTCCGTGTCCTCCGTGACTCTGTGTCGTACGTAGTGTTCGGCTTCAGCCGGACCTTGGCAGGACCTGAACACGAACCACTCACTTCACATGAATCGTGGTCCAAGTCGAAAGTCACAAGTTGAGATGTTGCAATCGCCTATCCGCAATCTCGAACCGGATGGCAAACTGCGACGCCAGACGCTCGCTGTGCGTGACGAC
>JBOGIR010000043.1:0-4740 GCA_050742335.1 Vicinamibacterales bacterium | reverse complement strand
ACATCGACCTCACGCGCGAGCCGCTCGCGAGCATCGACGGACGCGCGGTCCATCTGCGGGACATCTGGCCGTCGATGCAGGAGGTCGATGCGCTGCTGGCGAGCGCGTTCGATCCCATCGAGTACCGACGCGTGTATGCGGACTTCGCCCAGCAGAACCCGCTGTGGACTCAGATTCCGGCCGGCACCGGACATCTCTACGAATGGGACCCGGCATCGCTCTATATCCGCGAGCCGCCATATTTCGATTCCTCGATGGCAGCGGCCCCTGCCGCCGACTTCTCGGGCGCGCGGGCGCTCGCCATCTTCGACGATTCGATCACGACGGACCACATCAGCCCGGCCGGCGCGATCAAGGCGACCTCACCCGCCGGCGGCTACCTGCGCGATCGAGGCGTCCCGGTGCCTGATTTCAACAGCTACGGCGCGCGGCGAGGCAACCACGAGGTCATGGTTCGAGGAACATTTGCCAACGTCCGCATCCGGAATCAGATGGTACCGGGTGTCGAGGGCGGCATCACGCGGCACCAACCCGACGGTGAGCGCATGGGCATGTACGATGCAGCGGAGCGGTACCGCGCCGAGGGCGTGCCGCTGGTCGTCATAGCCGGGCAGGACTACGGCGCGGGCAGCTCGCGCGACTGGGCGGCCAAGGGTACTCGCCTGCTTGGCGTGCGCGCGGTGATTGCCCGGGGATTCGAGCGGATCCACCGGTCGAATCTCATCGGCATGGGCGTCCTGCCGTGCCAGTTCCCCGAAGGGGTGAGCGCACAAACGCTCGGGCTCGACGGCGCCGAGCGGTTCGACCTCGCGCTCGGTGAACCTCTGCGCCCGCGCCAGGCTGCGAACCTGCACATCGAGCGCCGGGACGGCCGGCGCGAGTCGGTGCCTGTCTTGCTGCGAATCGACACGCCGATCGAAGCGGCTTACTTCATGGCGGGCGGGATCCTGCCGTATGTGCTGGAACAGCTACTCACCCAAGGCGCAAGACCCACGTCACCAGGTCCAGGACGTACGAAGCGACGCTGAGACGTTCGAAGGGCCGACCTCAGAGGCGCCCATCTCATACGCGCGCTTTCTTCTCGGCGGCCTGAATCATCAGGAATTCACCAACGTTGTCCATGGTCACGAGGCCGACGAGCAGTCCCCGTTCCGTCACAGGCATTGTGTGACAGTCCTGCCCCCGGAGCCGCGCGAGCGCCGTTTCGAGCATCTCCGCCGGTGTGGTCATCGGGCACTCCGATCTCATCACGTCGGTCGCCCGTGCGTCGCGACCTCGGCGCGTGAGTGCTGCGAGAAGGTCGCTGCGGGTCAGGACGCCTTGCACACGCCCGTCCTGCACGACGGGAAAATCCTGTTGTGATCCGGTCAGGACAAGATCGGCCGCATCTCCCAGCGTGTTCGACGGCGTGAGCGTGCGAAAGTGCGTCAGCATCGCGCGACGCACCGGAATCCCCGCCAGCGCTGATTTCATCTGCACCATGCTGGCTTCCTGCGCGGCCCCAATCCACACGAAGAATGCGATGAAGATGAGCACGGGGTTGCTGAGCAGTCCGAGGAATCCGAACAGAATAGCCATGCCTTGGCCGATCGCCGCCGCTCGCTCCGTCGCCCGCGTGTACTCCATACGCATGGCGAGAGCGGCTCGCAGGACGCGACCGCCGTCCATTGGGAACGCCGGCAGCAAGTTGAAGCCTACCAGGAAGACATTGGCGATCATGACCCGCTCGAGAAAGGAGCCTCTCGTCACGCCTAATCGATCTATTGCCTCCCAGTCTCCAGACGCCCGCAACCATCCGAGAAGGAGCAGCGCAATCATGACATTCACCGCAGGCCCGGCAAGAGCGACCCACAGCTCCTGGCGTGGCTCATCCGGCATTCGCTCGAGTCGAGCCAGCCCGCCAATGGGAAGCAATGTGATATCGCGAGTCTTGATGCCGTAGCGCCGCGCCGTAAGGGCATGGCCGAACTCGTGGAGTACCACACATGCGAAGAGCACGAGAATGAATCCCACGCCCTCGACTACCGCGGCCAGGGTCCGTCCCTCGGACCAGTGGATCACAGCCAGCCACCCGATCAACATGAGAAACGTGGCGTGCACGTACACGTCGATGCCGGCGATTCTCGCGAGCTTCCATGACCAGGTCATCTGACCAGCTCCTTCCACTTCGACTGAAGTGCCACGATGCAGAGTGTGCATGGATCGGCCCTGCAGTGTGAGGCCCGAACCCGCCCTGTTCGATGAGCGGCCCCCCGAACGGGCGGCCCGCACGCTTCCATTGTGAAGGATGCGATTTCATTGTGAATCCCCTAGCGAGGCTGCGCCTCAGACCACCGAGCATGTGGCTCCGCCGGCGGCTCAACCCCGGCGAGGTCCTTCGCACGGTTGCAGCCGAACGCTGGCTGGCGCGAAGTGTGCTGGGGAAGAGTTCGATGCTCGGCCGTCGATCGGGCACGCGGCGCAAGGGGGCGGACGTCAAGGCCCGCTGAGACGAGGGAGGCGAGCGATGATCGCATTGAAACGCGCGTACGATCCGGTCTCGCGCACCGACGGCACCCGCTTCCTGGTGGAACGGCTGTGGCCCCGCGGGGTCTCGAAAGCGACGCTCCAGGTCCACACGTGGCTGAAGGAGGTCGGACCCAGCACTGAGCTGCGGAAGTGGTTCAGTCACGATCCGGACAAGTGGGACGAGTTCCGTCGGCGCTACTTTCGTGAGCTCGACTCGCGACCGGAGGCCTGGCGGCCGATCGCGTCCGCGGCTCGGCACGGCAAGGTCACGCTCGTCTACAGCTCACACGACACCCAACACAACAATGCGGTCGCCTTGCAGGAGTTCCTGCGAAAGAAGGCGCGCCGCCCACGCAACCTAACCAGCCGACCACGCCTCGGGTCGAAATGATCGGGAGGTCCACGATGTCCAACGCCGCGCACGACGACAACCAGCACAGGAGACCGCACACGCCGCCGATGGCCGCTCCCTTCCTCGAATTCGATCTCACGAGGGAACTGGAGCAGCTTCACGGCGAACCCGGGTGGAACGACGGCCAGAACGCCAAGACGCTCGTCAAGTATGACGACTTCCGTGTCGTCCTCACCGCGCTCAAGGCACGTGCGCGGCTTCCTGAGCATCAGACAAAGGGTCGGATCTCGATCCAGACCGTCGCCGGCCATATCCTCGTGCGGGCGGAGGGTCGGACGTTCGATCTGCCCGCAGGCACCCTGCTCGCATTGGACCAGAACCTGCCTCATGACGTTGAGGCGCTTGAAGAGAGCGCGTTTCTCATTACGATTGCGTGGCCTCGTGGAGACAATCAGGGGTTCGGCAGGCGGCTAGCGGCGAGCAGCCCTGATGAAGACACCGTGAGAAGTACATAGCTGTCTTACCCAACGCCTTTTGGGCGAATGCGCGGCATGCTCTCGTGCTGTTCTGCGGCTTCCCGATCAACCCACCAAATCAACGTGCCCTCGGTCAATCTCACGCCAGCCGCCGGGTAGATGTTCGGGTCAGCGGCCCCAGCGAGCACATGGTGCAACGCGCTCGCCTTCTTTGACCCTGCCACGAGGACGTAGATATTGACGGCTCGAGTGAGTGCTGGCAGGGTCAGTGTGAGACGCAGCGGCGGATCGGCAGGCGTCTCCACGGCGACGACCCACCGCGCCCGCTCTCCAAGTGCCGGTGATCCAGGGAATAGAGAAGCCGTATGTCCCTCTTCTCCGAGCCCGAGAAGGATCAGGTCGAAATGCGGCCATTCGTTGCTGAAATAGTTCCTCAGTGTTCGTTCATAATCTCGGGCGGCCGCGTCCGCTGACGGGAAGTGAGTCGGCATCGGATGGACGTTGCCGGCGGGACACGGGACGTGATCCAATAACGTTTCCTTCGCCATTCGGTAGTTACTGTCTGGATCGTCAGGGGCTACGCAGCGCTCATCCCCCCAGAACACGTGTACGTGTGCCCAGGGGATCTGATCTCGAAATTCCGACGCAAGCAGGCTGTACAGCGTGCGCGGCGTGTTCCCGCCGGACAGCACGAGGGAACATCTGCCTGCGCCTCGCACGTACTCATTGATCGTTCTGACTGCAGCCTGGCCTGCCTGCATGCTCAGTTCGTTCACATCAGTAAAGACGCGCACGTTCTCGTTCCGTCGCCCCCTCACTTCAGGCGGTCTGACCTCGAAGAACAAACCGTTCCATTGCCAGCCCAAAGCCCTCTTCTTTATTCGACGCCGTCACGAACGTGGCCGCGCGCTGCACCTCCGCGCTGGCGTTACCCATGGCAATGCTCACTCCGCTACGCTTGAACATGAGCACGTCGTTCGGCATATCACCAACGGTCACGATCTCTGCAGTAGGAATGGCCAACAGCGCCGATAGAGCGCTGACCGCCTCTCCCTTGTTGGCCTTCGGATGCGTCACGTCCAAGTAATACGGTTGGGACAGGGCCGCAGACACGAGGTGACCGAACCGTTGTTGCACCTCCGTGGCACAGCGGGCCATAGCTTGATCGTCGTCGCTCACACCGACGATCTTGATCGCTCGGTCCAGTAGACCCTCGTATGTGGACACGACGGTCGGGGGAAACCTGACCGTCCACTCTTCACGATCCACATGAGGACCGTGGCGCGACGTGACATACCAGTCGTTGTCACCGTACACCCAGACGTCGAGCCCGTGCTTCGTCAAGATGTCGATGACCGATTGTGCGGCTTTGCTGGTGACCAGGTGTTCGCGAATGATCGAGAG
>JBOGIR010000042.1:0-2276 GCA_050742335.1 Vicinamibacterales bacterium | reverse complement strand
CTGTCGGCACGAGCACGGCCCGGTCGGCCACCAGCGGCAAGCCGAAATACGACGGGTAGTACCGGAACGTCCAGAACACGACGAGATCGAACGTGTGCCCATGCGCCCGAAGGTGCTCGAGCAGCGCCGGTGTATCCGGCCCGTTCTCGCGAAACCACTCTTCCTGGCGTTCGCGCGACGCCCCGCCGTCGAACACCTCGTCGCTGAGGTCGGCGAACACTTTCACGCGCCGAGGACGCGCAACAGGAAACCGGACCACCCGCACGCCGTTCTCGATCGCCTCGCCCGGCGGCAGCGCGTTGTCCCACGTCACATAGTCTCTGGCGCACGTGGTGAGTACCGTGATGTCGTGACGGCCGGACAGTCGCTCGGCAAGGCCGCGGCAGTGCCCCTCGGAGCCGCCGGCGATGTCGGCGCCGTATCGCTGGACGACGAAGGCGAGCTTCATCGCCGATGAGAAGGGTCGGGAGGTATGTCGGTGCCGGATGGCGCCTTGGGCATCGACGACGCCGTTGCCGTGCGTGGGGCCGGCGCAGACAACCGATGCAGCTCCCGGCGAAGCAGGGCCGTTTCAACCGCCAGCTCCTGCACGCATGCAAAGAGCACGTGATTGGTCCGGCGCTGCCGTTCGAAGTTATCGCGGCTGTATTCGTACATCCACCGGAACAACGGCATCAGGACGCGGCGCTTGACGAACATGACGAGCGACGCCGCGCCGCGGCTGCGGTGCGACCGATATTGCATCTTGGTCGTCAGCCGCCAGGTGTCCGGTTCCCCGAGCAGTTCGGGGAGGATCAGTCGAGCCGCTTCGGGTGTGCTCGCGGCCGCCCGCAGCACCCCCTCGACCTCGGCAAAGAGCGCGGGATCGCCAAAGACCTCGGTTCCTCCCGCCTCGACGAGCTGGGCGCGCAGCCGCTCGCGCACGCGGCCGTGCAGATCCGCCATGACCGCGTCGACGTCGACGCCGGCCGCGTCACCGGCCAAAGCCTTCGCCCGCTCCCGATCGCACGCTGACGTTGGCGCTGGCGCTGGCGACCGCCTTGGTCTTCTGCTTGAGCCTGAAGAAGAGTCGGTACGCCCCGCCCTGGCGGTAAATGTGTTCGGCCGAGAAGCGCCGCTGAATGGTGCTCTTGCCCGCCTCGTACGGGTTACAGTCGCTCGTGTTCTCCGACATCGTGCCGTCGCCCCAGTCCCATTCGACGGTCGCGCAATAGAAATCGGCGTAGTCATCGGCACCATCGCGCAGTTCGGCAATCGCGCGGACGCGCAACGGAGTGAAGCCGACCGGCGGTGTCGCCCTGACAGAGAGCGCTGGCTTCCTGGCCTCCGGCTGCTGCGCCTGGGCGCCATATCCGGCGCACAGGAGCGCGGCGAGTGCAGCGACCGTCAGGCGACACGCGCGGCGGGGATCGGTCATACTAGGCCTCGACGGGTACGATTCTAATCCCAGAGGCCGGTTGTGTTGATAGTGGATACGGAACACCGAGACACCGAGACACCGAAAAACGCTAGTGGATTGGCCTCGATGCCTCCGTGCCTCGGTGGTTCGTGATCATCAAGTGAAGTGAGCTCCGGGATGAAGCCGGTCGTCTCGACCGGACAAGCAAGACCAGGCCGGAACACGCAGATACGTATCGATGCCGATCGTTCATCAGACGCCGTCGGTCGGCGTTGCCACGAGCCCGTCCCGCGACATCGACGCGGACCTCCTCCTCATCCCCGTGTTCGACGACGACACGCTGTCCGATGAGCCAGACCTCGATCAGGCTTCGGCAGGTGAAGTGGCTGCCGCGCGTGGGCGCGGCGAATTCACAGGCAAGCCGTTCGAGCTGTTCATTACGACCGTCCGGGGCTGGAGGACCAGCCACGTGGGGCTTGTGGGACTTGGATCGCGCAAGGAGTGTTCGACCGATCGCCTGCGTCGCGCGGCGTCGACGGGCGCGCTGGTGGCGCGGCAACGCGGCTTCACGCGCATGGTGATCGCGCACAGGCAAGAGATGCGGGTTGCGGCGTCCGATGCGGCGCAGGCGCTGGTCGAGGGCGCGATTCTCGGCAACTTCGACATCGGCTCGTACAAGACCGTGGACCCGACGCGCGTATGGCTCGAATCGGTGACGCTGCGCGCCGCCGGGGACCCTGGGGCGGTGGAGCGTGGCGTCGAGCGCGGTCGCGTGCTTGGCGAGTGCACGAATCTGGCACGCGAGCTGGCCAACGAACCGGGCAACACGCTCACGCCGCGCGAGTTTGCCGCCCGAGCCGAGAGCATCGCACGAACC
>JBOGIR010000041.1:0-1732 GCA_050742335.1 Vicinamibacterales bacterium | reverse complement strand
GCCCCCGAGGAGGTGTTCACGATCGCGCCGCCCCCCTGCTTGAGGATCAGCGGGATCTCGTGCTTCATGCACAAGAACATGCCGCGGAGGTTGGTGTCGAAGATGCGGTTCCACTCGTCTTCGTCGTAGTCCGCGGTCGGAGCCGGCTTCCTCGGCTCGATGCCCGCGTTGTTGAAGGCGAAGTCCAGCCGCCCGAACGCCTCAACGGTCTTGTCCAGGGCCGCCTTCACGTCTGCGGCCTGCGTCACGTCGCACCGGACGGCAATTGCCCGCCCGCCTTGCTCCTCGATCATGCGGGCCGTTTCTTGGTTGCCCTGTTCGGAAACGTCGGCGGCCACCACACTGGCCCCCTCGCGGGCGAACGCCAGTGCCGCGGCGCGGCCGATACCGCTCGCGGCCCCGGTCACGAACGCGACTTTTCCCGCGAAACTGCCGTTCCGGTTCGTCGTCATGCTTTACTCCTTCGCGTGCTGCCCAGCCTCGCGCCCAGCCTACGGGCGTACCGCTCTATTGTAGCCATCCGCGCTCTCACCCCGGCCTTCTGTCGCCGAACGTCGGCGGTGAGCGGCGGCGGCGAGCGGATGCGAGCCAGCCGGCCGCTCCAGTGCCATGTTCGACGCCCCGTCGATGGCGACGCTCATTCGATGACCTGATCGGCGCGGAGGAGGAGCGACGGTGGGATCGTGAGGCCGAGGCGCCTCGCGGTCTTGCTGTTGACCACGAACTCGAACTTGGTGGGTTGCTCTACCGGGAGGTCGCCGGGTTTGGCGCCCTTGAGGATCTTGGCCACGTAGGTCGCAGCGCGCCGGTGCACATCCGGAATGTCTGGACCGTACGACATAAGGCCCCCAGCTTCCACCATCGGTCTGTACCCGTAGATGGCAGGCAGTCGGTTCCTGACCGCCAACTCAGCGACTCTAGCCCGATGCGTTGTAAAAAAAGGCATGTCTAGCTGCAGCAGACCGTCGGCGCCGCGCACAGCTTTGAATGCCGCGTCGAAGTCGTTTGGGCTCCTGACCGGCATCGGCTCAAGCTCCAGGCCGAGCGTACGCGCCGCAGTCTCCGCCTCCTTGAGCTGCACCGTGAAGGTGTGATACGGCGGATGCGAGAGCAGTGCGACCCGCCTCAGCGTGGGAACGAGTTCCTTGAGCAATTCCAGGCGTTTCCCCGCCAGCTCAGCAGCATTGAAGGACGTTCCTGTGATGTTGCCACCGGGGCGCGTCAGGCTCGAGACAAGTCCGATCTCAACCGGGTAATTCACGTTCGCAAAAACGATAGGGACCACCGTGGTCATTTTCTTCGCTGCGAGAGCCGCTGACCCAGGCGAAGCCACGATGACATCGACCTTCAGTCGCACCAGCTCTTCGGCAAGCTGCGGAAGATGATCGAGGCTGCCGATTCGGAATTCGACGACCACGTTACGGCCATCGACGTATCCCTGCTCTCGTAGGCCTTGCTGAAACGCGTCGACGTAGCTCTGTGGCGGCTGGCCATCACGCAGGAACCCGATCCGGTGGACCTTGCCCCCCTGCGCGTGGGCTGCGGCGCCGGGCAGGGCAACGAAGCTTGCGGAAGCGAATAGGATGAAGCACACGAGGATGAGCGCGTCACCCCGCAGCGACATCGCCGATTTCAGGACTCGACGCCAACGATGGCAGCCAGTCAATCGCGTGATCGCTCCACAGTGCGGCGAACGAGCCGGTGAGCGGCGCGGGCCGCCGAGCTTCACACC
>JBOGIR010000040.1:0-4189 GCA_050742335.1 Vicinamibacterales bacterium | reverse complement strand
CAACCGTCGAGACGATCCCGGCCGCCATGTGCCTTACCGTCCTTAAGCACGTGAATAAGGACAGTATGCTTCACCCGATACGGCCCCGCTCAACAAGCCGTCACGGCCGCAGTCCAGAGGGGTCGCTTACCTTCAGTGGCTCCATTCCAGCGAAGATGTCGTAGTGCTCTGACGCGATTCGCGAATCAGCTAGCGTGCTTGCCGAGGGCGGCTCACTCGGCGGGTGAAGGGATGCGCAGCTTCGAGATCGTGCAGTCCAGCACGGACACCATCACCTCGCACGCGGGTCTGGCGCTGGTCGGACGCGCGCTCGGCCAGACGGGCCTGGCCAACGGCCTCGATCAGATTCCGCTGCGGCACGGCATAGCGCACGCCGACTGCGTCAAGAGCTACGTCGGGCTGTTGTGCACCGGCAAGAGCGATTTCGACGCCGTCGAGAACCGGCGCGCGGACAATTTCTTCAAGACGGCGCTCGGCCTCGCCAAGGTGCCGTCGGCGCCGAGCCTGCGCCAGCGCTTCGACGAGCACGCCGAGGCGATGATCCCCCACGTCGACGACGCGGCGATCGCCTTCATCGGCAGGGTCGGCGCGCCGGTCACGCCGATCCTCGTCAAGTATGGATCGTCGCTGCGGCCGGTGAAGCGCAGATATGCGCCGCTCGATATCGACGTGTTCCCGATGGACAACTCCGGCACCAGGAAGGAGGGTGTCGGCTACACCTATAAGGGCTTCGACGGCTATGCGCCGCTCGCGGCCTATCTCGGGCAGGAGGGCTGGTGCCTCGCCTGCGAGCTGCGCCCCGGCAGCCAGCACGGGCAGAACGAGTTCATCCATTTTCTCGAGCGTGTCGTGCCGCGCGCCAGGACGCTGACCAACCACCGGCTGCTCTGCCGTCTGGACAGCGGCCACGACGCGGCCGAGAACCGTGCCTGGCTGGCGCGCGAGAACGTCGACTTCATCATCAAATGGAACCCGCGCCGGCAGGGCCTCGATGCCTGGTTGAAGCGCGCGGAGCAAGAAGCCGAGTGGAGCTTCCCGCGCGCGGGCAAGCGCGTCGGCACCTTTTCCGAGGTGGTCGAGGAGACGTTCGGCGGCGAGACGCGCCAGCACCGCCGCGTCATCCGTGTGACCGAGCGCACGATCGACAAGCACGGTGCGCGGCTGCTGGTCCCCGACATCGCGATCGAGGGCTGGTGGACGAGCCTGGGCGAATGCGTGTGCGCCGACGCCAAGGCGATCGCTCTTTACTGCGATCACGCGACATCGGAGCAGTTCCATTCCGAGTTCAAGACCGACCTCGACATCGAGCGGCTGCCGTCGGGCAAGTTCGCCACCAACGATCTGGTCATGGCGTGCGCGGTGCTCGCCTACAACATCCTGCGCTGGATCGGGCTCGAAGGACTGACGCGCGACGACGCGCCGATCCGGCATCCGGCGCAGCGCCGACGGCTCAAGACGGTGATGCAGGAGTTGATGTACGTCGCCGCCCGCGTCGTGAAAAGCGGCCGCCGGCTGGCGCTCAAGTTCTCAACCGCCTGCCCGGCCTTCCCGAGCTTCGCGGCGGTCCACGCCCGGCTCACCGCCACCTGACACCACCAGCGCTGGGACCTTGCGCCGGGCTTTCGCCGCCCCGCGAAGTGCGAAGCCTGCGCATTTTTCGCATTCCGGCAACCCGCCAACGACCGACCGGTCGGCGCGGTCCGTGCCCGGCAGGGACGCCGCGAAGTCACCGATCCAGGTTAGGGATCAGGTTTTCAGGGTTCTAGGTTTCAGGATCTTCCCTGACCCCTATCCCTGAAACCTAGAACCTGGATGGCGTTGCCCCCGCAGATGGCGGCGACGCTCTCCGCGTCGAGGTCCGCTCCGCAGACGTGGCCCACGGGGTCATAGTCGGCCATGTCGAACGGATAGTCCGTGCCCATTAGGATATGGTCGGCACCGTAGAGGCGCACCAGCTCGCGCAGCTGGTTGGGGGTGAACACCACCGTGTCGAAATAGATCCGGCGCAGGTAGGTGGTGGGCGGATGCGGCAGGTTGCCGTGGCAGTCCGAGCGCGCGCCCCAGGCATGGTCGATGCGGCCGGCGTAGCTGGCGAGGTAGCCGCCGCCGTGGACAGCGAGGATCTTCAGGTCGGGATGGCGCTCCAGCACGCCGTCGAAGATCAGGTAATGCAGGGCGATTGTGGTCTCCAGCGGGTTGCCGATCACGTTGTTGAAATAGAAGCGCGACAGCCGCGACGCCTCGGTGAACCCATTGGGGTGGATGACCACGAGCATCCCCAGCTCCTCGGCCCTCTTCCAGAACGGCGCGAAGGCCGGGTCTGACAGCTCCCGGCCGTGGACGTTCGTCAGGATTTGCACGCCCTTGAAGCCGAGCTCGATCGCGCACCGCTCCAGCTCCTTGGCCGCCTCGTTGCCGTCCGGCATCGGCACGGTGCCGAAGCCCTTGAGGCGGTCGGGCCGCTGCGCCACGAATTCGGCGATGCCATCGTTGACCATGCGGGCAGCCTCCACCGCGATATCGAGCGGCACCGCGTAGTAGCACTGCGGCGGCGGCGGTTTGACAACCTGCATGTCGAGGCCCATGGCGTCGAGATCGAACAGCCGCTGGTCCAAGCTGCTGCGCGCCGCGATGTCGGCTTCCTGCTTCTGGTTCAGCGACCGCGTCCCGGCATCGGCGAAGGTCACGAGAGGCGCGGAATTGGCCTGCAGATGCGGCTTCACCAGCTCAGCGGCACGCGGGACTCCGACGTGGGAGTGCACGTCTATGGTGACGCTCTTGGGCCGCGCCTCGCGCCCTGGCCGACCATGCCTGCGGGCCGCGGTCGGACCGTACTTGTTCCACTCGTTCACGCGCCTCTCCCCGTTTGGCTTGCCGGCCCAGTCCAAGGACCAATCTAAGCCAAAGACTCGCGTTGCAGGGCAAAAACCTCGCCCTGGCTCTCCGCCGTATCGAGCCACAGAAACGGAACATTGGGATATTCCCGCTCCAGGATTTCCCTGCCGGTGCCGATCTCGACCACCAGCGTTCCCTGAGGGGTCAGGTGATCCGCCGCCCGCTCCAGAATGCGGCGCACGATATCGAGGCCGTCGCCGCCACCGGCGTGGGCGGCTGCGGGCTCGGCTGCATATTCGGGAGGAAATGCGGCGACGGCCGCGTCGCTGACGTACGGGGGATTGGCAAGGATCAAATCGTAGCGCCGGTCCGCCAACCGATCGAGCAAGTCGGAAAGGATCGGCGCGACGCGATCCTGCAGACCGTAGTCAGCGACATTTCGCTCGGCAACCGCAAGCGCGTCGCGAGAAATGTCGCTGGCATCGATTTTCGCGTCCGGGAATGCGTGCGCGGCGAGAATGGCGAGGCAGCCCGAGCCCGTGCACAAATCCAGAATATGCCTCACCGTTCCAGGATCCGACACCGCATCGGCAAGGCCGTCGCGCATGAGCTCGCCGATGTAGGAGCGCGGCACGATGACCCGCTCATCGACGTAAAATGAAAGGCCGCCGATCCACGCTTCGTTGGTCAGATATGGCGCCGGCTTGCGCGTGGATATGCGACGCTCGACGATTTCGGCGAGCGTGCGTCTTTCGGAAGGGAGCAGTCGCGCACCAAGCCAAGGATCGAGCTGATCGATGGGCAGGCGCAGCGTGTGCAGAATGAGAAACGCCGCCTCGTCGAACGCCGTGGCCGTGCCGTGGCCATAGACCAAGTGGGCGCCATTGAAACGGCTGACAGCGTAGCGCAGCCAGTCGCGCACCGTAATAAGCTCGTGTTCCGGTTCAGCGGACCTGGCCGGAGCATTTGTCATCCTGCGCAGCCCTTGCTTTGGAAGCACGCCGATCTCGGCGCAGACTGGCGTAAGCGCGAACGAAAACGCCTCCGATGGAATACCGCCCTGAGTGGACGGTATGCGGTGTGGACGGTATGCGGTGAATTCGTCCACTATCGGCTTTGCGACAATTGCGCCGGCTTTGTGCAGTGCAGACTAGCGGATCGATACCCCGATAGAAAGACGCCAAGGCCCGCCGACAGGCATTTCTCATATGCTCAACGCCGCTCACCGTCCAACAAACGGTAGTGCCCCACGCGCACGGTGTAGGTCGATGAGCGTCGATGGACCTCGCGTGGTTGAAATTGTGTGACGCCGCGAAACCCGGCTAAAGATTCGCATTGACGCATTAATATATTC
>JBOGIR010000039.1:0-3541 GCA_050742335.1 Vicinamibacterales bacterium | reverse complement strand
CCTGCCACGAGCATGTCGAGGTCCGTGGCCATGAAGCACCGGAAGGCATCTTCCGGCGTGCACACGATGGGCTCACCGCGGACGTTGAAGCTGGTGTTCACGAGCACCGGGCACCCCGTTTTGGCCTTGAAGGCCTCGAGCAGGCGATGGTACAGCGGATGCGTCTCCCGATGGACCGTCTGAATGCGCGCGGAATAATCCACGTGTGTGACCGCCGGAATCTGCGAACGAACCACGTTGAGCCGGTCCATGCCGACCCTCCGCTGCTCCTCCTCGCTCAACGTCCGCCGCCGGTCCTGCCGGACGTCGGCGACGAACAGCATGTAGGGACTGTCGTCGTCCAGATCGAACCACTCCGCGACATGCTCGCGCAGGACGGAGGGCGCAAACGGACGAAAGCTCTCGCGGAACTTGATCTTGAGGTTGAGGACCTTCTGCATCGACACCGACCGGGGGTCTGCGAGGATCGACCGTGCGCCGAGCGCGCGCGGACCGAATTCCATCCGGCCCTGAAACCAGCCCACGGTCTGCCCGGCCGCCAGCGCAGAGACTGCGGCGTCGATCATGCCGGAATCGGTGTCGGCGGTCTCCAATGTCGCACCGGCCGCCTCGAGGCGCCTTTGCACGTCCGATGGAGCAAACTCGGGCCCGAGATAGCTTCCGGACATCCCATCCGACCCCGCGCGCGGCACCCGGTCGTGCCCGAAGTGCGCATGATGGCCGGCCAGTGCCGCGCCGACGGCGCCTCCGGCATCACCAGCCGCCGGCTGAATCCAGATGCGGCGAAACCGGCCGTCACGCAGGACCTTGCCGTTGGCGACGCAATTGAGGGCCACGCCGCCGGCCAGACATAGATTCGGCAGCGAGAATTCGTCGGCCAGCGACCGCGTCAACCGAATCACCGCCTCATCGGTGACCGCCTGGATCGACGCCGCGACATCCATGTGGAAAGGCGTCAGCGGTTCGTCTGGCTGCCGCACGGGATGGCCGAAAAGCTGTTCCAGGCGCGCGTTCGTCATCCGCAGGCCGGTGCAGTAGTCGAAGTAGTCGAGGTTCAGCCTGAAGCTGCCGTCCGCTCTGAGGTCAATGAGGCTGTCGAGGATGGTTTGGGCAAATCGCGGAGTGCCGTAGGGCGCCAGGCCCATCACCTTGTATTCGCCGGAGTTCACCGTGAAGCCGGTGTAATAGGTGAATGCCGAATAGAGCAGCCCGAGCGAATGCGGAAAGTGCATCTCGCGAACGGCCTCGAGCGAGCGGCCGCGGCCGATACTCACCGATGTGGTCGCCCATTCCCCGACCCCGTCCATGGTGAGCACGATCGCCTCCGAGAACGGCGACGGGTAGAACGCGCTGGCGGCATGGCTCTGGTGATGCTCGGTAAACAGCAGCCGGCGGCCGATCTCTCGTGAAAAGCCGAGACGCACGAGTTCGTCGACAATCAGCTCTTTCTGGAACAGCTTCTCGCGGATCCAGATCGGCAGCGCGGCGGCAAAACTGCTGTATCCGCGCGGCGCGAATGCCAAGTACGTCTCGAGAAGGCGTTCGAACTTCAGGAATGGCTTCTCGTAGAACGCCACCGCGTCAACGTGGCCGGGATCGACGTTCTGATGCTCGAGGCAGAACCGGAGCGCGTGGGCGGGAAACCGGGCGTCGTGCCTGCGTCGCGTGAACCGTTCTTCCTGCGCGGCCGCTACCACACGGCCATCCTTCACGAGAGCGGCGGCGCTGTCGTGGTAGAAGGCCGAGATCCCCAGGATCCACATCAGAAAATCGTGTAGATGAACGGAGCGATGGCGCTGCCTTTCGCCAAAACGAGCAGGCCGCCAAACAGCAGCAGCACGAGGAGGAGCGGCAGAAGCCAGAACTTCTTCCGGTGCCTCATGTAGTCCCAGAGCTCGGCCAGGAAACTCATGGTCGTCAGAACTGGCGATTCATCGGCGAAAACGGCTCCTTGGCCCGATCGATCCAGTAGGTGCGTGCCGCAGGGTCGGGCCGAAGCCGCGTGGAGAGCCCTTTCCGCAACGCCTGGCGAAGCAAACCGACCGGCGTGACCGCCAGATAAAAGAGCACGGCCATGACCACCGGATTGACGATGCGGTGCATCGCCAGGCCAAGGCGCAGCCAGATCCGATTGAGCGGGGTCAGAAGCGCGGGCGCGACAAGAGCCGCCGTTCCGAACGCCACCGCCACGATGACAACCCAGAGGCGGATCGAACCACCTCGCCAGACGGGGATGAACCCCACGAGTGCCAATACCACGGCGAAGACGAGGCCGAACGATCGATTCGAGGGGCCAACCACTTCCTCGCGCTCGACGGGAACAGCCTTCATGATTCCGGTAATAAGATTACTCACTTTCGAGGCCGGCATGCCGTTTCCCATAGGCAGCACCGTCGTCGTTCTCACGCTCGGCAAGAAGCGGGGCGTCATCGTGCAGGCAGGGCGCGGCGGGCACTGCAGGGTGCAGGTCGAGAACGCCATGGTCTCGTGCCGCGAAAGCGAGCTGATGGCGCCGTCCGAAGAGGGCGGAAAGCGGCACGAGCGAAAGCGGCAGGTCAGGGCGCAAGTCCCTGCAGCCGGTTCCAATGATGCCGCCGCCGCGCCCGCCGGCCGGGTTGACCTGCACGGCCTCACCGTCGAAGAAGCGCTCGCACGGGTCGTCGAGGAACTCGATCGGGCGCTTCGCCGCGGCGCCGATCGCGTGGAAGTGGTGCACGGCAAGGGATCGGGGCGCATCCGGGACGCGCTTCACCGCCAACTGGCCACCATTCCGGTCGTCGCGGCATTCCGGCTGGACCCACGCAACCCAGGCGTGACGTGGGTGTTTTTCTGACGCGGACCCGGAGGCCTGAAGGCCTCGGGCTACCGTGACCGCGGGCGCCTATGAGGAGGCGCGGCGTGGCGCACGTGGCACGTGACCCCGCTTGTACACCATGAACGTGCGGTTGAATTCGATCACGGTCACGCCGTGCTGGTTGTAGCCGGTGGTCTTGACCCGGACGATCCCGACCGACGGCTTCGATTTCGACTCGCGCGTGTCCAGTACCTCGCTGCGTGAATAGAGGGTGTCGCCTTCGAACAGCGGGTTCGGCAGGCGCACGTCATCCCATCCGAGGTTGGCCACCGCGTTGACCGTCAGATCGATGACCGACTGCCCCGTCACGACCGCCAGCGTGAAACACGAGTTGACCAGGCGCTGCCCGAACCGGGTTTGCTTCGAGTACTCCCCGTCCAGGTGCGTGGGGTTCGTGTTCATCGTCAGACAGGTGAACCAGATGTTGTCGGCGTCGATCACCGTCCGTCCAACCGGGTGCTCGTAGACATCGCCGACCTGGAAATCCTCGAAGACGCGCCCGGTCCAGCCTTGTTTCACCGCCATTAGATCACTGCCTCCCTTTGCCAGCTCGCGACGACGTCGCGAGTAAAGCCCAGCTCGTCGAGAATGGCGGACGTGTGCTGCCCAAGTGCGGGCACATCGCCCATCACCGGCTCGACACCTTCCATCAGCACAGGCGGCGGCAGCGCCCTCACAGGGCCCGCC
>JBOGIR010000038.1:0-4025 GCA_050742335.1 Vicinamibacterales bacterium | reverse complement strand
GCTATTGAGGCGGGGTACCGTCCGAACGATGAGATCGATCGATTGGACGAGCCCCTGCAACTGGCGCAGGCCGCGTGGAGTCCCGATGACGAGCATGTGTCGGAATCGTCGTTAACGCTGCGAGAAGCTCTTCGCGTGTCGAGCAACCGAGCAGCCGTCCGCCTCCTCGACGAGGTTGGACTGCAGCGCACGTTGGACATGGCCGGTGCCTTTGGATTTGAACGTCTACCGAACGTCCCGTCAGTAGCTCTTGGGACGGGCGAAGTGACGCTGAACGCGATGACGGCGGCCTTCGCGGCGTTCGCGAATGGCGGGCTGGTCTCGCGTCCGTTCCTGATTCGGCGAGTTCTGGACCACGACGGCGCCGTGGTGTTCGATCTGCACGAACCGGCCCGTCGGGCGATCGCACCGGAGACCGCGTACCGGATGGCCGATATGTTGGCCGACGTCATCGATTTCGGCACGGGTTCGGTCGCGAGGCGATTGGGATTCGATCTGCCAGCTGGCGGGAAGACCGGCACGACGAACGACTTTCGGGATGCCTGGTTCATCGGCTTTACGCCGACGCTCGTCGCCGGTGTCTGGGTCGGCTACGACCAGCCTCGGACGATCCGGGCGAACGGGTACGCGTCTGCCGTGGCCGTCCCGCTCTGGACGCAATTCATGAAGACGGCGACTCGGGGTGACGAACCACGCTGGTTGAGGGAGCCACGCGGTCTCGATGATGACGAAGGCCTCCGTGGCGGCGTCCTAGCCGAGGGCGAGGAGCGCCCGAAGAAGCGCGGCTTCTGGGCGCGTCTGTTCGGTCTTGGCGATGACCGTCCACGACGTGGCGACCGACGAGGCGGTGTCGTGATCATCGACGATAACGAGCGCGACGAATGAGTCGCCCGCAATGATGACCGGCGTGGGCGTGCCGCTCGGCAGGCTGCGTGTATGAGCCCGGACGAACGTCAGAGGCGGCCAGTTACTCCGCGGACTTTCAGCGCACTGGCGGCGCATAGCGAGTAGCCGAAAACAAAGGGAGGAGGACCACGCGATGAAGTTCTCTCTGGCGTGTGTTATCGCCGCTTCACTCTTTTTCGTCTCGTCAGCCGAAGCCCAACTCTGTGGGGGCGCACCATCCTTCGCGCAGGCGCCTATGCAGGTCGGCGTGAGCGCTGCATTTCGCGACGGGGCTCAGGGCGTGGGCGGGCATTTCGCAGGCGGTGGGCAAGCGCTATTCGGCGGTGTCGGTCTAGGAGTTGTGAACTTCAGCGATCTTGACGCTACCCAGACGAACATCACTGCGTTTGGGGGCGCTGATCTCGGTGTCAGCGGCACTAACAGCGTGTTCGTGTGCCCTGTCGCTGCTGTGAGGTTCGGGGTCGGTCCCGATATTGGCCCGATAGACGTGTCCTCTGTAGGACTGCATGGGGGCGGCAGCGTGGGCGTGATAGCGAGCAGCACACCCTCACTGATGGTGGTGCCGACGTTTGGGCTTGCAGCAGCTTGGCAGCGCGTCACGTTTGACACGGGGACCACAGAGCGGGACGTGTCTGATACGTTCGGAATCGCCAATCTGGGCGTCGGATTCATCTTCAACCGAAATGTCGGCATCACGCCCAGCATCTCAATCCCGTTCTCAGTGGCGGACTCGGATGTCGTATTTACGCTCGCATTTGCGTTCAACTTCTGACGGTAGAGCGCCATTTCTCGGCATCTCTTGGGGTGAGGATCACCGACCAGTGCGTCCGAGTGCTTCCGTGCGCACCGTATGACCGTAGACGAAGCGATCAGAGTTCTCAGGCTCTCCCACGCATAGAATCAGGCAGGATGCCCTCCAATGTTCTTTTGGTCGAAGACGAGGCGGCGGCGCGCACGACTCTTGGCAACCGCTTGCGGCAGCAGGGATACGCTGTCGATTGCGCGAGCACGAGGGAGGGATTCGAGAAGGCCACGCTTCTTCGATTCGATCTGATCCTGCTCGATCTCCTATTGCCCGGTAGGAGTGGGTTAGCCGTATGCCGTGACATTCGGCGGGCTGGTCTTTTCACGCCGATTCTCATACTGGCGCCGTTTGGCGAGACCGCGGACGTAATCGCCTGGTTGAAGATCGGCGCCGACGACTACATCACCAAGCCATTCAAAATGCGCGAGTTGCTGGCGCGGATCGAGGTTCTGCTTCGGCGTCCTCGCAAGGAACGCACGAACAACGCGGGCATATATAAATTCGGTTCCATTGGTGTTGACGTTCAAGCAGCAGAGACAACACGGGAGGGCAACGTCGTCAACCTATTCGCTCGTGAATTCCGACTGCTCCGATACTTTCTCGAACACCCAGGAGTGACGTTTTCCCGGGAAGATCTGTTGTCGGCGGTGTGGGGACGCTCCCAGAAGCTACCCACCCGAACGGTAGACATGCATATCGCCAGCCTGCGCGGGAAGCTGGAACATCAACCGAGACAGCCCCAGCACTTTCTGACCGTGCACCGAGTCGGATACAAGTTCAAGCCGTAATGCTGCCGTTCTGATGGACTCTGGACGCCTATGGCGTTGGGGAACTGGCCATTTTTTACAGGATTCTAACATCCCAATGCGGATCGTGCAGTGTAGCGTATCGCGCCATGGTAACTGTTACCGGAGGAGGGTTCGTCGCGCCAGAAATCGGGTTACCCATGAAAGGACACAGACATGGGGGACACCCGAGTGGGACCACACGCGAGACGAGAGTATCTGGCGCGGATGCGCGAACGGTATGAGACAGCGGCCCGAGCGGCGAAGAGTCGCTTGCTGGATGAGGTGTGCGAGGTGACGGGGTATCACCGGAAAGCGGTGATTCGCTTGTTGCGTCGGCCCGTCACGGGCCGACGGCGGCGGTGTGGGCGGCCGGTCCACTATGGGCCGGTGGTCGTCGGCACGCTGCGCCGGATCTGGGAAGCGGCGGGGTACCCCTGGTCCGTCCGCCTGCAGGCGTTGCTCCCCACCTGGCTCCCGTGGGCCAGTCGGCGGTGGAAGATCTCCCGCGACGTCGCGGAACGGCTGCGAACGATGAGCCCGCGCCAGATGGATCGGTGCCTGCGGCCGTTCAAGAACGAGTTACGGAAGCGGCAGTACGGCCGCACGAGGCCGGGGACGCTGCTCAAGCATCAGATTCCGTTGAAGACCGACCGCTGGGACGTGCAGGTGCCGGGCTTCACCGAGATCGATCTCGTCGCACACTCGGGCGACCGCGCCGACGGGGAGTTCCTGCATTCGCTGAACGTGACCGACATCCACACGACCTGGGTGGAAACGCGGGCCGTGCTGGGCAAGAGTCAGCACCACGTGCAAGAGGCCCTGGAGCACCTGCGCCAGGCAATGCCCTTTGCGTTGCGCGGGATCGATTCGGACAATGGCTCGGAATTCATCAACCACCATCTGCGGGGCTACTGCGCCACCCACGCCATCCAATTCACGCGCGGGCGGCCGTACAAGAAAGACGACAACGCGCACATCGAGCAGAAGAACTGGACGCATGTGCGGAAGCTCCTGGGGTACGTGCGGTATGACTCCGAGGCGGCGCGGGCGGCCATCAATGCGCTCTATGACGAGTTGCGCCTGCTGCAGAATCTGTTTCTGCCGTCGGTCAAGCTCGTCGAGAAACGCCGCGTGGGCGCGCGGGGCCGCCGCCGCTATGACGCGCCGCGGACGCCTCTCGAACGTCTCGCGGGGTGTGCCGACGCCGACCCGGTGAAGCTGCGCGCGCTGACGCAGCTCCGCGCCCGACTCGATCCGTTCGCGCTGGCCCAGCAGATCGATCAGGACTTGGCCCGTGTCTACCGCCTCGCGAATCAGCGAGTCAGCCCCGCGACCGTCACAAAACCGCGCATGGACGCTGCCCGACCTGTGGACGCCAAGAACGCGCCCACAAGGTCGTTGGAAAACCGCACAGCACGCGGTTTCCCACAGCGCCCACCCGCCCCTTCATTTCCTCAATCTCCGGTAACCGGACTTCTGGCGCGACGATGCCCAGCTCAGTAACCGTTACTTATGGCTCGACAGGT
>JBOGIR010000037.1:0-23356 GCA_050742335.1 Vicinamibacterales bacterium | reverse complement strand
CGCCGGTTGTCGGACCGCGCCGCTACTGCGGAATCTTCAAGATGTGCGTGCCCGCGAGGTCAGAGTACCCGAAGAACCCGCCCTCGAACATCACGACCTGACTGCGAGCGTACCGTGGAAGATACATTCGAAAGACCTCGGCTCCGTCAGTCGTGCGAATGACGTACACCACGTCGCGTGCACTCCCGATGTTGAGCGTGGTGCTCTCGCTCATGGCGATGAGCCGTCCCGATGGATCCACGGCCGCGGACGTGATGCTCCGCCCGTTGTTCGTTCGGCGGGTGCCCGAGCCCGCGGCTAGCGACCACGACAGCTGATACGGGCCCTCATCTCGATAGGCGTCCCACGCGATCCATCCGTCCCGGTGGCGAAGGTAGGTTGATGCCTGGGGTCGGATAGGGCCTGGCGTGAACGAGGTGTCGCGTCTCCGGCCATCGAAGCCGACCACCACCGGTTGGTCGTTCCTCCAGAGAACCGCTTCACGCGCGACGGTGTCGACGCCGAGCAACGTGTACGAGGCGGGGCCGAACGGTGCCAGCTCGATGTTGATGCTGTCGAGGCTCGATGAGGGGTACAGCGCCCGGACGATGACACGTTCGAGCACCGGAGGACGCGAGCCGGCAACGCGCTGCACCCAGGCCACGGCGTCAGCCGTGTCTGAGAGAATCGGCGCTCCTTGTGCGAGCTCCGGCTGCTCAATGGGCGTCAGCGGTGCCGAGGGGCCGGTCAGCAACCACCAGGTCCGCTCCGACGTGCTCGGGACGAGTCGCTCGAGGGTCGCCGCGCCACCTGGCGCCGAGAACTGGAACCCGAGCATGAGGTCCACTCGTCCTCCGGGCCGCACCGTGGGCACAGGCAGACCCGCGTCAGCGACGACACAGTCAGGGAGACGGAGAAGCGCGTAACGCGCGTCAGGTCGCTGCATCCACCACTCACGTACGCCGACGCTGGGTTGGTTGACAGTGGTCCTGATTGACATGAGGGCTACGTCCGGGACGAGACAGTGCTCCTCCCAGTTCGCCACTTCCGGGGCCGTGTCGGGCTCGATGAGAAAGTAGGACGGAATCACGACGAGGTAGGCCATATTCAGCCCGGCGATCAGCATCGGGATGACGGGGATCCATGTCAGCAGTCGAAGGCGGGATCCCTGGAGCGACCAGGCGAGCATCAGGCCAACCGCGACCTGTGCCGCGAGCGCGACCGTCAGGTCCGCGACACGCCACCACGACTCGCGATCGCCCGTGCGCGTCACCTCCTGGAACAACGATGCTCCCAGCAGCCATACGGCATGCGGTCCCACCAGCGGGACCAGGTACACGGTCAGCGACCCGACGAGGGGAATCCACAACCGGGTGACGTGGCGATTCATGCTCATCGTAAGGGGAGTCTCATGTGCGAGTGTCCTACGACTGTGTCGTCGATTGAACCGCGTTCACGCGCTGCTCGGCGCCGGCGCCATCGCCGCAACGGATGGCGGACTGCAACAGTTATCGTTTCCTCGCGAGGAAATACAGGGTGGCGGGTCTCGTGCCCTCCTCTTCAACCACCAAGCCGCCCTGCTCGAGCAGTGTGCGCCACCGGGCGGGATCCGGCCGTGGATGATGAGCGATGGCGTGGGGCGAGACGAGCCATGTCAACCAGTCGGCGTTGACGATCAGCAACAGGAACTCGCCACCTGGCTTGAGGACGCGTGCAACTTCCGCCACTGATTTGACGCGCCCATCCTGCCCGAGGTGATCGATCGCGTATGCGCTGACGACGGCGTCAAACGCCGTGTCCTCAAATGGCATGTCACGCATGTCGCCGGTACGGGCTTCGGCGCGGTCAGCGGCGCCCGCAATACGCGCGTTGGTCATGAACCGCTCGGGCGTGTTGTCGTCAATGCCCCAGTAGCCCTCGTAGATGTCGAGCCCGGTAACGGTGGCCTTTGGCCGCGCGAGCAGCACGCCGACGGCCGCCCGCCCCGACCCTGCCCCCGCGTCCAGCACCCGGCCCGACCCGGACGTGAGGAAACGCGCGGTCGGGAGCTCCATGGGCTTGTTGATGCCGAACACCACGTTGATGAGGAAGAGGCCGCTGACGGCCCATACCGAGACGACTCCCGCGAGCACGACCGCCCACCGCGGCCACCCGCGCCACAGCGACAAAGCGCCGAGCGCGCCGGCCAGCGCAAGCGGAACGACGAGCCCGTAGGCGACGTACCAGCTGTAGCCGAATTCGTAAGGAGTCAACTGGAACATGGCGATTTCAGGGCTTCCCCGTCATGGGCACGAAGCGGACCGGAAGCGTGCTCAGCGTCTCCATCGCCGTCGGCGTCCGTCGGAGGATGCGAAGCTCCTGTATCACGGTACCGACGGGGATCGCCATCAGGCCACCGATCTTCAGTTGTTGCACGAGCGCCGGCGGTACTTCGTCGGGCGCGGCCGTCACCATGATTCGATCGTACGGCGCGCGCTCGGGCCACCCCAGATAGCCGTTGCCGGTGCGCACCTCGATGTTGCGGTAGCCCACATCGGCCAGAGTGGCGCGTGCCCGCGCCGCAAGCGGCTCGAGGATCTCGACCGTGTACACCTGGTTGGCGAGCAGGCCGAGCACCGCGGCCTGATAGCCGGACCCCGTTCCAATCTCCAGCACGCGGTGGCTCGACCGGACGTCCAGCGCTTGTGTCATGAAGGCGACGATGTAGGGTTGGGAGATGGTCTGGCCGTACCCGATCGGCAGAGGCGAATCGCGGTAGGCCTGCGTGCGCAGCGATGCAGGCACGAACAGATGGCGTGGCACTCTGAGGATGGCGTCGAGCACGCGAGGGTCGCGGATGTCGCGTCCCTTGAGCTGCTCGTTGACCATCCGGAGCCGCTCGGCCTCGAAGTCCCCGCCGGCGCGCTGCAGTCCGGCTGCGCTCGGGCCCTGCACGCATGCGGCGACGACAAGGATCGCCCACAAGTACCGGAACTGCAGCATCGGCATAATCCTACTGCGCCGGACGAGGTGCAGAGCTTTCTCAGGTTGATGGTCCTCTACACATGAGTTTTCGAGGACTACCTGCAGGTACTCGCACGGTGAAGACCAACAGCGCGAAACCGTTGCGGCGTCACTCACAGCAATCGCGTAGAATGCCCGTGAGAATGGGGTTACCCCCCTGCTCTTGAAGGAACGAGCGCCGGCCAGGTGAGTGTCTGCCGTGCCACTGGCGAGCGGCCACAGACATGGCGACTGAAGAAGAACGCTGCGCGGAAGCGAGGACGCTCCAGCGGATCGACGACGCCTTTCGCACGGGTGACCTGGACGGCTTGCGCGCGGCCGTCGCCGATCCCACGGTGGTACCGAACGGTCGCATGCCGGACACCGTCGGACGGTGCCTCGTCTACGCGATCTATCACAGCCCGCTTGCCTTCATCCGCACCCTGCTGGAGATCGGCGCCGACCCGAATGCTCCCGTCGACGATGGGTTCCCGCCGCTCATCGCCGCGCTGAGCTGCACGCGCGACGCGCCAGGCGCGACCAGGCGGACGGACGTCCACGACATCCTTCGGCTGTTGCTCTCGTTTGGCGCCGACCCCAATCAGCGCGGTATCAATGACTACGCACCGCTCCACATGGCCGTCGCCGAGCGCAATCCGCTCGCAGTCCAGATTCTCCTCGACGGCGGCGCCGATCCCCAGCTGCGCACGCGGATCGACGAGTGTGAGACGCCGCTCGACATGGCGGAGGCGGCCGGACTGGTGGGCATTGCGGCGATGCTTGCGCGCACGGGTCAGCCTCTTCGCCAACGCCTGCGATCTGGCGTGACGCTGCTCGCGGACATTCCCGGTGCCGGTGAGTTGGTGCGCCGCCAGCACAAGTACCGAATCCGCCTTCGTCTGTGGCTGCACCAGGGAGAAGCGGTTCGCTGGCAGACCGCGTGGGGACCGGTGGGTGTCGCAAGACTCGACGACAACGGCGAGACGCTGTTCACCGAAGTCCGGATCGACCGGCGGTCGCTCGTCAACGGCCTCTTCTATGGTGTCGACGGCATGCGTGTCGGCGGGACGCGCCGGCTGGAAATCGCGCCGCAGTTGGCCTACGGCGATAGGGGCGTGCCCGGCGTGATCCCTGGTAGGGCGGTGCTGACCGCCGAAATCACCATCTTGGACGCATGCGCCGTTACTCTATGAACGATTCAGCGAGGGTGCCGCGAAGGCAGTTCGCGTAAGAAGATAGTGGCGGAGAAGGCGCGACTTTTGGTCGCAAGGGTTTGAGTCTCAATCACGTAGCAGCGACTATTTCGTGCTCGGACGTGCTCTGGATTGCTCCAGAATCTGCCCCAGGCTTGGAGACATTTTGGAGACGCTCGCTCGAAGGGTGCAAAGATGGTCGTTGAACACGATCGAGCGCGCATTCCCAGAGCTGCATCTGCCTCAGCGTCGGCGAGCCGTCCGCTGATCGATCAAACAAGCCACGACTCGCACGCGCACGATGTCGGCTGCGGCGCGCAAGGCGGTGTCGGCGCGGATGAAGCGGTATTGGGCGGACCGGCGGAAAGCACAACCGAAGGTGAAATAGCGGGACTGGAGGTGCGATGAAATCCTCAGCTCTGATCGCCGTCTCGACATTCCGGTCAAGCCCATGCGTGCTACTGTCCCCTTCGTGGGTCCGCCCGGATGGCTCATCGGACCTGCGGCTGCGATTGCCGCGCTTTTCATTCTTGGCGTTGAGTTCGCGCTGTTTGCGTCGGGCGGCGGTCTGCTCATGGCAGCCGGGATCGCATTGTGGATCGGTGCTGAAGTCGCTGCGTTCGTTGATCCGGCACGACAACTGCGCAACGCGATGGTCGTTGCAGCAGCAATCGTGGTGTGCCTGTCGGTCTACTTGGCGGTCGTCTCGTCCAAGTCCGCCCCGCCCGGCACATCGTTTGGTGGACCGAACGTGCCGCGAACCCAACCCTGACGCCGCACGCCTTCGCGATGGAGTGTCCGGCTACGAGCGAGTCTCGTTGGCGTGTCGGCTGACCGCGCCGAGTTGCCCCGCGTAATACCGTCATCCGCGAGATGCCACCGGCGACAGTGCGGGCACCGGATCTGCGATCCAAGCTGAAGCCGCGGTGGTTCCATCCGCCGGACTCTTGCTCAGGGCTGTGACAGCCCAGTCACGCTGGTCTCGTTTCTGAGGTCCTGAATCACAGCACTGGGTGCGACGACACGAGGTGAAGTGTCGCCACACTACCCGTCGGTCAAGTCCGACGCAGAAAATCGTGAATGTCCGCGGCGACCTGCTCAGGCCGTTCCCAGTTCGGGCAATGGCCCGTTTCTTCGTACACGGTCAACCGCGCGGCTGGTAGCGCCGTTAGGAAGCGGTCTTGCTCAGATCGCGAAAACAACGCGTCGCGATCGCCCCACAACAGGAGCGTCGGGGCCTCGATTCGCGCGAGCTGCTGCGTGTCATCGTATTCAATCAACCGATCAATGGCGAGGCGCCAGAGGCGTGGCGGCAGCTTGAGGCTCTCCGCGATGATCCGCTCAAAGAACTCGGGGGGAAGGGGGCGGTACGCCGTGCTGGCTTGGAACTCGCGCGCGAACTCCATCGGGATCGGATCCAGCAGATCGCGCAAGACGTTCTGTAGTTCCCTTGTAACCGGATTCGAGGCCGCGAAGCCCGTGCCAATCAAGACCAATGCGGCAACCCGCTGCGGCTGCGCCATGGCGACCTGCCGTGCAACGAAGCTGCCGAATGAATGGCCGACCAGCGTCGCACGCTCGATGTCGAGTGCATCGAGAAAGGCGATCACGTCGGCTCCCAGTTCGGCAATCGCATAGCCGGAGTCCGGGCGATCTGAGTCGCCGAACCCGCGCTGGTCGATGGCGATGGCAGGAAGGGTCACGGGCAACAGCGGCAGGACTCGGCTGAACGAGAACCACGAGTCGGGCCAACCGTGAAGGAACACGACGGGCTCGCCGTCAGGGTCGCCGTATTGCGCGTAGTGGATACGCGGACCGGATGTGAGACGGACGTCCGCAAACCGCACGGCGGGACTCTCGATCGTGCTCCGCACGGTATCACTGATGTCTCCGCCGAACAACGGCCCGCCCGAGCGGGACGTTCACGCCGCGGTCCACCCTGTTTCACCCCAGCTTCTGGGCGTCACGCAGCCGTTCACCGCGCCTTCGCTTGCTCGCTTCGCTCGCGCGGTACGTACAGCTATCCTGCGCGGCACACGTTCTGCTCACACTTGGCCATGAAGGGCGCACCTGCACGGGCGATTCAGGAGCTGGCGGGTGGATTGACGTCCACCTTCGCGCTTCGCGCTACGGTGGACAGCCTTCGCGTAAAGGCTGGCCTGCCAGCCGAAGCTCCCCCAGGATTGCAGGGGAGCGAAGGCTGGCGGAGAAGGGAGGGAGTCGAACCCTCCGAGGCCCTTACGGTCCCCAGACTGGTTTTGAAGACCAGCGGCGCCACCGGGCACCTTCCTTCTCCCCGCGGTCATCGTACTCTCCTCGGCGCGTCTCGCGGCATCCGCCCTCCGTGACTTTCTACTTTCCACTTTCTACTCTGCACTTTGCACTTTGCACTTTGCACTTTGACGTATGCCCTCGGTCTGTGCCAGCCTCGTCGGCGTGGCTGACGAACGCTTCCGCGACCTGCCAGCCGTGAGCCGACTGCTAGCCCACGCCAGAACCGAGCGTCTGCTCATCCGGTTCAATCGAGAGTACGTCGTCCAGGGATGCCGCGACATCCTCGACGAATTGCGGCGCGCCCTCAGTGGCGGACACCTTGATGCAGCAGCGCTCGAGGAGGACGCGATCTTGGCGCGGCTCGAAGCCAGGCTCGCCGGCGCGCACGAAGCCGTGCTCCAGCGAGTCGTCAACGCCACGGGCACGGTGCTCCACACGAACCTGGGACGGGCACTGCTTCCCGAGGCGGCCGTCAACGCCGTCGTCCAGGCGGCTACTCAGCCTGTCACTCTCGAGTACGACCTCGCCCAGGGCGACCGCGGACGGCGCGAACAGACCATCGAGCACCTCCTGATGGATCTGACAGGCGCCGAAGCGGCGACCGCGGTGAACAACAACGCCGCCGCGGTGCTGCTCGCCCTCAACACGCTCGCATCCGGCAAAGAGGTCATCGTCTCGAGAGGCGAGCTGATCGAGATTGGTGGAGCGTTCCGGATACCCGAGATCATGGCCAGGAGCGGTGCCATCCTCAAAGAAGTGGGAACGACGAATCGGACCCATGCCTCGGACTACGAAGACGCGATCACCGATCGGACAGCGCTGCTGTTGAAAGTACACACGAGCAACTACCGGATCGTGGGCTTCGCTGCGGAAGTTGGCCTGCCCGAGCTCGTCGCCATCGGGAGGAGACATGGCATTCCTGTCGTGGAGGATCTTGGCAGCGGCGCACTCGTCGACCTGAGCGGCTACGGCCTGCCGAAGGAGCCGGTAGTCGGCGAGCGAATCGCCTTCGGTGCTGACCTCGTCACCTTCAGTGGCGACAAGGTGCTTGGAGGACCGCAGGCGGGGCTCGCCGTTGGCCGCTCGGCCCTGGTGAAGCAGATGGCCGCCAATCCCCTTCATCGTGCCGTTCGATGCGGGAAGCTCACGATCGCCGCGCTCGAGGCGACGCTCCGGCTGTACCGGGAGTCGGCCTGTCTCACGCACGATATCCCGACCCTCAGAGCGTTCACCCGCCCGCTGGCCGAGATCGAGAACATCGCGCGGCGGGCGCTTCCCTCGCTCGCCTCGGCGCTCGGGCCCGGGTTCCGCGTATCGGTGCAGGATTCCACGTCTCAGATCGGCAGCGGCGCGCTGCCGACCGAGGAAATCCCGACGAAAGTCATCGCCATCGAACACGACTTCATGGGTCCACATCGAATCGCCGGGAGATTTCGCCAGGCTCGTCCGCCGATCATCGGGCGCGTCGCGGACGACCGGTTCCTGCTCGACGCGCGAACGATCGTCGATCCGCTCGATCTGGTGCCGAACTGGACCGACGAGCTCGAAGGCCCGGCACCTCTTCGGCCGTAGCACCACTTTGTCACTTTACCGATTTCAGGCCGGACACATGCTGCGCCGCGAACCGCTCGACGGCGCGGAAAAACGTGGCTCCACGGTGGTGTCGGCCGGTGCTCGGCGTGGGTCCCAGTCACCCACGCCTCGGTCACCCCGTTGCGCCACGTTTTTCAGACTGCCGCTGTCGCGCCGCTCGCATGGTTCGCGTCTGCAGCACGTGTTCGGCCTGTTCAGTGCTTGGAAAGTGACAAAGTGCTGTTAGTCCCGGAGGCAGTGTTGCGCTTCGGCGAGCCTCGCCGTAGCCTTGGCGGAGGCGGGAAAGAGTGAGGTCCGAGGATACGAGTCCATGCCATTCATCGTCGGCACCGCCGGCCACATCGATCATGGCAAGACGAGTCTCGTCAAGGCGCTGACCGGCGAGGACACCGATCGGCTCAAGGAGGAGAAGGAGCGCGGGATTTCAATCGAGCTCGGGTTCGCGCACCTCGATCTCTCGGACGGCACGCGCGCGGGAGTGGTCGACGTACCCGGGCATGAGCGCTTCATCCGCACGATGCTGGCCGGAGCGCACGGCATGGATCTCGTGCTCTTCACCGTCGCAGCCGACGACGGCGTGATGCCGCAGACGGTGGAGCATCTCGACATCCTGCACCTGCTCGGCGTCAGGCGCGCGATCTTCGTGATTACCAAGTCTGACCTCGCGACATCGGAGCGCGTGGCCGACGTGGAGGCAGAGCTTGGACGCCTTGCGCGCGGCACGTCCCTCGAGGGCTCTCCGGTGGTGCCGTTCTCGTTCACGACGGGCGAGGGGCTCGAACGCCTTCGCATGGAAATCGCGCAGGCACTTCGGAGGATCGACAGGACTCCTCCTGCTGGCTACTTCCGGCTGCCCGTGGACCGGGTCTTCGTCCTGCAGGGACACGGTCTCGTTGTCACCGGCACGGCGCTTCAGGGAGCGGTCCGGACCGGCGATCGCCTTCGCTGTCTTCCCGGCGGCCAGCTCGTGCGCGTCCGGAGCATTCAAGTCCATGGTCAGCCAGTATCGACGGCGACGTGGGGACAACGGGTCGCGCTGAACCTGGCCGGCCAGGAACGCCCGTCGCTCGAGCGCGGGCACGTGCTCTGCGATGAGCAGTTGACGTTGACCTCGGAGCGTTTCGATGCATGGCTCGAGGTGCGGCCGACGGCTGCCGCTATCAGGAATCACCAGCGCGTGAGAATCCACATGGGCACGGCTGAGCGGCTCGGCAAGCTCATCGTGCTCGGTGCGCACGATTCAGTCGCCCCGGGCCGCTCCGACTTCTGCCAGATCGCGCTTGGCGAGCCGCTCCTGACGTTGCGCGGCGACCATTTCGTCGTTCGCGACGAGACGGCACAGCGGACGCTCGGCGGCGGCCTCGTGATTCACCCGTGGCCACAGGTGCACCGCCGCAGCGACCCCAGGCTCGCTGCGAAGCTCCACATCCTTCGGGCCGGAGATCCCGCAGCCCTTGCGGAAGTGTTTCTCGACGAGCGTCCCGAGTTTGCGTCCACGACGACGGCGCTTCAGCAGTTTCTGAACCTGCGAGCGGAAGAGGCAGCCACCCTGCTGCACACGGTGAAGGGCGTCAAAGTGGTTTCGCTGGACACGGGCGACCTCTTCACGACCGAACGGAAATGGAAGGCCCTGAGACACGCGCTGCTCGCAGCGGTGCGAGCGTTCCACGACGCCCATCCCCTCGAACCGGGGAAAGACATGGAGGAAGTGCGGGACAAGCTCGCGCCGGGCGTGGAGCCGAAGGTGTTTCGGGCGTTCGTCGGGCACCTTGAAACGGAACAGGCGCTTGCCCGCGACGGCAACCTCCTGCGCCTGCCCGATCACCGGGTCTCACTCCCGCCGGAGGAACGGCGGGCTGCCGACGAGATCACGCGCCTCCTCGCCCGCCATCCGCTGGCTCCACCCGACCTCCCGCAGATTGCGCGGGAGACAGGAATCGACCGCACCAGACTCATTCAGGTGATGCGGGTCCTCGAGCGCGAACGCTCAGTGGTCCGCGTCGCGTCCGATCTGTATTTCCTATCCAACAGCATCGACGGCATCGTGCGTATCCTTCGTGAAGAATTCGCGGAACGTGACGAGATCACGCCAGCGATGTTTCGAGACCGATTCAACACGACGCGCAAATATGCCATCCCGTTGCTCGAATACCTGGACGTGATCGGCGTCACCGTGAGAATCGGCGACAGACGGCGGCTCAAGGCTGTACGATCGACACGGACGTGACGAAGCATGCCGAACGTGTCGTTCACACTTCTGGGTTCTCACTTCTTGGTTCGTGTTCATGTTCGGTTCCGGGTGCCGGGTTCTGGGTTCATGGTTCAGGTTCGGCTCGAACCTGAACACGAACCGAGAACCGAGAAGTAAGAAGTGTGAACGACGACGCCTCCGACTCCACGCAATGTATCTTGGTCGTAAGATTGGATCCGACGCATGGCGAAGGTCACCGGTCGTAAACGAACCAAGCTGCTGGGGCTGACACAGCAGGTGGCGGCGGCGGGTTGAGCGGCGAAGCTCGGCCCTGCCGACCTGCTGCACGTGCTGCACAGCCTCCCGCCGTTCGCACACCCCGACCTGATCGTCGGAACCGAGACGTCCGACGATGCAGGCGTCTTCCGCCTGCGGGAGGACCTCGCCATCGTCAACACGGTCGATTTTTTCACGCCGATCGTGGACGACCCGTACACCTTCGGCCAGATCGCGGCCGCCAACGCGTTGAGCGACATCTACGCGATGGGCGCCGAGCCGCGAACGACCCTCAACATCGTCGGGTTTCCCAGGGGTACGCTCGATCTCGACGTGCTCACCGACATCATTCGCGGCGGATCGGAGCGCGTCAGGGCCGCCGGCGCCGTGGTGATCGGCGGGCACAGCATCATCGATCAAGAGCTCAAGTACGGAATGGCGGTGACCGGCGTGGTGCATCCCGATCGCGTGATTCGCAACGTCGGCATCCAGCCGGGTGATGCGCTCGTGCTCACGAAGGCGCTTGGAACCGGCATCATCGCCACGGCCCTCAAGCGGCGGAAAGCCTCGACTGCGAGCGTGCGTCGGGCTGTTGCGTCCATGATCGCGTTGAACGACAGGGCGTCCGCGATCATGAAGACGTTTCCCGTGCACGCCTGCTCGGACGTCACCGGGTTCGGGCTGATGGGACACGCCTTCGAGATGGCGAGCGGCAGCGGCGTCACGATCGTGCTCGAGGCGAAAAAGCTGCCGCTTCTGCCGGGCGCCCGGCAGCTTGCGCGGCAGGGATATTTGACCGGCGGTTGCAAACGAAACAGAGAGTATCTGCGTAACAAGACCTCGGTCGATCGAGCCGTCCGCGGCGATCTCGTCGAGGTCGCGCTCGATCCGCAGACGTCCGGAGGGCTGCTGATCGCCCTCCCCCCCGACCATGCCGACGCACTGGTCGAACGCCTGCGGGCGGACGGCGTCGAGGCCGCAACACGGATCGGCCACGCGACCGCCGCTCAGGAAGTCAGTGTGAGACTCGTATGAGGCCGACGTCGGGACCTGGTGGCAGGGGGAAGGGATCAGGGGGAAGGGACCAGCGGGAATCGGCCCAAGGCCCAGAGCCTAAAGCCCAAAGTCTAGAGTAATCCTCATTTCGTCTGACTTGAAATGACCTTCTGGTACGCCTGCGCCTCCGACGCCGACGGGATCATCTCCATCAGGTCGGTGCCTGGCGGCATCAGCCGCAGCCGCAGTCGGTTCCGTGCCACCCACGGCTTCATATAGACCTTCGGATCGTCGATCAGGACCGTGAGTTCCAGCGTAGTCTGATTGACGCGGCGGTAGCGTTCCTCCACGCGCAGGCCGGTGCTGTGCGGATCGCCGGAGTTGTCCAGCCAGGTCCGATCGTCCAGACCGATCGTCTCCACCACGAACGTCGAGTCACCTTCCCACCTGCCAACGGAGTAGCCGTACCAGCGGGGATCGGGATTTGCCGGTAGCGCGCGTCCGTCGGTCCAGATGACGCGGTAGCGCTTCTCGAACATGTAGAGCATCAACACCTGGTTCGACGTGTGGACGATCTGCACGGGCTTGAGCTCGAAGGTGAGCAGGCGCGGGAATCCCGAGGGGTCGCCGAGGGTCGACAGCGGGTCGTTGATCTCTGCGACCGGAGCCAGACGGGGGCCGTTGCCAGGCTTGTTACGCCGGGCCATCTGTTCGCCGAGCGGTGTGAACGGGGCTCGCGCGGCCTCGCGCTCGGCCTCCTGCTCGAAGATGCCGATTCCGGCAAAGCCTGCGTCCCAGATTCCCGCCAGGTCACGACGCGGTGCCTGACCACCGGGCGGCATGGCTTTGAGTTCCTGCTCGCTCAAGCCGGGACTGTTCCAGGTCTGCGCGAGCGCCGCGTCAGACAGCATCGACACGACGGCGGTGACCACGGTGAGACGTTTCAGATGCAGCGACATCGCCTCTCCTCGCGCGGCTGCCCGGCAACCGCGCCGCCTACTGCCTACAGCCTACTGCCTACTGCCTACTGCCTACTGCCTACTGCCTACTGTACGGGCGCCGCGGGCTGCGGACCGACGGCCACGAGCATCTGGCCGTTCGGAAGCACGACGCTCAGGACGCGCCCGACGGGTGCCCCGTTCTTCACCGGCTCCAGCCTTACGGTGACCTCATCACCGGCCTTGAACGCGCTCCGGGACCACCCTCTCGACGTCATCGCGACCGGATTCTGGGTCTCGACCGCCCACTGTCTCACCGTCCCGGTCTCGTCCTTGGCATCGAACTTCAGGAAGCAGTGCGGATTGGCCCAGATCCACTCTGTCACGACGCCCTTCAAGGTGATCTCTTTCCCGGTGTCGAACGTCGCTGCACCGTGATGCGCAACGGCCGGCACGGCACCCGCCATGACACCTGCTGCGGCGAGGACAATGCCGAGTAATGTGTATCTCACAGTCGCCCTCCCGGCCGGATTGTTACCGGCCCTCTCTACTGAAGATTGCAGATTGATCGAGTGGAGATTGTTGTCGAATGACGATTTCGCGATCGACCGAATGAGTGTCGATTGATCACCAATTCCCTCAATCGCCAATCCGTTCGAACAATCATCATTCCGACAGTCGTCAACAATCATCAATCGGCAATCTGAAATCCCAAATGGCTATTTCGTCTGACTCGAAATCACCTGCTGGTACGCCTGTGCCTCCGACGCCGACGGGATCATCTCCATCAGGTCGGTGCCGGGCGGCATCAGGCGCAACGGCAGCCTGTTTCGAGCCATCCACGGCTTCGTATAGATTTTCGGATCGGTGATGACGACCGTGAGTTCCAGCGTGTTCTGGTTGACGCGGCGATAGCGCTCTTCCACACGCAAGTCGGTGCTGTGCGGATTGCCGGAGTTGTCGAGCCAGGTACGATCGTCCAGACCGACCGTCTCCACCACGAACGTATAGTCATCTTCCCATCTGCCGACCGAGTAGCCGTACCAGCGCGGATCGGGATCCTTCGGCAACGGACGTCCGTCGGTCCAGATGATGCGGTAGCGCTTCTCGAACATGTAGAGCATCAGCACCTGGTTGGGGGTGTGCGCGATCTGCACCCCCCGGAGCTCGAAGGTGACCAGGCGGGGAAATCCCGACGGGTCGCCGAGGGTCGACAGCGGGTCGTTGATCTCCGCCACCTTAGCCATACGGGGCCCGTTGCCAGGCTTGTTGCGCTGGACCATCTCTTCGCCCAGCGATGTGAACGACGCCCGCGCGGCCTCGCGTTCGGCCTCCTGTCCCGCTCCTCCGACTCCAGCGCCGCCAGCGTTCCAGATGCCCGACAGGTCACGACGCGGCGCCTGGCCGCCGGGCGGCATCGCCTTGAATTCCTGCGCGCTCAAGCCCGGGGAGTTCCAGGTTTGCGCCCGGCCCACGGACGAGAACGCCAGCAGGACCGCCAGCACGCTCGCGCACACAAGAATGCTCTTCGCCATGGTCTCGCTCCTGCTCGATCCGTGATTCCCGCTTCTGCCGAGGACCCGAGTCTTCGAACGTCAGTGTCGTGTAAGTCAAAGGTCAAAGGCAACAGGTCATTCCTGTTCAGCCTACAGCCCCCTCTCGATCAGCTGGTTGTAGATCACGCGGAGAATCGGCTGCAGCCTGCCTGGGTCGTAGTGCGCGAACCGCGCGGGCACCTTGAACTCCTTCTGAATCTGCTCCAGGCTCTTGCCTGCCATCACCATCTTCGCCACTTCGTCGCGCATGAGGATGAAATAGTCGCGCTGGTCCACCACGTCGGCGATCCCCCGTCCGACGTGGACCGGACCGTGGCCGGGGACATACGTGTCCACAGCCAGGTTGCGGTCGATGATCCGGTTCAGGATGTCGATCGTTCCCTGGATGCTGGCGAAGAACACGCCGGCGGCTTCGGCCTGACCCGGATGCACCTCGTTGTTGAGCAGATCGCCCATGAACATCACGCGCCGCTGCGGGATGTACATCGTCATGTCGCCGCTGGTGTGGCCGTAACCTTCCGCTTTGGCCTGAAAGGTCAACCCGCCGAGGAGCACTGTCAGGTTCTCGTCGAAGCCCATGGAGGGCGGGGGGAGCTCCGCCCCCTTGTAGAGAGGGAGGCCCTGCGCCTTGCGCTCGTCGAACTCTTTGAGCTCGTTCTGAAAGTAGGCCCTGATCTGATCGCGCGTGCCGATGTAGACCGGCTTGTCCTCGCGGAAATACCAGGCCCCGGTCGAGTGATCGCCGGAGGCGTGCGAGGCGAACAGGTACACGACCTTGTTGCTCGTCACCTTGCGAACGAAGGGCAGGTCGTTGTTGCGGATGTCGCTGTCGAACACCAGGACACCCTCGCCGGTCACCACGAAGCTGGCGTTGCTGCCCGCTCCGGTCATCGTGTAGACGTCCTTGGCCACCTGCACCATCTGGCGCGTGCCCTGCGCCGACACCCCGCCGGCGTGCACGCTGAGGCAGACAAGGACAACCGAGAGTGTCGAGACCAGCCTCATTGAGCTGGGTGCCATGGTCATCTCCTTCCTATCCGTTGATTCACCCATTGCAGATTTCAGATTGGTCGAGTGGAGATTGTTGTCGAATGACGACTTTCGATCGTCGAAGTGAGTTTCGATTGACGAATCCCCTCAATCGCCAATCAGTTCGGACAATCGTCATTCAGAAATCATCAACAATCGGCAATCGATCGATCTGAAATCCGCAATAAGCCTCGCGCGTCGATGATGCTCGCAGTACTACAGCCCGGGCCGCGCGAAGCGCGTCTCGGCCACCTGGACGTTCGGCTGTACCTCGGTGAGCTCGTAGGTCGATCGGCCGCTGAGCCATCGTACCGTCCACCGGAACGGCATCCTGACACCCGCCACATCGCGATAGTCGTCGTAATCGACGCGCGTCACCAGGCGGCCGACCGGCGAATTCGCGTAGCGCACGAGCCGCACGAGAAGGCCGGTCTCCGCATCGAAGCACAACGTCGCGACACCGCCGCCGGCCGTGTTGCCCTGGACAACACGGACCTCGCGATCGTCGAGGAGCGCCGGCACGCCGACGCGCCATCTGGTGAGGCTCTCTTTGATCCGTGACGGAAACAGCAGCTGCGCCTCCAGCCGTACACCCTCGAGCTCCTGTCCAGTCAGCGTGAGCAGCGGGACCGGCCTGTCCGTGGGGGGCGCGGCGATCCAGCCGTTGCGGCCGTCGAAGGTCGCGATCGTCTCGCCGGAGAGGCCGTGCACGATCGTCGCGCGCCGGCCGGGAGCTCGCGCGAACATCTCCATCGGCGCCTTGTCCGCATCGTCGAAGCCGATGTACGTGCCTTTGGCCGCAAAGCTGGTGAGCGCCGCGACACGCTGCGCGCCGCCGATCGCCGCGATGAACCGGTCGAGCACCTGATCGGCGGCCGGCTGCCCAGGAGCCTGCTCGAAGGGATCGCCCGGCTCGTCCGGCGGAGGCTCGCCGTACAGCAGGTTGAGGCTGGGCATGACGTTCGGTCTGGCATTGCCGCGGTGGCACGTGTTGCACGTCACCACCTGCCGCCCGCCGAAGTTCGTGCGGTTGATGGTGTTCATCATCACCATCATCACGCGCGTCCGCTGCTTCAGCGCGTTGTCGTCGGCGTAGCGCGCCCAGCTCCCGCCGCTCTCTTCGACGTGGCAGTCGGTGCAGTTGAGGCCCAGCGACGAGGAGAAGAACCCCATCGTTCCCATGAACTCGTCCACGGGAATCCCCTTCAGCACCTGGATGTTCTTGAAGACGTCTTCGGCCATGGGCGGCCGCGGAGCTACCGGTGCCTGACGCGCGGCGAGCTCCACACCCGCGAGGCAGACGATCAGTCCGAGTGCGACTGCGGAAAACGCGCGCATCGATATGAACCTCGACCTTCGACGTGCCGGCTCCACAAGGACCCGGCCTGCGTACTATCGCCCGTAGTGTCCGGCTTTAGCCGGACCTGTCACGGTCCGCCTGTGAAGGCAGACACTGCGACACCGCGAAGCGCCTGTCACCATCGTACGTAGTGTCCGGCTTTAGCCGGACCTGTCACGGTCCGCCTGAAGTGAAGGCGGATACTACGACATCGCGAAAAGCGCTCTACCGCGTAGCGGCTGACGCGCCAGGCGTGGCGGCGTCGTACACGACGCGGCCTCCGACGATCGTCATCGCCGACTTGATCTCCTTGATCTGATCGGCCGGCACCGTCAGGTAGTCGCGATCCATCACGACCATGTCCGCAAGCTTCCCGGCCTGAATCGACCCGAGGTTGTTCTCCTGGAGGATCTGGTAGGCGCTGCCGCGTGTGTGGGCGATCAGCGCGTCTTCACGGCTGACCGTGCGCCGATTCACGACGGTCCCTCCCACCATCTTGCCGGTCACCGCGAACGACAGCGTCACGAACGGACGGTACTGGTTCACCTCGAACGCGTCGGTCCCGAGTCCCCAGATGATGCCGCTGTCCTGAATTAGTCTGAAGTCCGGCATGCCGTACGCCCGGTCGCCATGGGCGCGGTGGTAGATCCCGCCCATGATGGTCGCCCGCGGCTGAATACCGGCCGTGAGGCCGAGGTTCTTCATGCGCTCGAGGTGCGTCGCATTGACCTGCTCGTCGTGGATGAGCACCCAGCGGAGATTCCGGACGGGGAACTCGCGGTTGATCTTCTCGATCTGATCGAGGAACCCGTTGAAGGTGTGCTCCAGCGTGGTATGGGAATGCAAAGGCATTCCCGCCCTCGCCACCTCGCGCGCGATACGGCCCCACTGCTCGAACGCCTCCTGCGGCTGCGTGCCGCGCGGGGCTACCATGCTGTCGCCGGCCGGTCCGTACAGACCCTCGCCATACGCGATGTGATCGACCCAGTTGTCGCCCTGGAACAGCTTGAGGCCGGCAATCTGCGGCAGATTCTTCGTCACGGTGTCGGCGCTCGCGCCCATGCCGACGGCCACGAGGCAGAAGAACCGCTTGTTCAGCCGTTTCTCGGCCGCCCACTTGCGGAAGATCGGCACGAACTCGTCGGGGCACGTGCCGCTCGACGCCGTCAGACCGGACGCGTTCAGCTCCCGGATCATGGCCATGCTGTTGGCTTCGACCTGCTCGATCGTCGGGCGCGGGATCGCTTCCGAGATGCCAGTTGCAGCGCCGAAGTTCGCGCCGCCGGCGTCGAGCACACCCGTCGGCTGCCCGCTGGCGCCGCGCGTGATCCACGGCTCCTTCCTCTTGGCGAGGCCGAGCACCTCCACCGCGCGGCTGTTCAGATACGTCTCGGCGCGGGTGAACTGCAGCAGCACCGGATGGTTCGGCGCCACCTTGTCGAGCTCGTCTTTGGTGAACGGCCGCTTGTCGTCGGTGAACTGATCGGGCGACCAGCCGCCGAGCGTGTAGACCCAGGCGCCCGGCTTCAGCGAGTTGGCCTTCGCCCGGATCAGCTCGAACGCCTGCTTGCGCGTCTCGACGTTGTCCAGACGCAGCTCGACCGTCCACAACACGCCTTCTTCCATGTAGTGCGCGTGATTGTCGATGAAGCCGGGAACGACGGCTCGCCCCCGGAGATCGATGCGGCGGGTTGCCTGACCCGCAAGACGGGTGATCTCCTGGTTCGTGCCGACGGCCAGGATCCGATCGCCCTTGATCGCCACGGCCTGCGCGATCGAGAACTTCGCGTCGACGGTGATGATCTTGCCGCCCGTCAGGATCATGTCCGCGGCCGGCGCCTGCTGGCCTGCCGCGCCGGAGCCTTGGGCGAAGGCGGGGCCCTGGGCGAAGGCGGGCGCGTGCAGGGCCGGACCGATGCCGACGGCCGCCGCCGCAAGCACTGCAAGAGACAACGCCTGGCATGGTCGTGTTCGCATGGGTTGTACTCCGATTCTGGTACTGCGCGAGCGATCTCTAGTCTTTAGTCTTTAGTCTTTGGTTTCGGACCAGAGGCGACCAAAGACCAAAGACTAGAGACCAAAGACCAAGACCGACCAGAGTCTGAACCGTCACTGCTCTATCCCTGCCTCGTGACGCTCCGTGCAGGCGTCGATCCAGCTTCCCGCCGCCGCGAGCACCGCCAGCGCGACAATCACTACGAGACAGACAGGCACGATCAACGACAACGCGACACCTCTGTTTGTTGAGACCCTGGACTCACTTCAGTTGCCGATCACGACACACCGAGGCAGTGAGGCACCGAGGCGCATCATGAGAGTCTCTCGGTGTCTCGGTGTGCCGTATTCACTCTCAACACGATGAAACTCCGGGATCAGAATGCGTTGCCGATGAAGGGCAGCATGCGGCCCCAGTAGATGACCCCGACCCAGGCGCCAATCGCCACCGAGGCCATGAGCTTGTCGAGCGGACCCGCCTCGTCACCGGCCTTGAGGGCCCACGTCCTGTCGAACACGGTCAGATAGAGGAAATGCGCCCCCGCCAGCATGAGGAACGCCACCTTCCAGTAGAAGGCGACGTTCATGGTGTACTGGTTCGCGGCGGCGATGAAAAACATCATGCCGGTCACGAGGTTGAGGCCGAATCCGAGAATGCCCCAGGGCAGGAGGCGCTGCACGGCGGCAAAGGACACGGCCTTCATGGCGCCGAGAATGCGCAGATTCACCGCCAGCAGCACACCGAACGTCAGGCACAGTCCGATGAAATGCAGGCACTCGGCGGCGGGCCACACCCACGGGAAGTCGGTTACGAACGACGCGATCGCCGCACTCGTGAACCATCCGGCGGGCGCGGCAGCCGCGGCCAGATCGCCGGCAGCCACGATTTCCGGGTGGCGGATCTCGCCACCGATCGCCGCCGCCCGCGCCATCACCGCGAGCGTCACCACCGACAGCAGGAGCACGGCCCCCACGCTGGCGTTGGGCACACGCGGCAGCCGTCGACTCTGCCACACGGCGAGCCACGCGACCAGACCCGTGATTTGCATCCAGATGAACCCGAACAACGCCGCGGTTTCATGCGTGTCGATCGCCATGGTCGACACGCCGTCGAGATCCTGAATCCGTTCCTCGGCCGCCACGCCGGTCAAATACACCGGCAGCGTCAGAAGGGCAATGACGAAGAGCACCTCCAGGCTGGCGCGCAGCAGGTGATCGTTGCGGCGGACGAGCGCCAGCAGCAACAGGCCGACGCCGACAACCGTGCCGACCGTCGGCACGTGATTCATCAGGAGGTGGAGATGCGGGACGGTGAGCGAGCCCATGCGCTGTACCCTTCTACACGTACGCGAGCAGCCGCCCCGCCACGATGGCTGCCGTCCAGGCGAAGAGCGAGAGGAGCGCCAGCGTCCTGGCGGGAGGCTCCGGGACCGTCGGATCGGTGGGCGTGTCGAACACGGCCCGCTTGATCAACACCGTCGTCGAGATGCCGATCGCGACGAAGAGGATCTTCGTCCAGAAGAGCACGGATGGACCGCGACGCGAGGCATCGGCGACAAACAGCATCGAGCCGGTGACAAGGTTGAGCCAGAACCCACCCCACATCACGCCGAAGAGCGAGCGGAGCGGCGACAGCGGCAGGCGGGGGCCGATGCCCAGCCCCAGCAGCCGCAGATTCACGACCGCGGCGGTTCCGACGAGAAGACCGAGTCCGAACGTGTGGAGCGTCAGGATTGTCGGAAATGCCCAGATTGTTTCGCCTTCACGTACCCAGACCGAAAAGGCCGTCGACTCGAGCCATCCAAGCATCGCCATCATGCTGCGTGCACCCTACGCGCCACCGCGCCCTCCTCGACCTGTCGCCAGCACGAACGTCACGTCCTCGTCGGCCTTGACGGCAGGTTTGCCCCACCGAATCGTCCCCCGCATCGCGCTCGCCGGTGTCGAGAGCGTGATCGTGTAGGTCTGCTGGTCGGCGGGCCCAAGGCGTGGGACGCGCCACGTGGCCACCATCTTTCCCTCGCCGTTGCGCCGGACGCCTTCGTAGCCGGCGCCGGTCGTGTTCACTACCTGGGCGTTGTCGGGCAGCTCCACGGCGATCGTGACGTCCTCGGCCGCCAACCCCTTGTTCCGCACGGCCGTGTTCACCACCGTCACCGTATAGGTCGCCCCACCGGGCCCGCCGGGTCCCGCAGTGACACTGCCGCTCAGCGCCACGAGGGAGCCGAGGTCGACCGCCCAGTCGTAGATTTCCCTCAGCATCGATTCAGGCAGCCGCGCCGGCAAGTAGTTCCCCATGCGGACCCGGTTGCGTCCGGGAGGCCCGGCCGCCGACGGCGTCACGCGCGGCAGCGCCGGGTCGAGCTGGCCCCACTGTTCGCGCTGCGCCGTGGTGTGCTGGTACACCATGCGCTTGAACCACTCCCAGTCGCCATTGACCTCAGCCATCCCGTGACGCGGCGTCTCGAACGTCAGGCCGTGGCACTGCGCACAGCCGACCACCGACACGGCCAGCTGCTGGCCGCGCGGCGCGCCCTGCGGCAGGTCGAACCGCCACGCGCTTGGCTTGTCGATCGGCTGGAGGCTGTTGAAGTACACGACCAGGTCCGCGATTTCCTGATCGGTGAGCTCCGACTCGATATACGCCGGCATACGACCCAGCGGGTTGCGCACATACCCACGGAAGCGTTGATACGACAGGTTGCGCCCTGCGAGCGCCGGGCCGAACGCGCCTTCCCCGTCGCCGCCATGACAGTTGCGGCACGAGGTGTTGCCGAGCGCCCACACGGCCTTGCCCGCGTCGACGCTTCCGGCGGGCGCCGCACCCGCGGGGCCACCTTGCGCGCGGCCGGTGATGCCATAGGCCACCACGAGCATGAACACCACGACGGCGACGAAAAGTGTGCGCATATGTCGGCTCCTCAGCGCAGCGGCCTGTTCACCGGACCTCGTTCACCCGGCACGGTGTCGGATCCCATCCCGAGCGATCGGGAATCTTCTTGAAGGCGTACGTCGTGGCGTAAGGCTGTGTCAGGTACTGCGGATCGGTGACGATCATGGTGTCCACCAGCCAGGTATCGCCGTTTGGCTCGGTGAAGGTCTCGAAGTACTCGTCCAGCCTCGCGTTCTCGCTGTACGGGACGCCGTTCTTGCGCAGGTATCCCGGGCGCATGCGGGTGGTGGTGACGCGAAGCTGGCCGGTGGGCTTCGCTCCGCGACCGCGCTGCACCCCTTCCCACATCGCCGCCGAGTAACCCTGCCACTGCGGTTCCTGCGCGGAAGGCGAGGTGCCCCCAAACCGCAGCAGGCGCGTCTGGGTTCCCGAATCGGTGTCTATCTGCAGCGTGTTGTCGTCGGCCCAATGGATGGAGAACCGCCCCGGGATCCGCATGATCGCCGCGGCTCCGTACGACTTGCATTCGTTGCCGGAGGCCCCGTCTCTGGCGGGATCCCAGGCGTCAGCCAGCTTGCGAGCCTCGGGATTGAGCGGCAGCATGCTGTACTCCCCCTTCGGGGGCATCAGCATGCGCAGATGCCAATGTTCGGTGACCATCGAGACCCAGTACCCCGTGAAATCCTTGGGCGCCATCGCGCGAGCGGTCGGGGCCTGCGCCGCGCCGCCGCCCCGGCCGCCTCCCTGGGCCTGCGCCCCAGCGTCACCAGGGATGACGGCAACGGCGACCACTACAGCGACCAGCGCGGTCCAAGGCCGAAACATGTCTACTCGACCCTGCCTCGCCATTCGAATCCGTCGCTGGGCCGTTTCACGGTGGAGATGAGCAGCCGGAGCGACGACGGATCGCGCGGCGCTTCACCGGTGACGACGAGGCGATCGCCGGGCTTGAGCGTCGTTCGCGTGATCTTGGCCTGCGTCAAATCGTTGGTCGAGCCCCACTCCAGCGTCCAGGTCTTCGTGGTGCCGTCCTTGTCCGCCACGTCAATCCTCATGAACGAATGGGGATTCCGCCACACGAACTCCTTCACGAGGCCCTCGATCTCGACCTTCTGGCTCGAATCGTACGTCGCCGAGAAGGAATGATGCGCGAGCACCCGATCGGCCCCTGCCAGACACGCGATGCCGGCGACTATCAACAGGACCCTGCGTCTCATGAGATCGTCTCCTTTCACGACTTGTTGCTGAGACTTCGATACACCGCGTCTACGAACATCTCCGTGGTCCAGCCCCCGGTCTGTCTGCCGTAGCGGGTGTCGTAATCCCTCGAAGGTCTGGCGGCTTTCACCTGCGCCAGCGTCATCCCCTTCTTGATCATGTCCTGGACCCGATCCCGAATGATGGTCATCATGTCGCGGTAGTAGACCACCTCGGCGTGATCGGCGATCCGGCCGTGGCCAGGGATGACCAGCGTGCCACCGCCCGCGTGCGAGGCGGGCACGGTGATCTCAATCAGACGATTCAGCGCGTCCACAATCGCCTGGATACCGCCTCCCGCGGCGACGTCGATCCGGGGATACGCCGTGAGATCGAGCAACCCGCCGGCGCTGACGACATCGGACTTGCGGAACAGGACGACGCTGTTGCCATCGGTGTTCGACGGCAGATGGGTGATGACGATCGGCTCGTCGTTGAAGGAGAGCCGCTTTTGAGGAATCGAGTAGGTGTTGTCGGGCCATCCGTCCTCGGGAATACGAGGCGCCTTTCCGGCCGGCCCGGCGAGCCTGTGCAGCAGCGTGTAGTAGGAGATCACCGACGCCCTGGTGATATCGAGCGCGCCCTGAGGCCCGGCGGTGTAATCAGGGGCACGGAACGGGATGATCTCGCCGGTGTCCGCGATCGCCGCATTGCCACCGACGTACTCGTCGAACTCCGTCGTATTGATGATGTACCTGAGCGGCCGCGTCGAGATCGTCTTGAGCGCCGCCAGAACCTTCGGACTCATCGACGCGAGGCCGGTGTCCACCATCAGCACCCCGTCGTCACCGGCCTGCACGGTGATGTTGCTTCCGGCGCCGACGATCACGTGCACGTTGCCCTGCACCGGAAGCACCTGGACTTC